>NZ_JBKDRI010000164.1:0-1377 GCF_046341535.1 Acidovorax sp. | reverse complement strand
ACGCTTTACCAGCGCCGACGTGGTGCGCCACCCGCTGGTGGCCCGCATCGTGGATGCGTACGACGCGCCGCGCCGTGCGGCGGCAGCCCGTGCGCGTGACTGAGCCCCGGGGAATATGCTCCTGAATTCATAGCTACTTGCACTTACCCAGCAAGCGCAACAGGCAAAAAATATTCAAAATGCCCCTGAACCAACTCTCCCTGTCGCTGCAATTTGGCCCGTTGGAGGGCGCGGCAGCGCACCGCGCCGCGCTGCCACGCCACAAGGTCATGCGCTGGATTCGCCACGCGCTGGCCACCGATGCCGAGATCACCGTGCGCATCGTGGGCGAGCAAGAGGGCCGGCAGCTCAACCGCGACTACCGCCACAAAGACTACGCCACCAACGTGCTGACCTTCGACTACACGGCCGAGCCGGTGGTCACTGCCGACCTGGTGCTGTGCGCCCCGGTGATCGAGCGCGAGGCCCGCGAGCAACACAAGACCCTGCAAGCGCACTACGCCCACATGCTGGTGCACGGCACCCTGCACGCCCAGGGCTGGGACCACGAAACCAGCACCGCCGACGCCGAGGCGATGGAAGCGTACGAGACCGACATCCTGCGCGAGCTGGGCTTTGACGACCCCTACGCGGCCTGAGCAGGTGCGGCCGCCTCGAGGTGGCCGCTGCCGCAAAGCAGTCGCACCTTTTTCAGTCGCAATCAAAACTGGCAAAGCATCCACCTGCACCTAAGATCGGCGCAATGCCGCCTGCATGAGGCCGCAGCCCAGGAGATGATTTGGATACCCCCCTGCTGCTTGCCGCCGCCTTCGTCGCGGGTGCCCTCAATGCCGTTGCCGGAGGGGGCAGCTTTCTGACCCTGCCTGCCCTGGTTTTCACCGGCGTGCCGCCGGTGGTGGCCAATGCCACGGGCACCGTGGCGCTGCTGCCGGGCTACATGGCGGGCGCGTGGGGCTTTCGGGAAGACATGCAGCCGCCGCCGGGGTTGTCCATGCGGCTGCTGGTGGCGCTGTCACTCGTCGGCGGCTCGGCGGGGGCTGCGCTGCTGCTGGTCACGCCCGACACCACGTTTCGCCGCGTCGTGCCCTGGCTGCTGTTGGCCGCCACCGCGCTGTTTGCGTTCGGGCCGCAGTTGCGCCACATGCTGGCGGGCGGAAAGCCCTCCACCGCCAAGGCCACCGTGGGGGTACTGGCCGTGGCGGCCTATGGCGGCTACTTCAATGGCGGGCTGGGCATTCTGCTGCTGGCACTGTTTGGCCTGCTGGGGCAGACGCAGCTCAATGCCATGAATGGCATGAAAAACCTGGTCTCGGCCCTGCTTACCGCCATTGCCGTGGCCATCTACGCAGCGGGCGGCATCGTGCTGTGGCCGCAGGC
>NZ_JBKDRI010000163.1:0-21861 GCF_046341535.1 Acidovorax sp. | reverse complement strand
TGCGCCGATGATAGTGCGGGTTCCCGTGTGAAAGTAGGTCATCGTCAGGCCCCTACAGCCCAGCCCGCCCTTCCACTCCTCAGAGTCGAAGGGCGGTTTGCTTTGCGCAATCAATATCGCGTAATCGGAGTGGCGTCGCGTCAAGGGTTGCAACGGGGGCAATGACGCGCTTCGGTCGTCACCCGGTCGGTACGCGGGACCTCGTTCTGGTAACGGCAACTTACGCACGACCATATTTCTGACCGATAGCTCGTTGTTGGCTGGCCGCACGATTCGCACGGAAGCCCCGGCTGGCGGCTGGTGACCCCGTAGCCAGGTGCGCGGCAGGTGGGGCAGGTGACTTTAAGGCGATTGCCCAGGTCTTGCGCGGCTTGCGCAATGTGCGCCATTCGGCTGGGATTGGCAAAGGCGCGCAGGTCGACTTCGATCCACACTGTGCCGTTTTCCGATTGCGATACGCACAGGTCAAAGGCGGTCTTCAGCGCTTGTGGAGTGGAGATGCCTTTGTGAATGCGCGCATCATCCTGGCCCTGCGGGCGCAAGACCAGATGGTGCTCTGGGAAGCCTTCGCGATCGGCAAAGTCCTTTGCTTCCTGCCACGTGTGCGTAAGCAGGCAACCATTGCGTGCGGGGCCTTGGGCCATTCCGACGACCTCGATGCCTAAAAGGTCATCGATCAAGACCAGCATCTCGATGTTCCAGGGGAACATGCCTGTGAACGGATCGGGGCCGAAGCTGCCCTCGCTCGCAATCCCCGCAGACAGCCCGGAAAGCTCCATGCCCTTGCGTGCCTTGCGGCGCGCGGCATCCAGTTGGCTGCCTGGGCGACTTCGTTCACGGGTGAAGGTGCCCAGCAGGTCGGTGTCGTAGCCTGTCACATGTTCAATGGTGCATCCCAGCCTGGGTTCCAGCGCTGCGGCAACAACCGCCTCTTTGCCATGCTGGGTCAGAAAGGCGATAGCGCGATCCTGATAGCTATGCAGAGGCATGATGCTCACTTCTTTACGATCGCCATGGTCGCGATTGTCCCGAGTTTGAAATTCTTTTCATCAAGGCACCGAAAACCGCCGCCATGCTGCGTCGCAAATCCACGCGAAAGCGACGGACATCGCTGTGGATTGCGACTGGCCTGACAGCGATTTCGACACCGTGATCGCTCCCGCGCACCACTGCGGTTAGCACCAAGGGTTTACAGCCCGGCTGCCGCGCGCAGGGCCGCGGCCTTGTCTGCCTTTTCCCAGGTGAATTCGGGTTCCTCGCGGCCGAAGTGACCGTACGCGGCAGTCTTTTCGTAGATGGGGCGCAGCAGATCCAGCATCTGGATGATGCCTTTCGGACGCAGGTCGAAGTGCGTGCGCACCAGTTTGGCGATCTGCTCGTCGGGTATCAGCCCTGTGCCCTCGGTATAGACCGTAATGTTCATCGGCTGCGCAACACCGATGGCGTAGGCCACCTGGATCTGGCACTGCCGTGCCAGGCCTGCGGCCACGATGTTCTTGGCCACGTAGCGCGCGGCGTAGGCGGCGCTGCGGTCCACCTTGGTGGGGTCTTTGCCGCTGAAGGCGCCGCCGCCATGGGGGCAGGCACCACCATAGGTGTCCACGATGATCTTTCGGCCGGTCAGGCCACAGTCGCCCTGAGGGCCGCCGATGACGAAACGGCCGGTGGGGTTGATGAGGTAGCGCGTGTTGTGCAGCCACTCCTTGGGCAGCACGGGCTTGATGATTTCTTCGATGATGGCCTCGGTGAACGAGGCCTTCATCTTCGTTTGCGTCTCGCTCTGGTCGGGGTGGTGCTGCGTGGAGAGCACCACGGTGTCGATGCTATGGGGTTTGCCGTCCACATAGCGCATGGTGACCTGGCTCTTGGCATCCGGGCGCAGGAAGGGCAGGCGGCCGTCCTTGCGCAGCTGGGCCTGTCGCTCGACCAGACGGTGTGCGTAATAGATGGGCGCGGGCATGAGCTCCGGTGTTTCGTCGCAGGCATAACCGAACATGAGGCCCTGGTCACCAGCGCCGGTGTTCAGGTGGTCGTCGCTTGCGTGGTCCACGCCCTGTGCGATGTCGTTGCTTTGTTTGTCGTAGGCCACCAGCACGGCGCAGCCTTTGTAGTCGATGCCGTAGTCGGTGTTGTCGTAGCCGATGCGCTTGACCGTGTCGCGCGCTACCTGGATGTAGTCCACGTGGGCATTGGTGGTGATCTCGCCTGCCAGAACCACAAGGCCGGTGTTGGTCAGCGTTTCGGCAGCGACGCGGCTGCGGGAGTCCTGCCTGAGGATCGCATCGAGGATCGCGTCGGAGATCTGGTCAGCCACCTTGTCAGGGTGGCCTTCCGAGACGGATTCCGAGGTGAAGAGAAAGTCGTTCGCCATTTGAATAAACTCCTGTGTTCCGGCATTTTGGGCGTCGCCCGCAGCCTGGGAGCTTTGGCGAACGCTTTAGCAGATGTTTTTAACGTCGCCCTGCAAGTTGCTCATTTAACTCAGCGACCTTTCCATTTTAATGCCAGTCGTCTTCCGATTCTTTTCAGTGCTCCCGCTGTGGATGCTGCATATGCTGGGCGCAGCAATGGGCTGGATGGCGTTTGTCGCCTCGCCGACCTACCGGCGGCGGTTCCTGGCGAACTCGGCGCGGGCGGGCTATCGGTTTGCACAGGTGCGCGCCGCCGTGGGGCACGCGGGCCGGATGGTGGCCGAGTTGCCCAGGCTGTGGTTGGGCGCTCCGTTGCCCTGCGCGGTCATCGGCGCGGCCTGTGTGGACAACGCATACGCCCAAGGGCGCGGGGTGGTGTTTTTGACGCCGCACCTGGGCTGCTTTGAGCTGTCTGCGCAGGCGGTGGCTCGGTGCTGGGGTGACGAGCGTGGTCCGATCACTGTGCTGTACCGCCCCGCACGCCAGGCGTGGCTGGCCCGGGTGATGGAAACCGCGCGCAACCGCCCTGGCATGCTGGCCGTGCCCACCACGCTGGCGGGCGTGCGGCAAATGATCAAGGCCTTGCGCCGCGGTGAGGCGGTGGGCCTGCTGCCAGACCAGGTGCCGCCCGAGGGGCAGGGTCAGTGGGCGCCATTTTTTGGGCAGGATGCCTACACCATGACGCTGGCGGCGCGCCTGGCGCAGCAGACGGGCGCTGCCGTGGTGCTGGTGCGCTGCGAGCGCCTGGCCTGGGGGCGGGGCTTTGCTGCGTATTTCGAGCCGCTGTCACAGGCGCTGTCCGCCGACATGGGGGAGGCGCTGCTCCAAATCAATCAGGCCATGGAGCACTTGATTCGCCAGTGCCCCGGGCAGTACCTGTGGGGCTACGGCCGGTACAAACAGCCCCGTGGCGAAGTCGCGTCCGCGCAAGGAGCACCCGCATGACAGGACGGCTGGGCGTGTGGTTCATGCGCGTGCTGGCGTGGTTGCCGTTGCCCGTGCTGCGTGGCATGGGGTGGCTGATTGGCCGCGCGCTGTTTGTGCTGGCAGCGCCCCGCCGCCGCGTGGCGCTGCGCAATCTGGCGCTGTGTTACCCGGATACGCCCGAAGCGCAGCGGCGTGCCTGGGCGCAGGAGACCTTTGTGGTGTTTTGCCAGTCGTGGCTGGACCGCAGCTGGCTGTGGTTTGCCCCGCGCGATGTGGTGCTGCGGCGTGTCAAGCTGATCGGTGCTTTGCAGGAGCTGGAGGGCGACACGCCCACCATCATCTTTGCTCCCCATTTCTACGGGATGGACGCAGGCGGATCGGCGCTCACGCTCCACACGCCGCGCGCGTTCACGTCGATCTTTGCCACGCACCCCGATCCGGCGGTGGATGCCTGGTTCCGCCAGGGGCGCCAGCGGTTTGGCGATGTGCGCATGCTCAATCGCAGCGATGGCGTCAAGCCCA
This sequence comes from Acidovorax sp., assembly GCF_046341535.1. Lineage (GTDB taxonomy): Bacteria > Pseudomonadota > Gammaproteobacteria > Burkholderiales > Burkholderiaceae_C > Acidovorax. The sequence goes on along the minus strand of NZ_JBKDRI010000163.1, from coordinate 18,001 downwards.
TCATTGCCAACCTGCGCAAGGGTGGGCTGCTGTACCTGCTGCCTGATATGGACTTTGGGCGCAATGATTCGCTGTTTGTGCCGTTCTATGGGGTGCAGGCCGCCACCGTGCCGTCGCTGTCGCGCTTTGCGCGCCTGGGGCGGGCCAAGGTGATTGCGATGGTGACCCGGCTGACGCCTGCAGGCTATGTGGCCGAGATCACACCGGTCTGGCCCGACTTTCCCTCCGACAACGCCGAGGCGGACACCGCGCGGATGAACGCGCAGCTGCAAGCCTATATCGACGTGTCGCCCGGCCAGTATTACTGGGTGCACAAGCGGTTCAAGACCCGGCCGGTAGGCGAGGCGTCGGTGTATTGACTCGGTAGCAGCCGGAATGACGGACAGGATCGCACCGACCAGCCTGCCGTGTTTCCAGCCGATTTTCAATGAAAAATCACCGCCTTACGCCTGATGCGTATGCCGTTGTAGCTATCAATTTAGTAGCAAGAAGCGCTGGAGCTCCTGTGTCACGCGCTCCGGGTGCTCGTGCACGATCCAGTGGGAGGCCCCATCGATCTGGGTGATTTGCAACTGGGGTACCCAGCCGGGCAGGCCGTTGAGCAAGCCGGGCAGCAATGCCGGGTCGTCCATGCCCCACAGCACCAGGGTGGGCACGCTCACGGTCAGCATGGAGTCCGCCAGCGTGATCGCCCGCGCGCCGGGATCGCCCTCGCGTGGCGGCCGCAGCGGGCTGGCGCGGTAGTAGTTGCAGGCGCCCGTCAGGCCTTGCTGCCACAGCGCCCGGTACTGCGCGCGCACGCGGTCGGTCAGCCAACTGGGCGCGCTGCCGTCGGGTTGGTCAAAGAAGCCGAAAAGGCGGCGGAAACCGTCTTCGGCCAGCAGCGCTTCGGCGTCCGGGCGGCAAAGAAAGTGCATGTACTGACTCGCAGCCTGCTGGGCAGCATCGCGCTGCAGCTCGCGCAGGAATGCGCCGGGGTGGGGCGAGTTGATGATGGCCAGCCGCTTCATGCGCCCGGGCTGCTGGTTGGCCAGATTCCAGGCCACGGCACCGCCCCAGTCGTGTGCCACCAGGCAATCCACCATACCTGCTGCACTTTCCAAATCAATGAGTCCGGCCAGGTCGCCCACGAGGTGCTTGGCCCGGTAAGCCTCAACCTCTGCCGGGCTGCTGGATGGCCCAAACCCGCGCAGGTAGGGGGCTACGCAGCGGTAGCCGCCGTTTTCAGGGCGGGAGAAGGCCAGCAGCAGGTCGTCCCAGATGAATGCGCCCTCGGGAAAGCCGTGCAAAAACATCAGCACCGGCCTGCCCGCCACGCCGCTGGTGCGGCATTCGAGCGTGATGCCCTGCGAAAGATGGACGGAGCGCGTCTGGATCATGATTGCTATATTTACGATAGCATTAATCGCCCTGCTGACGTGCGCTATGGGCTATTTTGAATACCATTTTCGGTCGATGAGCCCGAGGCCACGCTGGGGGCTGTGGCGTCGGGCGCCTCCTGCATGACCGGCTGAACCGGGTGTGACCACTGCCACAGCAGCTGGGCCACCTCATCCACACCCTGCTTTTTGAGCGCCGAAAACAGCTTCACCTCGCCCCCGCCAGCCTGCAGCCGCGTAATCGACAGCACCTTGGCTTGTTCGGCACGCGTGAGCTTGTCGGCCTTGGTCAGCAGGATGAGGAACTTCAGCCCCGCTTCGACCCGTGGGCGCAGCACTTCGAGCAGGGCCTCGTCCAGCTCGGTCAGCCCGAGCCGGGGGTCACACAGCAAGACGATGCCCGTCAGGCCCGGGCGGCTGACCAGGTAGTTGACCATCACCTGCTGCCAACGCACCTTGTCGGAATGCGACACCTTGGCATAGCCGTAGCCGGGCAAATCCGCCAGCACCGCATCCGTCACGCCGTGCTTGCCCAGCGCAAACAGGTTGATGTGCTGCGTGCGCCCCGGCCTTTTGGAGGCAAAAGCCAGCTGCTTTTGCTGGGTAAGCGTATTGATGCAGGTGGATTTGCCCGCGTTGGAGCGGCCGACGAAAGCGATTTCGGGGACGTGGATCGCAGGCAGATGGTGCAGCTGCGCAGCCGTTGTGAGGAACCTGGCGGTGTGCATCCAGCCCATGGCGATCTTGGCGTCGGGTGCGGGCGGGAGAGGGCCAGCAACTGGCGCAGTGGTGGGTGTCGTCATGGGGAATTGGGATGCGAGGGAGCGCCATTGTAGAATCGCGAGGTTTTGCGCACCTATACACACTCCCTCGATATGAAGTTGCTTGCATCCATGCTGACTGCTGCCGCACTGGCAGCACCTGTTTTTTCGGCCTTTGCAGCGGGTGCAGCGCCCAAGGCGGCCAAGCCGGATCTCGTCAAGGGCGAAGCGACCTACACCGCGGTGTGTGCGGCCTGTCATGGAGCAGACGGCAACTCGGCCATTGCGGCCAACCCCAAGCTGTCGCAGCAGCACCCCGAGTACCTGGTCAAGCAACTGCAGGAATTCAAATCGGGCAAGCGCAACAACGCGGTCATGAAGGGCTTTGCAGCAGCATTGTCGGACGACGACATGCGCAACATTGCTTACTGGGTCGCTGCCAAGCCCATCAAGCCCGGTTTTGCAAAAGACAAGGATCTGGTGGCCCTGGGTGAGCGTATCTACCGCGGCGGCATTGCGGATCGGCAGATCGCAGCCTGTGCGGGCTGCCACAGCCCGAACGGTGCCGGCATCCCGGCGCAGTACCCCCGCCTGTCGGGTCAGCACGCCGACTACACCGTGGCCCAGCTCAACATGTTCCGCGACGGTTCGCGCGCCAACAGCCAGCAAATGACGCAAGTCGCGGCCAAGCTCAACGACAAGGAAATCCGCGCCGTGGCTGATTACATCGCTGGCCTGCGCTGACCTTTGCTGCCAGGCGCCTCATTCGGTACCTGGCCGCACGGAACCAACCGCCAATAACAATCCCAAAAAGGGCGGGCCCATCTCGAAGATGGCCCGCCCTTTTTGTTTCGTGCTCGTAGCCTCATCCATCCATGTCCGACAACACCCAGGGCCTTCGCGTCCGGTCCGGCTCCCAAGCCCTGCGCGCTGCGATCGAGCTGCTCTCGTCGATGCGGTTTTCGATCTCGTTGCTGACGGTGATCTGCATTGCATCGGTGATCGGCACGGTGCTCAAGCAGCATGAGCCAGCGGTCAACTACGTTAACCAGTTTGGTCCGTTTTGGGCCGAGGTCTTCGCCGCCATCCAGCTCAACGCGGTGTACAGCGCATGGTGGTTCCTGCTGATCCTGGCGTTTTTGGTGCTCAGCACGTCGTTGTGCATCGCCCGCAACACGCCCAAGATCCTGGCGGACCTGAAGGTCTACAAGGAGAACATTCGCGAGCAAAGTCTCCAGGCCTTCCACCACAAGGCACAGGCAGATCTTGCAGGCAGTTCTGAAGCCGAGGCGCGCCGCATCGGCACCATGCTGGCCGGGGGCGGCTGGAAGGTGCGCCTGCAGCAGCGCGACACCGCCGCCGGGCCGGGCACCGGCTGGATGGTGGCCGCCAAGGCGGGTGCCGCCAACAAGCTGGGCTACATCGCGGCGCACAGCGCCATTGTGCTCGTGTGCATCGGCGGGCTGCTCGATGGTGACCTGATCGTGCGCGCGCAGATGCTGTGGGGCGGCAAGACGCCCTACCAGGGTGGCGGCCTGATCGCCGATGTGAAGCCGGAGCACCGGCTGTCCGAACGCAACCCCACCTTTCGCGGCAACCTGCTGGTGGCCGAGGGCATGCAGTCCAGCACAGCCATCCTGAACCAGTCGGATGGCGTGCTGCTGCAAGCCCTTCCCTTTTCCATCGAGCTCAAGAAGTTCATCGTGGAGCATTACTCCACCGGCATGCCCAAGCTGTTTGCCAGTGAAATTGTCATCCACGACAAGGCCACCGGTGAGAAGATCCCCGCCCGGGTCGAAGTCAATCATCCGGCCAGCTACAAAGGCATCGAGATCTACCAGTCCAGCTTTGACGATGGCGGCTCGCACCTCAAGCTGCGCGCGGTGCCCATGGTGCCGGGTGCGAAAGCATTTGATGTGGAAGGCGTGGTGGGCAATTCCACCCAGCTCACCAACCGGGGCGGGCTGCCCGGCCATGACACGCTGACGCTGGAGTTCACCGCCCTGCGCACCATCAACGTGGAGAACTTTGCCGGTTCGGGCCCAGGCGGGACGGGAGTGGACGTGCGCAAGGTCGACCTGCGCGAATCGGTCGAATCCCGGCTGGGTGCCGCCAACAAGACGGTGACCAAGAAGGAACTGCGCAACGTCGGCCCCAGCGTGACCTACAAGCTGCGCGATGCTGCCGGACAGGCACGCGAGTTTCACAACTACATGCTGCCTGTGGATACGGGCGATGGCGTGCCCGTGTTCTTGCTGGGGGTGCGCGAAACGCCCTCCGAGCCCTTTCGCTACCTTCGCGTGCCGGCCGATGACCAAGGCAGCGTGGACGGTTTTATGCGCATGAAGGCGGCGCTGGCTGACCCGCAGATGCGCGAGCAGGCGGTACGCCGCTACGTGGCGCAGGCGGTCGATCCATCCCGCGGCGATCTCTCCAGCCAGTTGCAGCACTCAGCGTTGCGTGCCTTGGCACTGTTTGCCGGGCAGGGCGATGCCAGCCATGGCAAGACCAGCGGCGGGCTGCATGCCGTGTCGGATTTCATGGAAGCGAACGTCCCCGAGGCCGACCGCGCGCGCGCTGGCGAGGTGCTGGTGCGCATTCTCAATGGCACGCTGTTCGAGCTGGGGCAGCTAACGCGCCAGCAGGCGGGCCTGGCCCCGTTGGCCCAGGACGACCAGACCCGCGCTTTCATGACCCAGGCCGTGCTCTCGCTCAGCGATGCCCAGGCGTACCCAGCGCCGTTGGCGTTCGAGCTCAAGGACTTCACCCAGGTGCAGGCCAGCGTCTTCCAGGTGGCGCGAGCCCCTGGAAAGCATATTGTCTATCTGGGGTGCGCCTTGCTGATTCTGGGCATTTTTGCCATGCTCTACGTCCGCGAGCGTCGCGTATGGGTCTGGATCGCGCCACAAGATGGCCGCACCCACGCGACCATGGCCCTGTCGACCAACCGCAAGACCATGGACGGCGACCAGGAGTTTGTACAGCTCGCTCAAAAACTGATCGGGGCATCTCCCCGCCAAGGCAACGCATGAACACCGCGACATCCTCATCCACGACGACCACGATCACCCTGAATGAAGGTTACTTTGCTCGCCGCAGCGGATTCGACTGGCTTTTTGCCCTGCTTGTGACCGTCGGCGGGATCTTTGCGCTGCAGCGCTACGGCAGCTTCATGGACGGGTACGAAAAAGGCATCCTGATCGGAACGATTCCGTCCATGATCTGGCTGGGGTGGTTTTGGAGGCCGTTGCGTGCCCTGACACTGATCGTGGCTGCCGCGTCGCTGTTCGCCATCGGTCTGTATCAGCAGGACGGCGCAGGCAACCTGGCCCGGGCTGATGCTGTGTTCGCACTCAAGTATTTCCTGTCCAGCCAGTCGGCCATCTTGTGGATGAGCATGCTCTTTTTCATGAGCACAGCGTTCTATTGGATCGGCATGTTCTCCCGCGGCGAGGGTCGCACCATGAGCCTCCTCGGCTCACGCATTGCCTGGGTGGCTGTGACCATGGCGCTGATCGGCACGATGGTGCGCTGGTACGAAAGCTACCTGATCGGGCCTGACATCGGCCATATCCCGGTGAGCAACCTGTACGAGGTGTTCGTGCTGTTTTGCTGGATGACGGCGGCCTTTTACCTCTACTACGAAGAGCAGTACGACACCCGTGCCTTGGGTGGCTTCGTGATGCTGGTGGTCAGCGCAGCGGTGGGGTTCCTGCTCTGGTACACCGTGGTGCGCGAGGCGCACGAGATCCAGCCCCTGGTGCCCGCCCTGAAAAGCTGGTGGATGAAGCTGCATGTGCCCGCCAACTTCATCGGTTATGGCACCTTTGCCCTCGCCGCGATGGTGGCCTTCGCGTACCTGATCAAGCAGCAGGCTACCGAGACGCGCTGGTACAAGCTGGCACCTTTGTGGCTGCTGGGCGTGGTGCTGTGCTTTGAGCCCATCGTGTTCCGCCAGGGTGCTACGGAAAACGGTAGCGGCTACTGGATGGTGTACTTTGGCATCTCAGCCTTGATCGTGGCCGGCATCCTGTTGGGGCGCAAGCGGATTGCACAGCGCCTGCCGTCTTTCGAGATCCTTGACGATGTGATGTACAAGTCCATTGCGGTGGGTTTCGCCTTCTTCACGATTGCGACCGTGCTGGGTGCCCTGTGGGCCGCCGAGGCCTGGGGTGGGTACTGGAGCTGGGACCCGAAGGAGACCTGGGCGCTCATCGTCTGGCTCAACTACGCTGCCTGGCTGCACATGCGCCTGATGAAAGGCCTGCGTGGTGCCATTTCTGCCTGGTGGGCGCTGGTGGGTCTTGCCGTCACCACTTTTGCGTTCCTGGGGGTCAACATGTTCCTCAGCGGGCTCCACAGCTACGGAACACTTTGATCGCCGCGCATGGATCGGGCCAGCCACACCGGTTGGCGCGATCTCCCGGCATTGGGGTGGGTTGCGCCGGGGCACGCTGCAAGCGTATCGCCTTCGGTGTAACCTGAGGCGCGCACAGAACGAACTATGGGCCGTATTGCTCCCTTCGTGACCTGCTTGCTCATTTGACGCCTACCCGGAGACCCCCCATGCTGATCCCTTCCCGTGATTCCGGCTTCATCCATCCGCATCCTTCTGAAATCACCTCCCGTTCGGTGTACGAGCAGCGTCGGCAGATGCTCAAGCTCATGGCTTCCGGCACGGCGGCAGCCGCCCTTGCGGCATGGGCAGGCCGTGAGGCGCTGGCGCAGGCGGCGGCGGTTCCCCGTCCCGGCAAACTTGCCCCACTGCCAGCCACCCGGTCGATGCTCGCCGGGGGGGCAACCCTGGAAAAGCTGACCGACTACAAGGATGCCAGCACCTACAACAACTTCTACGAGTTTGGTACCGACAAGGCAGACCCCGCGCGCAACGCTCACACGCTCAAGACGACCCCATGGACCGTAGAGGTGGAGGGGCTGGTGAAAAAGCCGGGCCGGTACGGCATTGAAGATCTCGTCAAGCTGAGCGCACAGGAAGAGCGGATCTACCGGTTGCGCTGTGTGGAGGGCTGGTCCATGGTCATTCCGTGGGTAGGCTATTCGCTGTCGGAACTGATCAAGCGCGTGGAGCCACAAGGCAGCGCAAAGTACGTTGAATTTGTCACGCTGGCCGACAAGGCCACCATGCCCTTCGTGGGCTCGCGGGTACTGGAGTGGCCCTATGTGGAAGGTCTGAGGCTGGATGAAGCCATGCATCCTTTGACGCTGCTGGCGTTTGGGATGTACGGCGAAGTGCTGCCCAATCAAAACGGAGCGCCAGTGCGCCTGGTGGTGCCATGGAAATACGGTTTCAAGAGCGCCAAGAGCATTGTGAAGATCCGCTTTGTCGAAAAGGAGCCAGCCACTGCGTGGAACAAGGCGGCAAAGCAGGAGTACGGGTTTTATTCCAACGTGAATCCCGATGTGGATCATCCCCGCTGGAGCCAGGCGACCGAGCGGCGCATTGGCGAAGATGGCCTGTTTGCCAAGAAGCGCAAGACGCTGATGTTCAACGGCTATGAGGCGCAGGTGGGCCAGCTCTACGCGGGCATGGACCTCAAGAAGTTCTACTGACCCCCGCCGTGGTGCCCGCCCATCGACGTTGCTAGCCGCGCCAGCAGATGCGTAGATTTTTGTTATCGCCCGCTGCCAAGCCTTTGGTTTTCGCCGTCTGCCTGGCCCCCTTTGCCTGGCTGCTGTACGCCGCTTTTGCGGATCAGCTGGGGTCCAATCCTGCGGAGGCTCTGGTTCGATCCACGGGCGACTGGACCCTCCGGGCGCTCTGCCTTGTGCTGGCGGTCACCCCCGTGAGGGTCATCACGCGCACGCCAGAGCTCGCACGGTTTCGCCGCATGCTGGGGTTGTTTGTGTTTTTCTACGCCGCCTTGCACCTGTTGAGCTACAGCTGGTTCGACATGGCGTTCGATGTGGGCGACATCGCGGCAGACATCGCCAAGCGCCCCTTCATTCTGGTGGGCTTTGTGGCCATGGTGCTTTTGTTGCTGATGGCTGCGACCTCATTCAACCGCGCCATCAAAGCCCTGGGGGCGGTGCGCTGGCGACGGCTCCACGCCTCGGTCCATGCCGTTGCGTGCCTGGCGGTTCTGCATTTTTTGTGGATGCGGGCCGGAAAAAATGATTTCGCCGAGGTCGCGCTGTACGGAGCGTTGCTGGCAGCATTGCTGGCGTGGCGCCTCTGGCAGTGGGCTGGAAAGCGGCAAAAATCTGCTCGCTCTGCCATCGTTCAGTCGGTTGCAACAGGCCAGAACCGAATGGGGTAGCCGCCCCGTGGCCCATGCGATCATGGTCTTTCGGTGCACGATGTCCCGTGCCAGGGCTGATTCACGCTTGGCCGGCCAGCGTTTGTTGTTCTCTATCAGGGCGGGCATCGTCTGGGCCCTTGCCGCGAACGCCGATGCAGAGCGTCACTGGGGCTGGTCAGAACGGGCCTGAGGCTCTTCACTCCTGGGGGCCAAGACGTCGGTGACAGGCGATACCAGCGTTTGAGGAAGCGACGCCCTTTGAGGGGCTTGCGTGGGGGAGGGAAGATACAGTGGCCCGCGCTGACCGCAGCCATACAAGGCGCCCAGGGTCGCCATGAGGACAATGGCCCTCACTAGAATTTCACAAGCCTTCAACATCGAATAATTGTATGACCGACCTTGAGTTCATGAACCATGCGGAAGAGCTGCTGCGGGCGATCGAGGCCAGCTGTGACCACATCAACGACACCTCAGACGCTGATATCGATAACCAGCGCAGTGGGGGGATGGTGACGTTGACCTTCTCCGATGGCAGTCAGATCATCGTCAACTTGCAAAAGCCGTTGAAGGAGGTGTGGATGGCAGCGCGATCCGGGGGCTACCACTATCGGTTTGACGGCAGATCCTGGCAAGACACGAAAGGCGCAGGCGAATTTTTCGCATGTCTCAGCCGCAGCGCGAGCGCGCAATCGGGGTTGACGCTTCGGTTCCATTCAGGCGCTCCGGCTTGATGCGCGAATCGCCGCCGGGTTGGCGTCAGTTGCGAAACAGATCAAGGATGCGGTTGCGTTCTTCTTGGGGTGGTGGAGCCACCGGCGCTGCATTCGGGGCCGTTGCAGAGCGGTCGTCCAAGCTTGCGCCAGCGATACCCGGGATGCGCACCTTCTCCTCGTAGAACCATTCCCCACCAGAGTTCACCACACCCGGTGGCGCATCGGGTTCCATCACGGGTACGCCCTTGAGCGCTTTTTCCATGAAGCTGATCCACACAGGCAGGCTGAGACCTCCACCGGTCTCCCGACTGCCAAGGTTTCTCGGAGTGTCGTAACCGATCCAGGTGACGGCAGCAATCGTTGGCTGGAATCCGGCAAACCATGCATCGACCGAGTCGTTAGTCGTCCCGGTCTTTCCGTAGAGGTCGGAGCGCTTCAGGGTTGCCTGGGCGCGGGCTGCGGTGCCTGAGCGAGTGATCTCCTGCAAAAGGCTGTTCATCACAAAGGCGTTGCGCGCCTCGATCGCGCGGGGCAGGTCCGCGGGCGAGGGTGCGGTGGTTTGCGAAAGTACCTTCCCCTTGTGGTCGGTGACCTTGGCAATCAGCCATGGGTTGACCCGATACCCGCCATTGGCAAAGACCGAATAGGCGGTTGCCATCTGCAGCGGGGTAACGGAGCCAGCGCCCAGCGCCATGGTGAGGTAAGCCGGATGCTTGTCGGCTTCGAACCCGAACCGGGTGACCCAGTCCTGAGCTGTTTTGGTTCCCACTGCTTGCAGTACCCGGATAGACACCATGTTCTTGGACTTGGCCAGCGCCGTACGCAGGGTCATCGGGCCGTCGTACTTGCCGTCGTAGTTCTTGGGTTCCCAAGGTTGACCGCCGGTCACACCGGCATCGAAGAACAAAGGCGCATCGTTGACGATGGTGGCCGGGGTAAAGCCTTTTTCGAGCGCCGCCGAATAAATGAAGGGCTTGAAGCTGGAACCTGGCTGCCTCCAGGCCTGCACCGCATGGTTGAACTTGTTCTTGTCGAAATCAAAGCCTCCCACCAGGGCGCGAATGGCACCGGTGCGGGGATCAATGGCAACGAATGCGCCCTCCACTTCGGGCAGCTGTGTGATCTCCCAAGCACCTTTTGCGGTTTTGACTACACGGATCACGGCACCACGACGGATTTTGATGTTGGGAGCCGCCTTGTCACTGAGCCCTGACTGCGCCGGCTTCAAGCCTTCGCCCACGATTTCCAGAACGTCGCCGTTTGCCCGGGCGGCGACGATCTTTTTTGAGTTTGCTTCCAGCACTACGGCAGACACTACATCCCCATTGTCGGGATGATTGGCCAGCGCATCATCGACCGCATCCTCCACCTCCTGCTTGGCGGTGGGCAACTGCACAAATTTTTCGGGCCCCCGATACTGCTGGCGTCGCTCGTAATCCATGATCCCACGCCTCAAGGCAGAGTAGGCAGCCTCCTGCTCCGCCGCGTTCAGGGTCGTGTACACATTCAGGCCGCGCGTGTACGCTTCGTTGCCGTACTGGCTGAAGATCAGCTGGCGAGCCATTTCGGCAACATACTCCGCATGAACTCGGGTGTTGTCGGGTCCGGTACGAATCTTCAGCTCTTCTTTCTTTGCTTCTGCAGCTTGTTGCGCGGAGATGAAGCCGTTCTCCTCCATCCGTTCGATGATGTAAAGCTGTCTGGACCGCGCGCGCTTGGGGTTGCTGATGGGGTTGTACGCAGAGGGCGCCTTGGGCAAGCCGGCAAGCATGGCCGCCTCGGCAACCGAGATGGATTTGAGGGGCTTGCCGAAGTAAGCCTCCGACGCCGCGGCAAAACCGTACGCCCGATTCCCCAGAAAAATCTGGTTCATATAGATTTCGAGAATCTGATTTTTCGACAACAGATGCTCAAGTTTGAACGTCAGTAAGATTTCGTAAATTTTGCGCGTAAACGTTTTTTCTGACGAAAGGTAAACATTTCGTGCAACCTGCATGGTGATCGTGGAGGCTCCCTGGCTCTTGACGCGCCCAAGGTTGGCCAGGGCAGCCCGAACCATCCCCCTGTAGTCGACGCCCCCATGTTCAAAAAAGCGCGCGTCCTCAATCGCCAGGACCGCATCGGTCATGACCTTGGGGATCTCGTCTATGGGCGTAAGGTTTCGCCGCTCTTCGCCGAACTCCCCCAGCAAAGCGCCCTCCGACGAGTACACCCGCAGGGGCAACTTGGGGCGGTAGTCCGCCAGTTCGGAGACGTCGGGGAGATTGGGGTAAGCCACAGTGAGCGCCAAGGCAACGCCGATGGAAAGCGCAGCCACTGATGCAGCGAAAAGCCCTGCGACCCAAAGAAGCCCTCGAACCAGCCAATGAACTCGGCGGGCAGGAACTGGCGCTGTTGTCGTGCCCGCAGTCGGTGCGTGCTTGGGGGGAGATGCGGGCATGGGGCTCCGTCACAAAAGTGGCCTTATTATAAAAAGCCGTCCACTGTCCCTTGGACGCTGGCTAGAAATGCGCCGCCTAGACGCACGCTCATCGAGTCCGCTGCGTTCGAATTCCGTCTGCTTTTGACAACGGTCCAGAACGCCCAAAGGCGCAAAAACCTTTGCGGGCGAACCACCTTACTGATAGCATTCAAGTGAAGTGTTAAGTTCAACTGCCTCATTTTGGCAAGTTACAGGGGGCATATTTTGATCTCAATGGGGTCTTTATTCAGTCGCCAGTCCGCTCCGCTCCTCGGGATCGACATCAGCTCGTCCAGTGTCAAGCTGGTGGAACTGGGCCGCGGCAAGTCTGGCGCGCTGGTGCTAGAGCGCTGTGCGATTGAGCCACTTGAGCAGGGGTGGATCACCGACGGCAATATCGAAAAGTTTGACGAAGTGGCCGACGCCCTGCGCCGCCTTGTCAAGAAAAGCGGTACCCGTACAAGAAACGTCGCTTTGGCGCTTCCTCCGTCGGCGGTGATCACAAAGAAGATCACTCTGCCGGGTGACATGAGTGAGCGCGATCTTGAAGCGCAAGTCGAGTCCGAGGCGATTCAATACATTCCGTTTTCGCTGGATGAGGTGAGCCTTGATTTCTGCGTGGTCGGGCCGAGCAAGAACGCGCCCGGCGATGTTGATGTACTCATTGCGGCTTCTCGTAAGGAAAAGGTGCAGGATCGACAAGGCTTGGCCGAAGCTGCCGGTCTGAAAGCCGTGGTGGTGGACATCGAGTCCCGAGCGTCGCGCCTTGCAGTGGGTCGGTTGATTGAGGGACTCCCTAATCGAGGCGTGGACTGCCTGGTGGCGCTTTTTGAGATGGGTGCCTTCGCGACCAGTGTACAGGTGATTCGGAACGACGACGTGTTATACGACCGCGACCAGTCATTTGGCGGTGCGCAGCTAACCCAATTGATCGTCCGCCAGTACGGTTTTTCGACCGAAGAGGCTGAAAGTAAAAAGCGTAATGGGGAGCTTCCTTACGATTACCAAACAGCGGTACTGCGGCCATTCATTGACAGTATCGCACAGGAAATTGGTAGGGCCTTGCAGTTCTTCTTTACCAGCACTCCTCATAACCGCGTTGATCACATCATGCTTGCTGGCGGGTCGGCGCCTTTGCAGGGGTTGGCGGAGGCGGTGACGAAGCAAACAGGATTTGCGTGTAGCGTCGTGAATCCGTTTGATGGAATGGAAATCGGCGGTTCGGTTAGGCTGAAAAAGATGGTGCGGGAGGCGCCTTCGTACTTGACCTCGTGTGGCTTGGCAATGCGGAGGTTCCTGCAGTGATACTCATTAACCTGCTTCCGCACCGGGAGGTTGCTCGGAAACGGCGAAAAGAAGCGTTTCAGGCAACCATGTTCGCTTCGGCGGTGTTCGGGCTAGTCATTGCTTTTTTTGCGTACTGGTCGCTTCAAATGATGATTGGTGGTCAGCAAGCGAGAAATCTCTTCTTGGAGAGTGAAGTTAAGCGCCTCGAAGAGCAGATCACTGAAGTCGTTACTGTTGAGGACGAAATCGCGGCGTTGCGAGCACGGCAAAAAGCTGTGGAGGACCTTCAGTCTGACCGAAATCTCCCCGTTCACTTGTTATCGGAACTGACTCGGCAACTTCCCGATGGCGTTTACATAACGAGTCTCCGGCAGGAGGGCCAGACTGTGACGCTCCAAGGCATGGCTCAGTCAAACGAGCGCGTGTCGGAGATGTTGCGCAATTTGGCAAACAACACGCAGTGGTTTACACGCCCCGAACTTGTTGAAATTGTTTCAAACACCATCAGCTTAAGTCCCCGTGAACAGCGACGCGTGGCAGTGTTCAATGTGAGCGTTCAACTGGTGCGTTCTAGCGAAGCTCGAAAGCTTAGCGTTGGTGATACTGGGGTTTCGCCTGTCGAGAAGGGGAAGTAGATGGCTAGGTCCGCCAAGATTTCTTTCAAGTTCGTCTCAGTTGTTGAGAGTTTGCAATCCCAGTTCCGCGATTTAGACCCGAAGGATCCCTCTCTGTGGCCTGTTTTGCCAAGGATATTGCTTTGCGGTGCAATCGCTATCGCTTCATTAGGAATCGCCTGGTACGTCCGACTTTCAGACTACCAAGCGCAGTTAGATGCGGAGCAGTCTAAAGAGTTGTCACTGAAGGAAGATTTCCAAAAGAAAGTAGTTAAAGCGGTCAGGGTTGATGCTTTGAAGAATCAGCGAGAGCAGGTGCAGAACTATGTCATTCAACTAGAAAAGCAGCTACCAAGCAAAGCAGAAATGGCTGCACTCCTCTCGGACATCAATCAAGCGGGGTTGGGCCGCGGCTTGCAGTTTGAGCTTTTCAGGCCGGGCCAAGTGGTCGTGAAAGACTACTACGCTGAGTTGCCGATTTCAGTTCGAGTGACTGGCAAATTTCACGATATTGGTGCATTTGCTTCGGATGTTGCGCACCTTTCACGTATTGTTACATTAAATGGAATCTCGGTAACGCCATTATCCAAGGATAGTGGGATGTTAACTTTGGACACCACAGCAAGAACGTATCGATACCTCGATCAAGAAGAGATTGAGACTCAAAAGAAAGCGGGGGCTCAAAAGTGACAGTAAGGTATTCTTTGGCATTTTTGAGCTTCCCGGCATTGTTGCTCTTTGGTTGCGCACCCTCGGGAAGCGACGACCTTACTCAGTGGGTAGAGGACCAAAGAGCTGGCGTAACAGCTCGCGTGCCCCAGCTCTTGGAACCCAAAAAATTTGCTCCAGAAGCGTACAAGGCAGCTGGATTGTTGGATCCATTCAATCAAACCAAGCTCACTCAGGAATTGCGTCGCGAGTTGAACGCGGCGACCGATTCCAGGCTGATCGCGCCCGAAATGGCGAGACATAAGGAGCCTCTGGAAGCCTTTCCTCTAGATTCTATAGCAATGGTCGGAAGCTTGAATAAGTCGGGCTCTCCGGCGGCGCTTTTGCTTGTGGGTAATCTGCTGTATCAGGTACAGGTCGGAAATTTTCTCGGGCAGAACTACGGCAAGATTTTAAGTATCTCTGAGACGCAGATTCAACTGCGCGAGATTGTGCAGGACGCAGTCGGGGAATGGTCGGAGCGTATTTCTTTGCTTGAACTGCAAGAGGGTAAAAAATGAAAATCGGTCGTTTGGATATTGGATGGTGCTCAAGTGGTGCAATCTTGGGCATTCTTTTGACCGTGCTTTCGCCCCCAGCGTACGGTAAAAATGAAATTCGAAACGTGTCTGGAAGCATCCAAGGCGGTTCAGAAATCGTTCGTATCGATTTGACTCAACCCGTCTCGACGCCTCCGACGGGGTTTGCTATTCAGACGCCTGCTAGGATTGCTCTTGACTTCCCCGGTGTTGTGAATGCAACGGGAAAAACCGGCTTTGATGTAAACCTGGGATCGCTTAAGTCGATTTCGGTTGTTCAGGCTGGTGACCGCGCGCGCGTAGTATTAAATCTGAAAAACGCTGCATCGTATCGTACTGAGATTTCTGGCGCTTCAGTATTTCTGACTCTCAATCCATCGGAACCTATTGTTCCTTCTGCATCCTCCACTTCGGACCTGGCGGTTTCGGATATGCCATCTTCGGGGGGGCGGCCGTTGAGGGATGTTGACTTTCGTCGCACCGTTGATGGTTCTGGCCGGGTGGTCGTCGGGCTCGGAAGCGACGAAACTGCTGTAGATATTAAACAGCAAGCTAATGGGCTTATCATCGAGTTTCTGCGCTCTTCTCTTTCTGAGGGTTTAAACAGGCGGTTGGACGTTACGGATTTCGGCACTCCTGTTCAGAAGATCACCACTCTTCAGAGCGATGACCGGGTTAAAATGACCATCGAGGCATTAGGCGAGTGGGAGCACAGTGCATACCAAAGTGACAGTCAGTTTGTAGTAGAGGTCAGGCAGAAAAAGATTGACCCGTCAAAGCTGACTCAAGGATCGGCATTCAGTGGTGAAAAACTGTCACTTAACTTTCAAAATATAGAGGTGCGGTCGCTTTTGCAGGTAATTGCTGATTTCACGAACTTTAACATTGTTACTTCCGATACGGTCACTGGTTCTCTAACCTTGCGACTGAAAGACGTTCCTTGGGATCAAGCGCTTCAGATTATCATGGATGCCAAAACGCTGGGTATGCGGAAAACAGGTAGCGTGCTATGGATCGCTCCCAAAGATGAAATAGACGCGCGTACAAAGAAAGATTTTGAAGCGGCACAGGCAATTCAGCAGCTTGAGCCTCTGAAGACCCAGGCCTTTCAGTTGAATTATGCCAAGGCATCGGATCTTTTGATCCAGCTGGTGGGTGTCGCTGGCGGCGCCAGTCAGCGTTTCCTTTCTGAGCGAGGAAGTGCTCTTGCTGAGCCAAGAACCAATCAGATATTCGTGACTGACATTCCATCTCGGATCGAAGATGTGCGACGACTACTAATGTCACTAGATGTGGCAGTTCGTCAGGTATTAATCGAAGCGCGTATCGTCGAAGCGCGCGACTCTTTTGGACGGTCTCTTGGTGTTCGGCTGGGAGGCGCTGACTTGCGCTCGAATCGTGGCGGCGATGGTGGATATGCTCTGGGGGGTAATAACCGTGTAGCTTTCGGTCCTTCTTTCTCTGATGCTGTTGCGTCCAGCGGTGCCGGTGGCACCACAAATGCCAACGCGAATTTTGTTAATCTTCCAGCAAGCCTATCGGGCGCTGCATCGGTCGGGAGTTTTGCGTTGTCAATATTCAACTCTGCCGCGAATCGTTTTCTGACCCTCGAACTGTCTGCAATGGAGGCTGATGGCAAGGGTCGTATTGTTTCGAGTCCTAGAATTATTACCGCGGATCAAACAAAAGCGCTTATTGAACAGGGAACAGAATACCCTTATTCAGTTACTGCGCCGAATGGCGCGACAACCATCGCTTTCAAGAAGGCGGTGTTGAAGCTGGAAGTGACGCCCCAGGTGACCCCTGAGGGAAACATTATTCTTGATCTCGATGTCAACAAAGACAGTCGTGGGGAAACCACCGAACAGGGCGTCGCGATTGATACGAAACATATAAAAACGCAAGTGCTCATTGAAAACGGTGGTACCGTTGTGATCGGTGGCATTTTCGAAATTGAGGAAACCAGTCAAGAAAGGAAGATTCCCGTAATTGGCGATGTGCCAGTCGTTGGAAATCTCTTTAAGAACAAGACGAGGGAGTCGGCTAAGCGTGAAATGCTGGTCTTCATCACCCCTAAGGTTATTTCTGACATGGGCCCTCGTCGTTAGTATCTGTAAGGAAGCAAAATGAAAAAATCGCTTAGTTTGATTCTTCTTGCGGTCTCCGCGCTACTTTCTGCATGCGGCGGTGGCGGTGGAAGCGCCGGTGAGACTCAGGAGATTTATTCGATTTCTCTTCGTGCGGACAAGCCTCAATTACCCTTGAACATAGCGGGTGCCGGTCCTGGCACTGGCGTCTACAGCCCTTACACGACTACGTTGTATGTAGAGGCAAAGAAAGGCGGGCTGCCTATTCCGGGAGGGGACGAAATTTTCGGCTGTAATGTAGCCGGCGGATTGAGCTCCGGATCCTTGTATTACTTGGACGGTGATCCGGCCCACGAGACTGAAGTTACCCTCCAATCTGGCGCCACGATCAAGGTGCCCAACGCTTACCGCAGCATTACCCTCGGTTCAAACTCGGGTGGAAATTCGTTTCACTTTCATTCCGGTAATCAGGCGGGCACTGTCCGCATCACCTGCTCGGTGACGGATCCTCGTGATAAGCAGCAGCGATCTGCCAGCGTGAACCTTACCGTCGGTGGCGCTGCGACGGGCCAGCCAGCCAGCGCTCGCATCGCGGCACAGATCCCTGGCTACGTTGGAACGCGCGGCAATCCTAATGGTGTGCTGAGTCAAATCGCTCTGCAAGCGTTCGTGCTTGACGACACCAACCAGCCGACACCGGCTGCCTCTGGGTCGACGGTGCAGGTGCGGATTCTTTCTGGCACGGAGGCCGGACAAGCCGCGCGTCTGGTTGCTGGGCCGCAGTCGGGCAGTGTTTTGCAACTTCCCACCATCGGCGGTATTGCGACGTTCTCGCTGTTGGGTGGCTCAGAAACGGGCACGGTGTTTCTTGAGATCACCGCGGATCGGTTTGATAACAACGTGGCCAATGGCATTTCAGATCCGATTGTTGCTGTCCACCCCGTCAGCGTCCTTTTTGCAGTGACGGCTCCGCCGGTGTTTACCAGTGTGAATCTTGGCACGGTCACTAAGGGCATTCAGTTCACCAATTACTTGAGTGTGTCGGGTGGCCTGCCCCCGTACACCTGGTCGGCAACAGGCTTGCCTCCTGGGCTGGGTGTAGATGCGATGACTGGTGTGATCAGTGGTAAGGTCACTGCAGCTGCCGAAGAGCGGGTGTATCGTGCGACGGTGACGGTGACAGATGGAAACA
>NZ_JBKDRI010000162.1:0-10070 GCF_046341535.1 Acidovorax sp. | reverse complement strand
CGTGGTGTCGGGGCTCAAGCGCGAATTCACCTCGCCCGAAGGCAAGAGTCAGCTCAGCAATCTCATCCAGTTTGACGCCGCCGCCAATCCTGGAAACTCGGGCGGGCCGCTGGTCACGCTCGATGGCGAAGTGGTTGGGATCGTCACGGCCATCCTCAACCCCACGCCTGCACGGACGTTTCTGGGTATCGCTTTTGCCGTACCGATCGAAAACGCGGCTTCGGCCGTGGGCATGTCTCCCTTCTGATGCATCGAATCCATCTACCAAGGACGCACACCATGGAACCCACCCCGCCCGAGAGCCTCTCTGGCTCAAGCAGCGTCATCACTGCCGCCCTGATGGAACAGGTGCTTTACGAGGTCAAACGCGTCGTGGTCGGGCAGGACCGCTTTCTGGAACGGGTGATGGTGGCCATGCTGGCGCAAGGCCACCTGCTGGTCGAGGGTGTGCCGGGGCTTGCCAAGACGCTGACCGTCAAGACGCTGGCGAGCACCGTGCAGGGCAGTTTCAAGCGCATCCAGTTCACGCCCGACCTGGTGCCCGCCGACTTGGTGGGAACGCGCATGTACAACCAGAAAACCGGCGAGTTCAGTACCTCTCTGGGCCCGGTGTTCACCCACCTGCTGCTGGCCGATGAAATCAACCGTGCACCCGCCAAGGTGCAAAGCGCGCTGCTGGAGGTCATGCAGGAACGCCAGGTGACGATTGCCGGCGAGACGCACAAGGTGCCCGAGCCCTTCCTGGTGATGGCCACACAAAACCCGATTGAGACCGAAGGCACCTATGCCCTGCCCGAGGCCCAGGTCGACCGTTTCATGATGAAGGTGCTGTTGGGCTACCCCAGCGAGGAAGAAGAGTTCGTGATTGCCCAGAGAGCGCTGGAGCCGCCTGTACAGGTGCTGCCGGTAGCCACCACGGCGCAGCTGGCTGCGCTGCAGGCCGAGTGCCGCACTGTGTACGTGGACCCTTCTTTGCTGCAGTACGCCGTGAAGCTGGTGGCAGCGACCCGTGAACCGGCCCGGCACGGCTTGAAGGAACTGGCCGGTCATGTCAGCTGCGGCGCCAGTCCCCGCGCCACGATTGCCCTGGCCGAAGGCGCGCAAGCGTTGGCCATGCTGCGCGGACGCAGCTACGTGCTGCCCGAAGACATGACCGACCTGGCTGCCGATGTACTGCGCCACCGGATCGCGTTATCGTACGAAGCCCTGTCCGAAGGGCTGGATGCCGATGCCCTGATCACCCGAATCATGGCCAAGGTGCCTGCGCCAGCGCGCCCGCTGCACCATGAGCGCAAGGCCGCCTGAGGCAAGGCGCACGCCCGCACCATCCCAACGCCCATGAGCACCGTCCAGCCGCCAACCGCCCACCCGGCTTCAGCCCCGGCCAGCAGGTCGGCACACAGCCACTTGCCAATGCCTCTGCCCACCCTGCCCGGTCAGGCCGACAGACTGGTGCGCGAACTGGAATGGAAGGTGATCCGCGTGCTTGATGGGCTTCTCCAGGGTGACTACCGCACGCTGATGCGGGGCAGTGGCCTGGACCTGGCTGACCTGCGTGAATACCAGCCGCACGATGATGTGCGTCACATCGACTGGAACGTGACCGCCAGGCTGAGCGCCCCACACATACGCGTATTTACCGAAGACCGCGAGATGTCAGCCTGGTTTTTGCTGGACGTCAGCCCATCGCTGAACTTCGGCCCCCAGGGCAACGCCAAGCGCGACATCCTCACCGGATTTGTAGCGGTACTGGCACGACTGCTCACGCGCCACGGCAACCGCGTGGGTGCCATGTTGTATGGCGCCGGACCGTCGGCCACCGGTACGGTCGACACAGTGCTGCCGCCCCGCAGCAGCCGCGCCCATGTGTTGCATCTGGTACACCACTTGTTAGCCCCGCACCGAACCATACCGGCTCGCGCACGAGGCAAACCTGAAGCTGTGGCTGGTACTACGGATTTACGGGTGCTTTTGCACACAGCCATGGCCAACCTGCGGCGTCGCAGCACCATCTTTGTGGTGTCGGACTTCATCAGCGCGCCTGGCTGGGAAAAGCCCCTCGGCCAGCTCTGCCAGCGCCATGACGTGGTCGCCGTGCGCCTGCTCGACCCGCTGGAGCTAGATCTGCCCGACGTCGGAATGATCACCCTGCGCGACGCCGAAACGGGCGAGCAGCTTCAGGTGGACACCCACGATACGGCGTTCCGGCGCCGTTTTGCGCAGCTGGCTGCCGAGCGCGAGGCCGCCCTGCGCCAATCGCTGTTCACGGCTGGCGCCGACACCCTGGAGCTGTGCACCGACGACAACTTGATAGACGCGCTGCGGCGCTTCCTGGATCTGCGCCAGCGGCGTGTGCGAGCCCCGCGCCGCATGGCGGAGCAAGCGGCCTGACGCCCTGTTGGCCCATGACCGATACCGCCTTCATCTAAGCCCATTGCGCCCGAGGACGCTACGCCCATGGTTTTCATCTGGCCCACCCTGCTCTGGCTGCTGCTGCTTGCGCCCCTGCTGGTGCTGCTGTACTGGTGGCTGCTGCATCGGCGCAAGAAGACCGCGCTGACCTACTCCAGCCTGTCGCTGGTGCGCGAGGCCATGGGTCCGGGGCAGCGCCTGCGCCGCCACATCCCGCCGCTGCTGTTTTTGCTGGCACTGATCGCACTGCTACTGGCGGCCGCCCGCCCCATGGCCGTGATCACGCTGCCCGCACAGAATCAAACCATCATGCTGGCCATGGACGTTTCAGGCAGCATGCGCGCCACCGATGTGGAACCAGACCGCATCACCGCGGCGCAAAACGCTGCCAAGGCCTTCATCGCCGAGTTGCCCCGGCATGTGCGCGTAGGCATCGTCGCATTTGCGGGCAGTGCCCAACTGGCGCAGCTACCGACGCAAAGCCGCGAGGATTTGATCAAGGCCATCGACAGCTTCCAGCTTCAGCGCGGCACCGCCACCGGCAACGGCATCATGCTCTCGCTGGCCACCATCTTTCCCGACGCGGGCATCGACATCTCCGCCCTGGGCGGGCGCCAGGCGATGCGCCCGAAATCCATCGACGAAATCAGCAAAAAGCAGGATCAGGCCAAGGCCTTTGTTCCGGTGGCGCCGGGCTCCTACAGTTCCGCTGCCGTGATCATGCTGACCGATGGCCAGCGCACCACCGGCGTGGACCCTCTGGAGGCCGCCAAGTGGGCCGCCGACCGGGGGGTGCGCGTCTACACGGTGGGCGTAGGCACCGTGCAGGGCGAGACGATCGGCTTTGAAGGCTGGTCGATGCGTGTGCGGCTGGACGAAGAAACCTTGAAGACGGTAGCCAACCTGACCAATGCAGAGTACTTCCATGCCGCCACTGCCGCAGACCTCAAGAAGGTCTACGAAACCCTGAGCTCGCGATTGACGGTGGAAAAGAAGGAAACCGAGATCTCTGCACTGCTGGCTCTGCTGGGAGCGATGCTCGCGCTGGCGGCAGGGGGCTTGTCGGTGTGGTGGTATGGCCGGATCCTGTAGCCTCTCGGGGCTTTGCAGCGGCCTTTACGACAAGGCGCCCAATGCTATCCGACCGGACGCACTGGCCTGCGCCGCCTGACGGGTCTCCACGCGGTTGCGTCCTGCGCGCTTGGCGTCGTAGCACGCCATGTCCGCCGCAGACAGCACCGATGCAACATCCTGCAGGCTGGCATCCAGCACGACCATCCCGATACTCGCCCCCAAGGTGAAACTGCGCCCCTGGTAGGACGGCTGCCACGCGTGCACCGCGGCGCGCAGTTGCTCCGCCACCGCATGGCCGCGGGCCGGAACGCACCCTGGCAGTACCACCGCAAACTCGTCACCACCGAGGCGGGCCGCCCACCCGATCTTGCGTACATTTGATTCAAGCAAACGGGCCACATGCCGCAAAACGTCATCGCCGGCATCGTGGCCCGCCACGTCATTGACCAGCGTGAAGTGGTCAAGGTCCAAAAACAGAACCACGCCATCCCCTGCCGCCTCACCGTCTTCTCGCGACAGCTGGCGCGGCCGGGCGGCTCGCTCGGCCAGCAGCAAAGTGAGCTTTTCGTCGAACGCAGGCCGGTTGAAAAGACCGGTCAGTACGTCGTGCGTTCGCTCCCACATGTGCTGAGACTGCGCTTCGCGCGCGGCCGTGATGTCTTCCAGAATCCAGACCGTGCCACCCGCCATTGCTTCAGGCTGCACCGCCCGACCCTGTACGCGCGCCCAGACAGGGGAGCCATCCTTGCGGGCAAAACACACATCGGCGTCGAAGGCGCCATGGGACGCGAACTCGGTCTGTACCCGTTCACCCATGCGCTCGTGGTCGGCGTCGCTCGCGTACAGCATCCTTGAAGGTCGCCCCTCCAGCTCGTGCGCGGCATAACCAAGCATCAGGGCCGCCTGGCGCCCCACCACCTCGAGGACACCGTTTCGCGAGATGACGATGCCGACGGATGCGCTATCGAGGATGGCCTTGAACTGGCCGTCCAGCGTCGCCCGGTGCGCGTGCTGGGCACTGCGCTGCTGCGCCAGCCGCCGAAAGATTTCCACGAGCTCGCCCACCTCGCCATCCGCCGCTGGCCAGTGGATCCGAGCGGTCGCAGCACCCTGGATACCCTGCGCCTCGAGCTGCCGGGCACTGTGGGTGAGCCGACCCAACGGTCGCGCCAGCCAGCCGATGAAAGAGGCGGCGACCAGCCCGCAGGCGACCATGCTGACTGCGGCCAGCCACCAGGCGCTGCGCTGGGCTCCCGCCAATGGGGCCAGCAACGCTTGTGAGGTGCTCACACGCGCGACCATCCACTGGGGCAGGGGCATACCCGCCACGCTCACGACATGGTCTGGTTGCACGTGGGTCACCCCCCGGGCCACCAGGGGCAAGGGATCTTTGAGCCAGCGTGGATACACCGAGCCGAGGCCGGGCTCATCGCTGACCTTTCCCATGATGCGGGACGGGTCCGAATGCGAGAGGATGGTGCCGTCGCGGGTGAACACCAACAGGCGCGAGTCATCACGGGCCGGCAGGATCATGGATGGCGGAAGCAGGCCCTGAGACTGCAGACGCAAGGCCCCCGCCACCACGCCCAGCACGGACCCATCATCACGATGCAAAGGCATGGTGAACATGACCCGCGCCTCGGTCGTGCGGCCCGCAATCAGCTCGGACACCAGCGGCTTGCCGTCCACCAGCGTGCGGCGCAGCACATCGCGCTCGGCGGGGTCCACCTCGGTTGCGTCATGGATGCGGCCGCCACGCAGGTTCAGGCTGAGCTCTCCGTTGTCACGTGCGACCTGCATGGTGTCGAAGAACTGCACGGCCGGCAGGCCTTGTTGGAGCAGCCACTCAAGCGACGAAGGCGAGGCCAGGGTCACGGGCGTGATGCCGCCCGCCACGGTGCGCAGCACCTTCTGGCTCTGTTCAATCTTGCTGGCCAGCAGACGCGCCACAACCTCCACCTCTTCCGTCTGCTGGGCCACCACGCGGCGCATGGCCTCCTCTGACGACGCCCGGGTCACCACCCACGCCGCCAGAATGCCCGACAAAGCCACTGCGAGCACGGCCACCAGCATCAGCCGCAGGACCAGGGTTCCAGGCATGGTCCAGCCCGGCGACTCGGTCGGTAATGTCGGCGTGTGCGCAGCCGTCATACGCGCTCCGTGGTGCGGGAGCACAGCAGGCTGCGCCGGAGGGTGAAAAAAGACATGGACAAGGTTTCGCCGCAAGAGGTCTGAGCGAATATACGCACCGCCCACCACCGGGGGGTTGGGTGGAACCCTCAGAGAAACACGGGGAAAAACCCTGACTGACCAACACTTCACCGGGAGGGCGCACTGGCCCTCCGTCCAACGCGTGCGGCGGACTCGCGCCGCTTCCGATCGTCGCAAGCGTGGCCGCTTGAGATGGGCCGCAGCAACCCCCGGGGCGCGCGCCGCCAGCGGTCAGCAGCCCGCCATCGACTGCAGCGCACGTGGCTGAGGCAGGCTGAGTACGTTGCCGGTTCCGTCGACCAGACCCGCCTCGCGCAAGTGGCGCAGCACACGGGAGAAGGTTTCGGGCGCAATCCCCAGTTGCGCAGCGATCAAACGCTTGCGCTGATGCAACGTGACCTGCATAGCACCGCTGTGGTCCGCCGTGGCATGGCTCAGAAGCCATTTCGCAAAGCGTGCCTCGGCATCCTGCGCCAGGCGGCTGACTGCCAGTTCCGACTGCTGCCGGTAGCCCAGCGCCATGTCGAGCAACAGACCGCGTGCGCCCTCCGGCATGCGCGCCAAATCGCGGCGAAAGCCCTCGATCGGCAGTCGGCGCACCAGCACGCGGGTATCGGCCACCATGTCCACCGGCACAGGCAGGCCCAGCAACGCCGATGCAGCATCAAGCCAGAAGGGGCCTTCCACAGCACCAAGCTGATGACGCATCAGGCCCTGTTCCAACACCCCTCGCAGCACTCGGCCGCTCTCCAGGTGCACCACCGAGGTCTGCACCTCGTTTCGCCGACGCAGCACTGCACCCGCAGCGATGGCTTCAGTTTCCGGCGGGAGTGAAAAGTAGGTAGAAGGCAGCATGGCAAGCAATGTGCCCCGCCGCCCCAGGATGGGCATTGAGCGAAATCAAAGACACATGACGCAAGCATGGGCGATGCAGCAGTTCTTGCCCCGTTTTTGCGCCAGCACACTCTTGGGCGGCTATCAGGGCACCCGCCAGGCGCCCGATTCCGCTTGCCGCTCGCAATACAAGGCTGGAGGGCGACCATGCCCTACCGAGCCCATATCAAAGGCACCATGAGCCCCAGGTGCACGGGTCAAACGCAAGCACGCCCTCCCTTACGGGCCGAGACAGCTGACGAACCTCGGCCTTACTCCCTGCGGGCTAGGCTGACCCGGGCCTGGGCAGTCCACGGCGTTGCGTTTCTCGCCCATAGCCCGGCTGTCGGCTGCACAAGGCGCCTCGGGGCCTGGCCCGATCCGCACCAGCGCATTCTTGTGAAGGTGATGCAGAGGCACCCAAATTTGCAACCAAAACCACCCGTTACGCTTGTTGATATTGCCTAGATTGCTACAAAATAAGGAGCGCACGAAAGTCGTTGACGTTGGTATGCGTAGGGCCGGTGGTCAGCAGGTCGTCGAGCTTTGCAAAAAAGCTCCACGCATCGTTGCGCGCGAGATGGTCGTCCGCACGAAGGCCAGCCGCCGCCGCGCGCTCCAGGGTGTCGGGGCTCACGAAGACGCCTGCATTGTGCTCACTGCCGTCGATGCCATCGGTATCGGCCGACAGCGCCCAAACACCGGCCTGACCTTGCAGTCCCTGAGCCAGGCCGAGGCCAAACTCCCCGGACCGCCCGCCGCGGCCCCGCACAGCACCCGGCGGGCAGGGCCGAACGGTCACCGTAGTCTCGCCACCGGACAGCACGACACACGGTGCTGCAAACGGCTGACCGCGGCGCGCCACGGCGCGCGCCAGTGCAGCATGCACCTTGCCCACCTCGCGCGATTCACCCTCGATTTCATCCGAAAGCACATGGACCGCCAACCCCACGGATCGGGCCACATCGGCCGCAGCCTGCAGCGCGCTCCATGGCGTGGCGATCAGATGGACCTCATGGCCTGCAAACCGCGCATCGTCGGGCTTGGGCGTCTCCAGCAAGCCATCTTCCAGCGCCGCCTGCACCGACGCAGGCACAGCAATTGCGTAGCGCGCCAGGATCTCCAGCGCGTCGGCACAGGTGCTGGCATCTGGCACCGTGGGCCCGCTGGCAATCACCGAGGGGGCATCCCCCGGCACATCACTGATGGCAAGCGTGATCACTCGCGCTGGCGCGCAGGCTGCGGCAAGCCGCCCGCCCTTGATCTGAGATAGGTGCTTGCGCACGCAGTTCATTTCGCCAATGGTTGCCCCGCTGTCTAGCAACGCGCGGTTGATTCGCTGTTTGTCTTGCAGCGCAAGGCCCTGACACGGCAGGGTCAACAGCGCCGAGCCACCGCCGGAAATCAGGCACAAAACCAGGTCATCGCCGCTGAGCCCCTGGGTCAGCGCCAGGATGCGCTGTGAGGCATCCAGACCTGCCGCATCGGGCACGGGGTGGGCCGCCTCCACTACGTCGATGCGCTGGACAGCGCCTGGCGGCCGCGGTGGCACATGGCCGTAGCGCGTGACCACGAGCCCAGACAGGGGCGCGTCTGCCGGCCACAGTGCTTCCAGCGCCTGCGCCATCGCACCGCCTGCCTTGCCTGCACCAAGGACTACCGTGCGGCCCTTGGGCGGCTTTGGCAGCCAGCGGCGCATGCCATGCAGCGGCTGTGCATCGCGCACTGCCGCATCAAACAGGGCACGCAGGAAAGCGCGCGGCTCGGTGCGGTAGTCCGGGCACACTGGCGGGGGGCTGGAGGAATTCAGTGGTTGCATGCGCCCATTTTGCAGTGACGTGCCTGTGCCGCGCTCCATGACACCGATTGACCGACACTGGGCATGCTTTGACGGCGCATTGCACCCTGACCCACAGGACGACCGTTACCTGCTTCCAATCGGCGCTTTGTGTTGACCCCTCCAATGCGGAGACTCACCCGGTGCCGCCCAGCGCCAGTGAGGCCGTCTGCTGCAAAACCCTGGTGCCAGCACTGCGTGGGCTGGTCACGGCGGCTCATCCCAACGGTGCGCGCAGACTGACACGGCGTCAGGACTACGGCACCGGCGCACCAGCCTCAAACCAGCGGCTGATCACGGCCCGGTCTGCATCGGTGATGCCCGTGGCGTTGTTCATCGGCATCAACCGGGTCACCACCACCTGCTGGTAAATCGCCTGAGCGTGCTGCTTGGCCGAATCGGCCGAATCCACACGCAGGTTCTTCATCTGCACCTGCGCCCCGTGGCACATGTAGCAGCGCTGCTCCAGAACCGCCTGTACCGCCTTGTAGTCAGATGGGGCTTCAGAGCTTGCCGAGTCTGGTGCAAAAGCCCCTGCCCCCGCAGCACTGGCAGTCTGGGGTGCCACGGGCGCAGGGCGCATCCACACGATGGCGCCCACAATCACCGCCAGGCCAGCAAGGGCATACGGCAGCGGATTACCGTTACGGCCGAGCTTGTAGCCATGGCGCATCACGAAGAACTGACGGATAGCAGCGCCCGTAAACATCATCAGGATCAGCACCAGCCAGTTGTGCGGGTGGCTCCAGGTGAAGCTGTAGTGATTGCTCAGCATGGCAAAAATTACCGGCAGCGTGAAGTAGGTGTTGTGAACGCTGCGCTGCTTGCCGCGCTGGCCGTGAATGGGATCCACCGGCTGGCCCGCCTGGATCTGCGCCACCACGGTACGCTGGCCGGGGATGATCCAGAAAAACACATTGGCACTCATGGCGGTGGCGATCATCGCGCCCACCAGCAAAAAGGCGGCGCGGCCCGCAAACCAGTGGCAGGCCAGCCACGAGGCCACGCATACCAGCGCGAACACCAGCGCCCCCACGATGGCATCGCCGTTCTTCCTGTGGCTAAAAATGCGGCAGACAGCGTCGTAGAGCAGCCAGAACACCACAAAAAACGCCAGCGCCACCACGATGGCGGTGGCAGGTGCCCAGTCCATGCGCGACTTGTCGATCAGGTAGGTGCTGGCACTGTAGAGATAGGACACCGTGAACAGCGCAAACCCGCTGATCCAGGTGCTGTAGCTCTCCCAGAAGAACCAGTGCAGGTGCTTGGGCAATTGCGGTGGCGAGACCGCAAACTTGACCGGGTGATAGAAGCCGCCGCCGTGCACAGCCCATAGCTCGCCGCTCACGCCCTGCTTTTTCAGGTCTTCATCTTCCGGGGGGGTCAGGCTGCTGTCCAGAAAAACAAAGTAGAACGACGAGCCGATCCAGGCGATGGCGGTGATGACATGGACCCAGCGCAGCAGCAGGTTGGCCCAGTCGAGGAAATAGTTTTCCATATCTCTCAACCTTGGCAGCGCAGGGGAGCGCCGCATTTGAACGCAGTGCACCCCGGACCGGGCGAACGCGCGTTACTGGCAACCTGCTCACCACTGCGGGCGCTCTGAGCAGAACAATGGGTCGCGCACCAGGGCATGCATTGCCCGGCACCGCTGCGACCATCC
>NZ_JBKDRI010000161.1:0-38925 GCF_046341535.1 Acidovorax sp. | reverse complement strand
CAGGCGAACTGCTCATCGACAACGGCGAACACTTGCTCAACACCGGGCGGCGCACCGTGACGCTGGTGGTGTGCAACACCGGCGACCGGCCGATCCAGGTCGGCTCGCACTACCACTTTGCCGAAACCAACCATGCCCTGCGCTTTAACCGCCCCGACGCGCGCGGCATGCGACTGAACATCGCTTCGGGCACCGCAGTGCGGTTTGAGCCCGGACAGGAGCGCACCGTCGAGCTCGTGGATTACGCGGGCGACCGCCGGGTGTATGGCTTTCGTTGTCTCATCAATGTCTCGTTGTAGCAATTTACAAGAAAAATAGACCACTTGCGCCTGACTGATAAGCTTTTAGTGCTATTTATTTTATAGCAATCTGTTTTTCGCGGAGCACCCCCTCTGGCAACCATTGGACGACGCGCGTATGCCGAAATGTTCGGCCCTACCGTGGGCGACCGCGTGCGCTTGGCGGATACCGAGCTCATCCTTGAAGTCGAGGCCGACCACACCCTGCGCGCCGGCAGCTATGGCGAGGAAGTGAAGTTCGGCGGCGGCAAGACCATCCGCGACGGCATGGCGCAAAGCCAGCGCAGCAATGCGGGTGCAGGGTCAGGCCCCTCCGGTGGCGGCGCAGCGGACACGGTGTTGACCAACGCCCTCATCGTCGATCACACCGGCATCTTCAAAGCCGACATCGGCCTCAAGGCGGGTCGCATCGCCACCATCGGCAAGGCCGGCAACCCCGACACCCAGCCGGGCGTGGACATCATCATCGGCCCCGGCACCGAAATCATCAGCTGCGAGGGCAACATCGTTACCGCTGGCGGCATCGACAGCCACATCCACTTCATCTGCCCCCAGCAGATTGAAGAAGCCCTGGCCAGCGGCATCACCACCATGCTGGGCGGCGGCACCGGGCCCGCCACCGGCACGCTGGCCACCACCTGCACCTCCGGCCCCTTCAACATGGAGCGCATGCTGCAGGCGGCCGATGCCTTCCCGATGAATCTGGGCTTTTTGGGCAAAGGCAATGCCAGCCTGCCCGATGCCCTGCGCGAGCAAATCAGCGCGGGTGCCATTGGCCTGAAGCTCCATGAAGACTGGGGCACCACCCCGTCAGCCATCAGCAATTGCCTGGACGTGGCCGACGAGACCGACACGCAGGTGGCCATCCACTCCGACACGCTCAATGAATCGGGCTTTGTGGAAGACACCATCGCCGCCGTGGCGGGGCGCGGCATCTGCGCCTTTCACACCGAAGGCGCGGGCGGAGGCCACGCCCCGGACATCCTGCGCGTGGTGGGCGAAGCCAACTTTCTGCCTAGCTCCACCAACCCCACCATGCCGTACACCCACAACACGCTGGACGAGCATGTGGACATGCTCATGGTATGCCACCACCTGGATGCCAGCATCGCCGAAGACCTGGCCTTTGCCGAAAGCCGAATCCGCAAAGAAACCATCGCGGCCGAAGACATCCTGCACGACCTGGGCGGCATCAGCATGATGAGCAGCGACAGCCAGGCCATGGGCCGCGTGGGCGAGGTCATCCTGCGCACCTGGCAGACGGCGCACAAGATGAAGGTGCAGCGCGGCACCCTGCAGGGCGACACCGCCCGCCATGACAACACGCGCATCAAGCGCTACGTCGCCAAGTACACCATCAACCCCGCCATTGCCCACGGCATCAGCCACGAAGTGGGCTCGCTCGAAGTGGGCAAATGGGCCGACATCGTGATCTGGAAGCCCGCATTTTTTGGTGTGAAACCCGCGCTCATCCTCAAGGGCGGGCTGATTGCCATGGCAGCCATGGGCGACCCCAACGCCTCTATCCCCACGCCGCAGCCGGTGCACTACCGACCCATGTTCGGCGCGTTTGGTGGGGCCATTGCCAAGACCTCGCTCACCTTCGTGTCGCAGGCGGGATTGGACGCAGGCATTGGCGAGCGCTTTGGACTGACCAAGCGACTCAGTGCCGTGCGCAACATCCGCAATGTGCGCAAGCAGCACATGGTGCACAACAGCTACACACCCAAGATGGAAATCGACGCGCAGACCTACATCGTGCGCGCCGATGGCCAGTTGCTCACCTGCGAGCCCGCCACCGTGCTGCCGATGGCGCAGCGCTACTTTTTGTTCTGAGGCCTGGGTCGTATGGGCTCCCTCGTGCAACGCCTGCTGATTCGCCTGGACGACCTGAGCGACCCACGCATCGAGGCGTTCATGCAAGAGCACCTGACGGACATGCGTGCCGTGTCACCGCCCGAAAGCGTGCACGCGCTGGACATGGGCCAGCTGCGCCAGCCCGACATCGCCTTCTGGTCAGCCTGGCTGCCCGAGGCAGAGGGCGGCATGCTGGTGGGCACCGGCGCGCTCAAGCGGCTCGATGCGCACCACGCCGAAGTGAAATCGATGCGTACCAGCGCCCACCACCGGGGACACGGCATCGCCCGCCATCTGCTCAACCATTTGCTGCAAGAGGCCCGCACACGTGGCTTTTCCCGCCTGAGCCTGGAAACCGGAACGCAACCCTTCTTCGAGCCCGCGCGGCAGCTCTATTTGCAAAACGGTTTTGTCGCATGTGGCCCGTTTGCCAAATATGGCCCTGATCCGTACAGCTTATTCATGACCCGCACGCTGTGATTCACGCCCCTGGCCGACAATGCATGCCTTGCCCGCCGGAACCTCAAGAACCCATGCTCCAAGCCTCCAAACTTCTCCCCCAGGGCCAGGGCCTGGCCCCGGTTCTGCTCAAGCGCGCCACCACCGTCGAGCTGGACTGGGACGTGCGCCAAAAAAGCCGCTTTGCCGCCACCGACTCCACCGGGCGTGCACTGGGCATCTTCCTGCCACGCGGCACGCTGGTACGCGGCGGCGACGTGCTGGTGGCCGAAGACGGTTCCATGGTGCGCGTGATTGCTGCGCCGCAGCCGGTGCTGGTCATCACCCACTGCCCACACCACGGCAGCCCGTTTGACCTGACCCGCGCCGCCTACCACCTGGGCAACCGCCATGTGCCCATCGAGCTGCAACCCGACCACCTTAAGATCGAACCCGACCATGTGCTGGCCGACATGTTGCGCGCCATGCACCTGATCGTGACCGAGCAAAACCTGGCCTTTGAGCCCGAAGGCGGCGCCTATGCAGCCGGGCACGGCAGCGGGTACCACCACAGGGGTGCTGGGCATGACCATGGGCACGACCAGCACCACGGTCACGATCACGACCATTCAGACGAACAACTCCATTCGCATGCCCACGACCATGGGCACAGCCACGATCACAGCCATACCAACGCCGCCGCTCCAACCACTTCCGCAGCGCCCCGTGGTCGCACCATCTCCATCCCGGTAGTCGCCCCGGGCCATGTGCACGGCCCCCACTGCAACCACGACCACTGAACTGGCCATGGTCCCCATGCGGCGCACTCCCCTCACCGTTCAGGCTGAGCCCCTCGAAGCCAGGGCATACGTCGCACCCGCCCAATCCGTTCAGGCTGAGCCTGTCGAAGCCAGGGCGTACGTCGCACCCGCCCAATACGTTCGGGCTGAGCCTATCGAAGCCAGGGCGTACGTCGCACCCGCCCAATACGTTCAGGCTGAGCCTGTCGAAGCCAGGGCATACTTCGCAGCCGCCCAATCCGTTCAGGCTGAGCCTGTCGAAGCCCGGGCATACTTCGCAGCCGCCCAATCCGTTCAGGCTGAGCCTGTCGAAGCCAGGGCGTACATCGCAGCCACCCAATCCGTTCGGGCTGAGCCTGTCGAAGCCAGGGCGCACATCGCACCCGCCCACTCCGTTCGGGCTGAGCCCGTCGAAGCCAGGGCGTACATCGCACCCGCCCACTCCGTTCAGGCTGAGCCTGTCGAAGCCAGGGCATACGTCGCAGCCGCCCAATCCGTTCGGGCTGAGCCTGTCGAAGCCAGGGCATCCGTCGCAGCCGCCCAATCCGTTCAGGCTGAGCCTGTCGAAGCCAGGGCGTGCTCCACGCACCACCTCGCCCCACACCCACATCCCCTGGCCTGACCCACCTCCACCATGCGCCCGGACCGCCCCACGCCACTGCCCGCTGCCAGCTTCTTGCAGCTGATATGGCTGGCCTCCCCCGCGCTGCCCGTGGGCGGATTCTCGTATTCCGAAGGGCTGGAAAGCGCCATTGAAAACGCGGGCCTTGCGAGCGAGCCCGCCGTGGCCGACTGGCTGCTCGACCAGTTGCACATCACCCAGTCCCGCGGCGACATGGCCCTGATCGCCAAAGCCCTGGGTGCCTGGCGCCGCGCTGACTGGGCGCATGTGCGCGAACTCAACGACTGGGTGCTGCACACTCGCGAAACGAGCGAGCTGCGGCTGCAAAGCGAGCAGATGGGCCGCTCGATGAGCGACTGGCTGCGCAATCAACACCAGGGCAATGAGGCCATGATGCCCGCCGTGCTCCACCTGGCCGCCCTGCCTCCCACCTATCCCGTGGCCTTTGCGCTGGCCGCCTCCGTCACACCGGCGCCCGTGCGCGATGTGCTGCTGGCTTACGCCTTCGGCTGGGCCGAGAACATGGTGCAGGCCGCGCTCAAATCCATGCAGTTAGGCCAAAGCGCAGGCCAGCGCATCCTGGCCCGACTGGCAGACGCCATCCCATCCGCCGCCGACCACGCCATCGGCCTGATGGACAGCGAGCGCCAGGCTTTTTCACCCATGCTCGCCATCCTGAGCGCCCAGCACGAAGTGCAATATTCAAGACTTTTTCGCTCCTAGCGCAAGCCACGCAATCGCAATAAGCTATCTATTTAATAGCAAATAAAACCATGACCAACGCACTGCACCACATCCCGAACCGCACCAAAAAGCTGCCTCCGCTGCGAGTGGGCATCGGCGGCCCCGTGGGCTCAGGCAAAACCACCTTGCTTGAAATGCTGTGCAAGACCATGCGTGACGACTACGACCTGGTGGCCATTACCAACGATATCTACACCAAGGAAGACCAGCGCCTGCTGACCGTGAGCGGCGCCCTGCCACCCGAGCGCATCCTCGGTGTGGAAACCGGCGGCTGCCCGCACACCGCCATTCGCGAGGATTGCTCCATCAACCTCGAAGCCATCGACCGCATGCTGGGCGAGTTCCCCGATGCCGACATCGTGTTCGTGGAGAGCGGTGGCGACAACCTGGCCGCCACTTTCAGCCCCGAACTCTCGGACCTGACGATCTACGTTATCGACGTGGCAGCCGGCGAGAAAATCCCCCGCAAGGGGGGCCCTGGCATCACCAAGAGCGACCTGTTCATCATCAACAAGACCGACCTGGCGCCCCATGTGGGCGCCAACCTGAACATCATGCGCGCCGACACCACCCGCATGCGCACCACGTCCCAAGGTCAGCTCAAACCCTTTGCCATGACCAACCTCAAGACACTGGAAGGCCTGTACAGCGTCATCCAGTTCATCGAAAGCCGCGGAATGCTGCACAAGCAACCGCCCTCAGTCAGCTAGAATTTAAGGCTGTTTTCGCGGAGACTTGGGTGAGTGGTTTAAACCAGCAGTCTTGAAAACTGCCGACGGGCAACCGTCCGTGAGTTCGAATCTCACAGTCTCCGCCACAAACCTTGCACCCATGCGGGCTGCAACGCAATTCACCCCACCTCCCCACCCTGCAACCCTCCCCAAACTGGCCGGGTTGAAAGTCCAGGAAAAAATCCCCAGCGGTAGCGCTTTGACTGCGCTGTATCGTTTTTGGCTTCCATAAGCGGGCAATCTGCGCTCGCTTGCACAGGTCCGCTGGTTTCTGGCGTTCAGACTGCATCCGCGATGGCTGAACACCTGTCCAGTCAACCGTGGATCGCGCGGGCAGGGAAGCGATGGCCTCCTCTACCGTGGTGGCCTTGGACGGTCGTGGTAACTGGGCACGGGTGTCCACCCACCGCGTTGGATCGTTGCCAAGACAGCCTCAACCTGGTGCGCGCGGCTGAACGCGCCGCCCGGCACTCACCGAAGGCGGTGGGTAGACGATCACCCGATCACCCGGCTGGAGACCGGCGGTAACCCAGGCCATCGCAGAGTTTCTGCCTGCAAGCTCAATCGGCCTGAGTGCGGCGCGGCCATGTTCAACGACATAGGCGGCCATGGCGCCACTCTCGGTTGGCACCAGTGCCCCCACCGGAACCTGGACCGCATCCTGAACGCTTGCGGTAATGACCTGCACGGTGACTCGAAAGCCGTCGCCCATCGTGCGCCAGGCGTCGGGCGTGCGATCCAGGTCGATGAGGACATTCACGCGCTGCTCTTCCACCCCGAGGGCCGAAACCTTGGTGAACGCAGCGGGTTCGACGCGCCGCACACGGCCCTCCACAGGCGGCCCGCCCCAGCGCTCAATCCGGGCCGTGGTGCCAGGCCGTGCAAGTACGGCATCCGTTGTGAGCAGTTCTGCCACCACTTCCATGCGCCCTGGATCGCCGATTTCCAAGAGGGCCGTGTTGGGTGCCACGGTGGCTTCGCTTTGGATGGGCACACGCAGGACGACGCCCGTAATGGGCGCGCGAAGCTGCAAGGGCGCTCCGCTTGCACCGCGCCCTATCGGCTGCAAAACGGCAGCCGCTTGAGTGCGTTCGTGCATTGCGGCTTCATGGGCTGCCCGCGCTGCTTCGAGATCCTGGCGAGCCCCATCTTCGGCAAGCCGCGTGCTGTCGAGGCGGGAGGCAGAGACAAACCCCTCGGCAGCAAGCCTGATAGCGCGCTGCCACTCCAGACGTGTTTCTTCGTAAGCGATGCGAGCGCGATCTACCCGGGCCGCTGCCCCGGCTACAGCTGCTTGGGCAGCCTTCAGGCGAGCCACCGCTTCGCGCATGCTGCGCTCATCGACCATCGAGGGCATCACCGGCGTCAGCACTGCCACCGAGTCACCTGCCTGAACGCTATCGCCTTCACGCAGTTGGATGCGTGCAAGACGTGCTGCCACCGGCGCAGAGATCGTGAATCGCTCACGCAGGCGCGTGCGGCCGTCTTCCTCGATGCTCTGCTCAAAATGCCCGCGTGTGACCGACGCAGTCTCTACCTCCAGTGGCCTGGGGGCAAAAGCCCAAGCCAAGGCGGCGATGGCAGCGACGGACACTGCGATGATGGCGACGGTGCGCCGGTTCATGATCATGCTGTTCACTCCCTTGTCTTGAGCGCTGCGACCATGTCGATGTTGTCGATCCTTCTTCGCACGACAAGCGCACTGGCGATGCCTGCGGCCACCACCGCCACCGCCGCCCATGCGTAGGTGCGAGGTTGGATCACGACGGGAAACAGGAACTGGTCCGAGCGAATCGCCTGCACGATGGCATGTGTGAGCCCCCAACCAAGCAGCATGCCCAATGGCAGGGCAATCGCGATGCCAATGGCCAGTTCGCCCAACAGCAGCATGGAGACCTCGGCACGGGTGAAACCCAGCACCCGCAAACTGGCCAGTTCCCAGGTGCGCTCGGCCAATGCGATGCGCGCGTTGTTGTAGACCACGCCGACGGCAATCACGACTGCGAACGCCGTGAGAATGGAGCTCATGATGAGGATATTGCGCGCGCTCACCTCGCTCATGTTGCGCAGCATGGTCGATTTGCTGAACGTGCCCGCGACGCGTGGCAAGGCTTGGGTGGCTTCCAGCGTGCGTGGCAGCATGTCGCGCTGCACGCGCAAGGCGAAGTTGTTTGCCACATCCCCCTCGGCAAGCAGCCGATTGAGGGCGTCGCGCCGCATGTAGGCATTCAAGCCCATCATGTCGCGCACGGTGTTCTCCACCACTGCATGCACCACGGCGCGTCTTCCCTCCCGAACTTCAATTTCCACCGTGTCTCCGACGCGAAGTCCGAGCTTGCTTGCCAGTCGGTCGGACATGAGAACACCCTGTGTTCCTGCCAGGGCCTGGCGACCATCGACGTCGAAAACGCGTTGCAAAGAGGGCGCTGCGGCACGGCCATCGATGAGGCCATCCTGGGTGCGCGCGCCATGGCGAAAACGCACTGCAACCCGCCGACCGGCTTCTACCTGAAGCACGCCCGGCAGCCGTGCGAGCTCTCGAGCGGCTGATGCGTTGACGGTATCAAGGCTCCACACCACGACATCGCCCCGCAGGGCCAGGTCGAACTGGGTTTGGATGATTGCCTCAATGGCATCACGGAAAAAGTTGCCCATGATCACAATCGCCACCGCCGCAGCGATCCCTCCAGTGGTGACTGCCGCGCGCAGTGGCCGCCGCTCAATGTTGCGCGCAATCATGCGCAGGGCGGGTCCTGTCCTCAGTCGGGGAATCCGCTCCAGCCAGGACCGCCGGTATCGCCCCGGTGCAGGTGGCCGCATGGCCTCGGCAGGCGACAGCCGCACGGTGGCCGCAAGAGCTGTCAGCGTACCGAGGATGGCCGTTGCTCCCACGATGGCCAACGCAAGCAACGCCAGTTGAACGGGCGCATGGTGCTCGAATGTGGGGAATCGGAAAAACTCCGTGTAAAGCCCCACGATGCCCGCCCCCAGGACCCGGCCCAGCACCAGCCCCAACAGGTAGCCGCCAGCCACCATCGGGGTCACCAGCTTGATGTAGTGCAGGGCGATGGTGTAGTTGGCATAGCCCAGGGCCTTGAGCGCCGCAATCTGCTCGCGCTGCGTTGCCACCAGCCTGGCAGTGACCACATGCAACAGGAATCCAGCCACCACGAGGAAGATGGCCGGGACAACAGTCCCCAGCACATGCTGCTCGCGGATCTCGTTGTCGAGCATGGCGTGCGATGGCTGCGAGTCGCGTCCATGCGCTGGTGCACCGCCGAGCCGCGCGAGGATCCGCGTGGCCGCATCGACCACGGCGGGCTCAGAGGCTCCTGGCGCCAGCTTGATGGCGGCTCGATTGAATGCCCCGCCCATGTCCATGGCAGCGGCAAGCTCGTCTTCGTTGAGCCAGAACACGCCAAAGGCACGCAAGTCGGGCATGCCCATCAACCCGCCGAAAATGTACTCTGGCGAGAGCGCGGTCCCGGTGATGCGCAATGTGCGCCGCTTGCCGTTGATGAGTGCGCGGACTGTGTCGCCAGGCCGCAGCCGGTGTGCCTGAGCGAAGCTCTCCGAGACGAGCGCCTGTATTTCATTGCCCGCGTGGATATCGGCTTGCGGCCATTGTCCGCTGCGCAAAACCACGCTGTTGAGACGACGCGGAGTTTGCGCGTTCACGCCGATCAGCAGTCCGATGGCCGGATCGGAACTTCCTGGGACCGTGACGCGGGCCGACGCCTCGATCGTGACCTGGACATCCAGCACGCCGGGAATCTCGCCCAGACGCTGCGCGTAAGCCAGGGGTGCCCGCTTCGCGCTGGCGAATACATCGGCAAAATGTCCGCTGGCATAGAACGCATCGCGCGCGTCGGCAAGAGAGCTCACAGCCGACAGCGTTGCGATGTAGCCCCCTACCCCGGACGCCACGACCAGTGCGATGGTGATGGCCTGGCTCCACAGCACGCGCAGGTCGCGCAGCACCTTGCGATCGAGGGCCTTCATGAATTCACCACGATAGCTCGGCGGGCGTCAGACGCCGCGGTGGTTTTTCAATGCTGGCCACACGTCCATCGGCCAGACGGATGACGCGGTCCGCCATTCCTGCAATTGCGGCGTTGTGCGTGATCACCACGGCCGTGGTGTTGAGCTCGCGATTGATGCGCGCGATGACTTCCAGCACCAGCTTGCCGGTGGGATAGTCGAGTGCGCCCGTGGGCTCGTCGCACAACAGCAAAGCCGGACGTTTGGCGATAGCACGCGCGATGGCTACGCGCTGTTGTTCGCCACCGGAAAGTTGTGAAGGAAAGTGGTCCTTGCGTGGCGTGAGGCCCACCAGGTCCACGGCGTCATCGACCGGCATGGGGTGGGAGACGATGTCGGTGACCAAGGCGACGTTCTCCGCCACCGTGAGGCTGGGGATCAGGTTGTAGAACTGGAAAACGAAACCCACGTGCTCGCGGCGGTAGCGGGTCAGGACATCATCGCTGGCGCCGGTGAGCGTTTGGCCCTCAAACTCGACCTGGCCCGACGTGGGGACATCAAGCCCGCCCAGGATATTGAGCAAGGTGGATTTCCCGCTGCCAGAGGCACCCAGCAACACGATGAATTCGCCGCGCCCGACGTCGATATCGACCTGGCGCAGCGCATAGACCGCAGTGCCTCCGCTGCCGTAAGTCTTTGTGAGTGCTCGACCCCGAAGGACCGGAACAGCCGGGCCGGAAGTTTCCATGGACACCACTGTAGGCGGCTCATGGCAAGAGCTGCTTGATCTTTATCAAGGCACCCCTTGGTCGGCATCGGCCCCATCGGCAGCGGCGTTTACCGTGGGATACACCTGTTGGAGGCCCCACTGGGCTAGGTCCATCTGGGGGTCATAGCGTGGCTCTTACCGCGTAAAGATCCGCTCAACGACCAGCACATCAACGCGTGTCGGCAGCAATGGGGCCATTTGGACGACGGCGCTGGAAACCTGCTGTGCACGCGCTGCACAGTCGCGTTAAGCCATCAACGGTGGAGGGGCCGGCGGATCCGGCTGAATTGCCCCCTTTCAGTGCCTGCGACCTTGGTGCCAATCTTCTGGTGACACACAGCCTCTTTTAAGATGAGTCCGACGGGTCGCGGGCAACGGTGTACACCCCAACCAAACTACGCCCGTCTC
Source organism: Acidovorax sp. (assembly GCF_046341535.1). Taxonomy (GTDB): domain Bacteria; phylum Pseudomonadota; class Gammaproteobacteria; order Burkholderiales; family Burkholderiaceae_C; genus Acidovorax. Next base: position 28,276 of record NZ_JBKDRI010000161.1, on the reverse strand, counting down.
GCAGGTCACCGACACCACAGGAACGACACATCATGATCCATCGACTCACCACGACCGCGGGTGGCATGGCCATCGCGGCGATGCTTGCTCTGGGCGGCTGCTCCGGCTACGGACAGACACCATCACCAGCGCCGAATGGAGGGACTGCCCCCGCTGGCGTTGCAGCCATTGGCCCCGGCCCGGCAGATCGACCTGTCCTGGCAACGCCGTGCAATGCCCAGCCAGCCCAATTTGCGGTGGGCCAAAACGGCACGGCTTCGGTCATAGAATTGGCCCGGGAGCGGTCAGGCGCTCAGTTGGCGAGGCTCCTGCGGCCAGGCCAGATCATCACCAAGGAATTCAACGCCCAGCGCCTGAACCTCGAAGTGGATGCCACCGGCCGCATCATCGCGGTGCGCTGCGGCTGACGGCTGGCCCCGGGTGGCCGCGCAGTGCAGGCATCGCCGCGCCGCTCAGGCGGTTCATCAGTCCGCGAGGAACAGTTCCTGCAGGTCACTCAGGAAATCAAATCCCCGCTCGGTGGGGCGCACACGGGCCATATCTTTTTCGATCAGGCCTTTGCGCTCGGCTTCGTCCAGCGCACGTGAAATCGAGGACAGGGGCAGTCCGGTACGGGCGGTGAAATCCTGCAGTGCAAAGCCCTCGCGCAGCCGCAGCGCGTTGAGCATGTATTCAAACGGCAGGTCGCTTCGCCGCACATCATCATCCTGCGCTACCGCATGGCCGGCCAGCGCGTTGTCCATGTAGCGGCGAGGGTCCCGAAAGCGCACCTGGCGCACCACCCGATGCGCAAAGGTCAGCTTGCTGTGGGCGCCAGCCCCAATACCCAGATAGTCGCCAAACTGCCAGTAGTTGGTGTTGTGAAAGCACTGGTGGCCCGGTCGGGCGTAGGCTGAAATCTCGTAGCGCGCAAGGCCCGCTTGCCCGGTCAGTTCGGTGATGCGGTCGAGCATGGCGTAGGCCAGGTCATCCTCGGGTATCACGGGCGGGAACTTGGCGAAATAGGTGTTGGGCTCAATAGTGAGGTGATAGATGGAGATGTGCGGCGGGCAAAGCGCCAGCGCCGTCTGCATGTCTTGCTCGAGTTCTCCCAGGGTCTGGTCCGGCAGGCCGTACATGATGTCGAGGTTAAAGGTCTCGAACGCCTGGGCTGCCTCCTGTACGGCGGCCAGTGCCTGCTCCCGGTCATGCACGCGGCCCAGAACTTTAAGGTGGCGGTCATTGAAACTTTGCACGCCAATGGACAACCGGGTGACCCCTGCCGCACGAAAGGCGCGGAACCGGTCTTTTTCAAAGGTGCCCGGATTGGCTTCCATCGTGATCTCGCAGTCGGGCTCCAGACGCAGCCGAGCGCGGATATCGCCCATCAGCCTGTCGATGGACTGCGGCGAAAAAAGGCTCGGCGTTCCGCCACCGATGAAGACGCTGTGCACCGTTCGTCCCCAGATCAGGGGCAGCGCGCTTTCGAGGTCTGCCATCAGGGCGTCGATGTAGCGCTGCTCGGGTACCCCGGATTCCGGGGGCGCATCGGTATCGGCACCCGTCAAGGTCTCTTTGGTACGAAACTCATGCGAGTTGAAATCGCAGTAGGGACATTTCTTGAGGCACCAGGGCAGGTGCACATACAGCGAAAGCGGCGGCAAGCTACTGAGCTGCAACGTGCCTGGGCGCATGTAGTGCTGGATGTCGTGCACAACGGCCGCCGCCTCCGTGGGCGGCGGATCAGCGGTAACGGACGCAATGATGGGAATGGGCATCGCAAGCATCAGACCTTCGTTAAGCCAGCCAGCGCTCGCGCATCAGTGCCATCATCTGCTGCGCGGCACGACCGCGGTGGCTGTGGGCATTCTTGATCTCGGTGGGCAACTCAGCAAAGGTCTTGCCAAATTCAGGGATGAACATGACAGGGTCAAAGCCAAAACCGTTACTGCCCCGAGGCTGCCGGGTGATTTCGCCGACCACGCGGCCAACTGCGATGAGAGGTTCTGGGTCTTGCGGGCTGCGCACGGCGACCAGCGTGCTGAGCATGGCAGCGCGGCGTTGCTCCACGCCATGCATCTGCTCCAGCAATGCCCGCACATTGGTGTCGTCGCCTTTTACGTAGCCAAACTGCGTGGCGTAGTAGGCCGTGTCCACGCCCGGCAGCCCGCCAAATGCATCGACGCACAGGCCGGCATCATCCGCCAGCGCGGGCAGCCCGGTGTGGGCTGATGCAAAGCGCGCCTTGGCCAGGGCGTTTTCAACAAAGGTGCGAAACGGCTCGTCCGCCTCGCCCACACCCAGATCGGCCTGGCGTACCAGCTCGACCCCCAGCGGGGCGAACATGGCCTGGAGTTCGGACAGCTTGCCTCGGTTGTTGGATGCCAGGACGATTTTCATACTCAAAATGGCCGTTTACGCACGTCTATCAAAGGATTAAAGCTATCGAAATCATAGCATTTCACTGCACGGCTGCCAGCGCCTGTGCCTGCAGCGCCACCAGCTCACCAATGCCTTTTTCGGCCAATTGCAGCAGCTGGTCCATCTCGGCTCGTGTGAATGCGGCACCCTCGGCGGTACCCTGCACTTCGACATAGCGCCCCGCTCCGGTCATCACCACATTCATGTCGGTGTCGCAGTCCACGTCTTCGACATATTCCAGATCCAGTACAGGCGTGCCCTGCACAATACCCACCGAAATGGCGGCCACCGGCTGGACCAGGGGCGACTGCGTGATCTTTCCCGCTGCCAGCAGGCTGGTCACGGCATCGTGCGCCGCGACCCAGGCGCCAGTGATCGCAGCCGTGCGGGTACCGCCATCGGCCTGAATCACGTCGCAATCGATCTGGATGGTGCGCTCGCCCAGGAGCTTGAGGTCAAACACCGCGCGCAGAGAGCGGCCGATGAGGCGTTGGATTTCCTGTGTGCGGCCACTTTGCTTGCCACGGGCGGCCTCACGGTCGCTGCGCGTGTGGGTGGCACGCGGAAGCATACCGTACTCGGCCGTCACCCAGCCTTCGCCGCTGCCTCGCTTGTGGGGCGGCACGCGCTCCTCTACCGATGCGGTGCAAAGCACCTTGGTATTGCCAAATTCGATGAGCACCGAACCTTCGGCGTGGATGGTGTAGCGGCGCGTGATGCGCACGGGGCGCAACTCGTCCACGAGCCGATTGGCAGGTCGGACAAAGGCAATGGAAGCGGAGGAAGTGGTCATAAAACGCGAAGGCCCTCAGGCCGTATTGGGTGAACATCGATCAGGGCACCACACCCGGAGGATCCAGCCGGTAAGCGCCACAAGCGCGCGCAAGGTACGTAAGGTGGGGAGCAGCATCGGTCAACGCCCCAGCGGCCGATCGACCCCCAATGCGACGGCCCAGGACGGGCAGTCTTTCACGCAATCAAGCTTTGCGGGCAGCCGAGCGACGGATTGCCTCGTTGATCTCGGCGATGGACCGCTCGATCGCCGCATCGTCCAGGTCATCGACCAGACCGTCGAGCGGGCCCGCCTGGATGGTGGACGCAAACACATCGTCGCTGATGCTGTCGGTCGAGACTCCCCGCGTTGACTCGAACGCGTCTGGCGTTTCCCATTCCATGGCGATCACCGTCACGTTGTCGCTTGTGTCTCCAGCCGCGCGCAGGGCGTCCTCGACCAGGTCGGGGACGGAATTCGACACGGCACTGCGCGAGAGTTCACCGGCAATGTGCTCGTCGCTGAGCGTGCCCCACAGACCATCGGAACACAACAGAATGCGGTCGCCCTGCTCCAGGTGCACCGGCCCGGTGATGTCATAGATCGGCTTGGTGGGCGACCCCAGGCAGGTGAAAAGTACGTTGCGATTGATTTGATCCAGTCCGGGCGGAGGGGCGTTGCGCAGCTCCATGTAGGAATGGTCGCGCGTGCGCGTCACCAGCTCGCCATTACGCACCATGTACAGGCGGGAATCGCCACAGTGGATCCAGGTGGCTGTGCCAGACTGCAGCACGGCGGCTACCAGCGTGGTGCGCGGTGTGTCCAGCATGCCGCGGTCGGTGGCATATCGCAGAATTTGATGGTGCGCTGCCAGCAGCGCACCCGAAAGGAACTCCTGCACGTCCTTGAGCTGGGGCTTAGCCTCACGCTGGAACAGGGCAGAAATCGTCTGCAGCGCAATCTGCGCGGCGACTTCGCCTTCCGGGTGGCCGCCCATGCCGTCGGCCAGCACAAACAGGACCGATTCACGCGTGTAGCAGTACCCCATGCGGTCTTCGTTCTTTTCGCGCCCGCCGCGTCGGCTGATCTGGAATACGGAAAATTTCATAGCGGCTCACGCCTGCAGGCGCGTCCCAAAAGCACGATCAATGAACACATGCACGAGCTTCCCCGCTTGAATCGGTGGGGGTTCATCGGGGTTTAGCTCCCATTTTGGTAACTTCACTCACCTTTTGCACGCTCTTCTTGGTGTCAGCCACCAGGGTGTCGATTTGCAAGCGCATCTTTTCCGCAACGGTGAGCTTGGTGTAGCGGCGTTCGCCCTCGCGACTGAGCTCCTTTTGCAACGCAAACACCGACTGCGGGCGAGATAGCGGATCAAGCGCCATACACCACTCAACCACCTCGATGAGGTTGTCGGAATACACGCCGCGCAGCTTGGTCAACGCGAGCGAAAGTCGGTCCTTATCGACACGCTGTGGGGCCTCGTTCGGCGGAAAACCCTGCATGCAGGCGTAGATGCACGCACCGATGGCGTAGATGTCCGTCCAAGGGCCCATTTGGGAATCGCGACGGTACATCTCGGGCGCAGCGAAGCCCGGGGTGTACATCGGGCGGATGAAGTTGCCTTCCTTGGATAACACTTCCCGCGCAGCCCCGAAGTCGATCATCACCGCCTTGTTGTCGTCGGTGATGAAAATGTTGGCGGGTTTGATATCGAGGTGCAGCATCTTGTGCTGATGCACGATGCGAAGCCCCCGAAGCACCTCATCGAACAGCGAGCGGATGGTGGACTCCCGGAATACCTTTTGCGTCTTCAGGTCGCGGGCGGTAATGATGAAGTCCTGCAGGGTCGCGCCCTCCAGGTAATTCATCACCATGTAGACGGTTTCGTTCTCGCGAAAGAAGTTGAGCACACTCACCACGGACGCGTGCGAGATTTGCGCCAGCGAGCGCCCTTCCTCAAAGAAGCTCTTGAGGCCGAGCCGATACAGCGACAGCTTTTCTGACGGGACCTTGGGGAGAAGCTCACCCGGGGCACGGGTTGCAAGCGATGACGGGAGATATTCCTTGATGGCAACCTGCTGGCCTTCGCTGTCGATTGCCAGATACACCACGCCAAACCCCCCGGACGACACCCGGCGAATTACGCGGTATCCACCGATGACAGTGTCGGGCGGCAGGGGCGCCGGCTTGATTTTTGACATATTTTGCGAAGATGACTCGGCCATGGGACGGAACCCGGATAATCGCCGGAAATCCGCTACATCAAAAGTCTAATGTCAGTTTACAGCATGACCGGATACGCCAGCGTGCAGCGTGGCGTGTCTGCCGCGGGCTCGGCGGCCGATACACGCACGCAAGTATCGCGACGGCTCGGGCTGGAAATCCGCTCGGTCAACAGCCGATTTCTGGACCTCTCCTTCCGTTTTCCCGACGAACTGCGCGCCATGGAGCCCACCTTGCGCACCTTGCTGACTGCGCAACTCAAACGCGGCAAGGTGGAGGTACGCGCAACCATCGAAAGCGACGACGGTAACGTACTGCCAGACCCACCAGCCCGCGTGCTGCAACGACTCAATACCTTGCAGGATTCCGTGCGGGCATGGCTGCCCAGCGCCGCACCACTTTCGGTGGCAGACGTGCTGCGCCTGTGTGCCAACGCCCAGACCGGCACTGAAGACTGGAGTTCAGCATTGCCTGACCTGGCGCAGGAGGCCCTGGATGCGCTGATTTCCGCCCGCGAACGGGAGGGCAAGCGCCTAACCACCATGCTGCTGGACCGCGTCAAACAGTTACGCAACCTGGCACAGCAGGCAACGCCCATGGTTCCACTGCTCGTAGAACAGCAGCGCCATCGTTTCATAGAGCGCTGGAACGAGGCCATGGGTCTGACCGATGGCGCCATCGTGCCCGAGGCCGCCAGGGATCGCGCCATGACCGAGGCGACGGCCTTTGCCATCCGCATCGATGTTGCCGAAGAGCTCACCCGGCTTGATTCGCACCTGGAAGAGATCGAGCGGCTGCTCAAGAAAGGCGGCGAGGTCGGCAAGCGCCTGGACTTTCTCATCCAAGAGCTGCACCGCGAGGCCAACACCCTGGGTTCCAAGTCGGCAGCGCTGGACCTCACGCGCGTGAGCGTTGACATGAAGGTTCTGATCGAACAGATGCGCGAGCAAGTGCAAAACATCGAATAAGCTCTTGTTTGGATAGCGTAAAGCGCAAATTGATATGGACTACCCTGGAAACCTCATCGTTGTGGCAGCCCCCAGCGGCGCTGGCAAATCGAGCCTGGTGAAGGCCCTGCTCGAGCTCGACTCGCATGTCCACCTGTCAATCTCGCACACTACACGAGCGCCTCGAGGCCAGGAAAAGCACGGGCGCGACTACTACTTCGCCTCCCAACCCGAGTTTGACGCCATGGTCGAGGCCGGAGCGTTCGTCGAATGGGCTGTGGTGCACGGCAACCGCTACGGCACATCCAAAAAAGCCATCGAGGAACGCATTGCCCAGGGTTCCGACGTGATCCTGGAGATCGACTTTCAAGGCGCCCTTCAGATCCGCGAGGCCTTCGCCAACGCTGTCTTGGTGTTCATACTGCCACCCAGTTGGGAGGAGCTGCGCTCTCGCCTGGAAAGACGGGGGGAGGACTCGCCGGAGGTGATCGAAATCCGCCTGAAAAACGCCGCGACCGAGATGGCGCAAGTCAGCAACTTCGACTTCGTTATAATTAATGAGCTTTTTGAGCGCGCCCTTTTCGACCTGAAAGCGGTAGTTCACGCCCAGCGACTCAAGTACGCCGCCCAGCGCCGCGCCCGAGCCGACACCTTTCAGTCGCTGAACATCACCTGATTCCCCGGAGCAAGACAATGGCACGCATCACCGTAGAAGACTGTCTGGAAAAAATCCCAAATCGCTTTCAGCTTGTGCTGGCTGCAACCTACCGTGCCCGCATGCTCAGCCAGGGCCATGCGCCTCGCATTGAAAGTCGTAACAAGCCTGCCGTCACCGCCCTGCGCGAGATTGCCGACGGCAAGGTGGGCCTGGAGATGCTTAAGAAAGTTCCCGGTTGAAGCTTTTCCGAGAAAGCACACCCCTCAAAATGGCACCGCGCTTGCGGTGCTTTTTTTTTCCCAAATGTGACAGGAACCCGTTGCGCGCTACATTTAGGAGATGAACGCGGTGCTCAACTCACCCTCGGCCACAACTGCACGGTCTGGCGAAACGCTCGTCCAGGTCGGAGGCGGGTTGTCGGCGGCAGCTGCGGCGGCTAACGCAGCTGCGGCCAGCTTCGCAGCGCTGACGGACAGCCTTGATTACTTAGATGCGCACAGCGTCGAGCAAGTTCGCCAAGCCTACCGTTTCGCGGACGAAGCGCACCTGGGCCAGCTGCGCAGCAGTGGTGAGCCGTACATCACCCATCCCATTGCGGTGGCAGCCCAGTGCGCCACCTGGAAACTCGACGCGCAGGCGCTGATGGCTGCGCTCCTGCACGATGCCATGGAAGACTGCGGCGTCACCAAAGCGGACCTCATCGACCGCTTTGGACTGCCAGTGGCCGAGCTGGTTGACGGTTTAACCAAGCTCGACAAGCTGCATTTCAATACACGCGAAGAAAACCAAGCCGAATCATTCCGCAAGATGTTGCTGGCCATGGCCCGCGACGTGCGGGTGATCCTCATCAAGCTGGCAGACCGCACCCACAACATGCGCACGCTGTCCGATATGCCGCGCAGCAAATGGGGCCGCATTTCGTCGGAAACGCTCGAAATCTATGCACCCATTGCCCACCGTCTAGGACTGAACCAGACCTTCCGCGAACTACAGGATCTTGCATTCCGCCATCTGCACCCCTGGCGTTATGCCACCCTGCTCAAGGCGGTGAACAAGTCCCGCAATCGCAGGCGCGACCTGATCCAGAAGGTTCAGGCCGAGGTGGATGCCGCCTTTTCGCGAATCGGCATGAAAGTCCGTCTTGCAGGCCGAGAAAAAACCTTGTACGCCATCTATCAAAAGATGAACCACAAGCACCTGAGTTTCGCGCAGGTCACCGATATCTACGGCTTTCGCGTCATTGTGCCCTCCGTGACGGACTGCTATACCGCACTGGGGGTTCTCCACCAGATGTACAAGCCCGTGCCGGGCAAGTTCAAGGACCACATTGCCATTGCAAAGCTAAACGGCTACCAGTCGTTGCACACGACACTGGTCGGCCCGTCCGGTGTGAATATTGAGTTCCAGATGCGCACCGACGAGATGCATTTGATTGCCGAGGCGGGGGTAGCGGCACACTGGCTCTATAAGGCACAAGACGCCAATGGCACCGCAGCCGAACGGCTGGGCACCAAATGGCTGCAATCCCTGCTCGACATCCAAAACGAAACCCGCGATGCAGCCGAGTTCTGGGACCACGTCAAGGTGGATCTGTTCCCGGACGCAGTCTATGTCTTTACACCCAAAAGCCAGATCATGGCGTTGCCGCGCGGCGCCACAGTCGTGGATTTTGCCTACGCCATCCACAGCAACGTGGGCGACCGCACCACTGCCGCAAAAATCAACAACGAGCAGGTACCGCTACGCACCGAACTCAAAAACGGCGATGTGGTGGAAATCGTCACCTCACCAGCCTCTGCGCCCAACCCCGCCTGGCTGGGCTTTGTCCGCACCGGACGGGCGCGGTCCAAGATTCGGCACTACCTCAAGACGCTTGCGCAGACAGAATCCGAAGGGCTTGGGGAGAAGCTGCTGACGCAGGCCATACGCGCCGAGGGGCTGGAGCAACTCCCTCCCGTCAATGCAGAAACCCAACCGCTATGGGATAAGTTGCTTCGATTCACCGGCAACCGGACCCACAGCGAACTGATGACTGATCTCGGTCTAGGCAAACGGATTGCCAGCATCGTTGCAAAGCGGATGATGGTGCTGATGGCAGAGCACGGACATCGCCCAAATGCCCTGCTGCTGAGCAAGGAGCGGTACACGTCGCACGAAAGCCTGTCACAGGGCGCCGTCACACTGGATGGCAGCGAAAATGCGTCAGTCCAATACGCGGCCTGCTGTCGCCCAGTGCCCGGGGATCGTATCGTCGGCTACCTGGGTCGTGGCGAAGGCCTGGTGGTACACAACGTTCACTGTGGCGTCTCGAAACGCCTGCAATACAAGGACAGTGAAAGGTTCATCGCAGTCGAATGGTCTGACGAGCCCTTGAGGATGTTTGAAACCGGGATTGTGGTCACAGTCAGGAACGGCAAGGGCGTCCTCGCCCGAATTGCTGCGGATCTGGCGAATGCGGAAGCGGATATCACCCATGTGGACATGGATGACGAAGCGGCGCTCGACACCACGGACTTGCGGTTCATTGTCGCTGTGCGCGACCAAGGCCATCTGGAGGCGGCACTGCGAAACTTACGCCGTACGCCTGCCGTGCTTCGGGCCGTGCGGATCACTCCTCAGACCTGACACTGCCGGGGCCCATCCCAGCATGGGCCGCGCGGCAACGCGCCCTGCCACAATTTGCATGCAGGCTATCGCGATCTGGTAGGGGATGGGTAGCGCACGGCGAGAATTTCAAGACGCCGGATCCCACCGGGCGTAGGCAGCGCAACCTCGTCGCCGACTCGGGCTTTCAACAAGGCTCTTGCGACCGGCGAAATCCAGCTGACCTGAGACGCCGAACTGTCTGACTCATCGATTCCCATGATGGTGACGGTTCGCTCAACGCATCCGTTTTCGGCATAGGTGACCGTGGCGCCAAAGAAAACCTGGTCACTGCCGGCGTGTATCGTCGGATCCACGACCTCCGCGATCTCAAGCCGTTTCGTGAGGAAGCGGATGCGGCGGTCTATCTCGCGCAGGCGCTTTTTTCCGTAAAGGTAGTCGCCGTTTTCCGAGCGGTCCCCGTTGCTGGCCGCCCAGTGCACCGTTTCAACAATTTTCGGCCGCTCCTCGTTAATCAGCTGAAGAAGCTCCGAACGCAACCGACTGAAGCCCCCTGGGGTGATGTAGTTCTTCCCCCCCGGCAGTGCTGGCGACTCAGGGGCTTCATCGTCACCGTCAGACTCTTTCGTGAATGCTTTACTCACCAAAAACTCCTTTGTACCGGATCCTACGGCCGCCGAGCCAAACACGCATTGCGGCACATACCCCGCGCACAAACCAATCCCAAACACGCCACCCTTGCCCTATCACACCGCCGGTTGAGCAGCGGGCTCTCGAACCGGAAACTGCACCAGCCCATCGGCTAATGGATTGCGCCCGAGGGAATCATCAACGACGCGAATCAACGCTAGGCGCCAGGCGACCATTACAGCGCTGGGAAAGATGCACCCCCAGATGGTTCGACAGAAAACCATCGGGACTCCGATGTCGGCGCGCACATGACGGAAAGGCTCTTGCCTGCGGCCCAGCTGGGACAGACTACCGTTAGGGGAGCGCCCCACAGAGCAACCCGACCAGATGAGCGTACAGAACGCACCAAGGAAAAAGCCCTGAGACTTTTCAGACTCAGGGCTTACCTGTTGGTGCGGCTGGCAGGAATCGAACCCACGACCCCTTGGTTCGTAGCCAAGTACTCTATCCAGCTGAGCTACAGCCGCTAAGCTTGGCATTCTAGCATGAATTTCTGGGAGCCCCAAAAGAAAAACCGGGCTGCAACATGGCATCTGCGAGATCCTGGAGCACTCCGCACTGCAATCGATGGCACCACCAACCCAATGTCACTCGAGCACCCAGAATCCGACCCAGAGCCCCCTCGATAACTCAAGCTTTATCCGCTTGGTAGGGCGTGTTGGACTTGAACCAACGACCAAAGGATTATGAGTCCTCTGCTCTAACCAACTGAGCTAACGCCCCCAGCATCGTCCGGAACGTACCAAGCGACGAAGCACAGGATTGTAGAGGCTTACTTGCGATGACTGAGCGCGTTTGACACCAACTTGGATGTGATGTCGACGATCTGGATCATCCGGTCATACGGCATACGGGTGGGACCGATGACGCCCAAGGTCCCTACCACTGTGCCATCCACCTCGTATGGGGCACTGACGATAGACAACTCTTCGAAGGGTACGATCTGACTCTCGCCACCGATGTAAATGCGCACGCCTTCGGCTTGGCTGGAAATGTCCAGAAGGCGCAAGATCTGCGTTTTCTGCTCGAAGAGGTCGAATGCGCGCCGCAGGTTGCCCATGTCACTGGAGAAGTCGCTCACGGCAAGCAGGTTTCTTTCGCCCGAGATCACCACATCTCCGTGTTCCTGGGACATCGCTTCCGTGCTTACGTTGACAGCGGCTTGCATCAGCGATGCGATTTCTACCCGAAGTACATCGACCTCCGACTTCAGCCGCTCTCGCACCAGTTCCATGGCGAGCCCTGCGTAATGGGCGTTCAAGAAATTCGACGCCTCAATCAGCTGGGATTGCGAATAGTCAGCTTCGGTAAAGATGACCCGGTTTTGAACATCCCCTTCGGGCGACACGATGATCACGAGAAAGCGCCGCTCGGAAAGACGCAGAAATTCGATATGGCGAAACACAGAGGCACGCCGTGGAGCCATCACCACGCCCACGAACTGCGACAGGTTCGACAGAAGCTGTGCCGCATTGGCGATCACCTTTTGGGGTTGCTCTGGCGCGATCTTGGGTGGACTCAGACCGTCGCGCTGAACCGTGAGCATGGTGTCGACGAAGAGACGGTATCCCCTGGCGGTGGGGATGCGACCCGCAGACGTGTGCGGGCTGGCTATCAGCCCAAGCTCTTCCAGATCTGCCATCACGTTGCGGATGGTCGCTGGCGAAAGATCCAAACCGGAAGCCCGCGATAACGTGCGTGAACCCACAGGCTGGCCGTCGGCGATATAGCGCTCAACAAGCGATTTGAGCAACAACTTGGCACGATCATCGAGCATGAGGGAATTCTACGGTTGTAATGCCCGACAGGTGCATGCGCCCAGTCCCTCATGCTCGTGGAGGTGGTGAGAAATGTTTGCACGCGGTGCATTCAAGCGCAACCTTCCAGACTGCTCCGTCAGAACACGGCTATTCCTCATTTCGGCACAGCCGTCCCGTCTTAGTGTTGTAATTTAACGATGAAGACCAAATTCCGCCACGTCGCGCTCATCGGCAAATACCAAGCCTCCGGGTCTGGCCTCTCCAGTGACTCGGGACGGCAGGCGATTGCAGATATCGCAGCAGTCATTGCGAAACAGGGCTGCCGCGTCTCCGTCGAGGCAGGGACCGCCTCAAGCATGGGCCTGGGACAGTACCCTAGCCTTGCGGTCGAAGAGATCGGCTCGCAGTGCGATCTTGGGCTCGTCGTGGGAGGCGATGGCACCATGCTCGGTATCGGCCGCCAGCTGGCGAAGTTCGGCACTCCTCTGATCGGCATCAATCAGGGGCGCCTCGGATTCATTACCGATATTCCCCTGGAGACCTATGAGACAACGCTACCGCCCATGCTGCACGGAGAATATGAAGAGGACTTGCGCCCCTTGATGCAAGCTCGCGTGGTGCGAGACGAGCGCATCGTCTTTGAGGCATTGGCGATGAACGACGTCGTGGTCAATCGCGGCGCTACTGCGGGAATGGTCGAGCTTCGCGTCGAAGTCGGTGGTGAGCTAGTGGCCAACCAGCGCGCCGATGGTTTGATCATCGCGTCGCCCACTGGATCCACGGCATATGCGCTGTCCGCTGGCGGGCCGATGCTTCACCCTTCCATTCCAGGCTGGGTGCTGGTTCCCATTGCACCCCACACGCTGTCCAACCGACCTATCGTCTTGTCGGACGCCAACGAAGTTGCCGTCGAGGTTGTCAGCGGGCGCGACGTCAGCGCAAATTTCGACATGCAATCGCTCGCCTCGCTACTTCGTGGGGACAGAATTGTCGTCAAGCGGTCAGAACACTGCGTCCGCTTCCTGCATCCGCACGGTTGGAACTACTTCGCAACGTTGCGAAAAAAGCTTCGCTGGAACGAAGGAGGTTCCTGAACATGGGATTGAGGCGGATCACACTGCGTGACTTCGTTATCGTCGAATCACTCGAGCTTGAGCTGAACGCTGGATTCACGGTCCTGACCGGGGAGACCGGTGCAGGCAAATCAATCCTGATTGATGCCTTACAACTGGCTCTGGGGGCTCGTTCAGACGCCGGCGTTGTCCGAGAAGGCGCCACACGCGCCGAGATCTGCGCGGAGTTCGACTGCCCTGCACATGTGCAACCGTGGCTCGAAGAAGCGGGTTTCGCCACCGATGAGCTGCTGCTTCTGCGCCGCAACGTGGACACCCAAGGAAAAAGCCGGGCGTGGATCAACGGGACGCCAGCGACCGCGACCCAGCTTCGGGCCATCGGCGACCTTCTACTGGATATTCATGGCCAACATGCCTGGCTGAGCTTGACCAAGCCGGACTCGGTCCGAGGGCTGCTTGATGCATTCGCAGGCGCGGATCGCAGCGATACCGCCAAGCGGTGGAACCAGTGGCGGGACGATCAGCAAGCCCTGCGCGATGCCAGGCAGGCGCAGTCCACCCTGCAGCAGGAACGCGAGCGTCTTCAATGGCAGATCAGCGAACTGGAGAAACTCGCTCCAGGCGCGCATGAATGGGAAGAACTGGAAGCGCAGCACAACCGCCTGTCACACGCGCACACGTTACTGCAAGCGGCGCAGGCCGCAGTCCATGCGATCGAGGAAGACGAAACGGGTGCCTTGTCCGGCCTTGCACGTGCCCTGGGACACCTGCGCCAACAAGAACATATTGAACCCGAATTTGCGGCATTTGCTGACATTCTCGCGTCCAGCATGGCGCAAGCGAGCGACGTTGTCCACTCGTTACAGCTGTATTTGCGAAGGGCTGAAACAGACCCCGATCGACTGGCCGAGCTGGATGCCCGGCTGTCGCAGTGGATGTCCCTGGCGCGACGATACAAGCGGCCACCTGGCGAGCTGCCGTCGTTGTTGGCAGCGTGGAAAGCCGAGTTACACAGGCTCGACGCGGCAGCCGACCTGCAGCTTCTCGAAAAAGCCGAACAAGCCAGCGCCGCGGCCTACCAGAGCGCTGCCCAGGCACTATCTCAGTTGCGCACCAGAGCGGCTCCGAGACTTTCCAACGCCATTACCCAGGCAATGCAGGGCCTGGGCATGGCGGGCGGCAAGTTTGAAGTGGCGATGGCGAAGGCATCTGAGCCCACGGCTGATGGAGTGGACGAAGTGGTGTTTCTGGTGGCCGGCCATCCTGGCATGACGCGCAAGCCGATTGCGAAGGTGGCCTCAGGGGGCGAACTGTCACGAATCGCGCTGGCCATCTCGGTCACGACATCCGAACTGGGCGTTGCACCAACGCTGATCTTTGACGAAGTGGATTCAGGAGTCGGCGGAGCTGTTGCGGAAACGGTCGGCCGACTGATGCAGCAACTGGGACAAGACCGGCAAGTGCTCGCGGTCACCCACCTGCCCCAGGTGGCAGCGTGCGCCCATCATCACTTGAAGGTGACCAAGTTGAGTGTTGCGCAAGGGACGATCAGTACGGTGGAGTCAGTGCGCGATGAAGCCCGTATTGCAGAAATCGCCCGAATGCTGGGTGGCGAGCGTTCGACGCTGACCACGCTTGCCCATGCGCGAGAAATGTTGACGGGAGGAGTGACACAGTGAGTGACCCGACGACGCTGGAAATTGTTCTCATCACTGGCATGTCCGGCTCTGGCAAGTCGGTAGCGCTGCACGCGCTGGAGGACGCGGGGTACTACTGTGTGGATAACCTGCCACCGGAATTGCTGCATGCTTTTGTGGCGCTCGAGCACAGGCACCACGCCAACCGGGTTGCCATCGCGGTCGATGTGCGCAGCGCCACATCGCTTCATCAGGTACCGCAGGCGCTGCAGCGCATGCGCAACCAGGGCATCGCCGTGCAATCGATATTCCTGGATGCCACGATCGATACGCTGGTGCGGAGATTCTCCGAAACCCGGCGTCGCCATCCGCTTTCGCATGACGATCTGCAACAGGGCCGCCGGGCGCTTGTTCAGATCATTGAACTCGAAAGGGAACTCCTCGCAGAGTTGAGAGAGCAGTCGCATGTGATCGACACCAGCACCATCCGAGCCTCTCAGCTACAAAGCTACGTGAAGAAGCTCTTGACCGCTGCCACGGGCCAACTCACCCTGGTATTCCAATCGTTTGCCTTCAAGCGTGGCATACCGATGGATGCAGATTACGTTTTTGACGTGCGGATGCTTCCCAATCCGCACTATGAGCCAGCGCTGCGCGACCAAACAGGGTTGGATGAGCCAGTGCAGCACTTTTTACAACAGCAGCCGGATGTCTTGTTGATGCAGCAGCACATTGAAAAATTTCTGGGGCATTGGCTGGAAATGCTGGATCGCAACCACCGCAGTTATGTCACCGTGGCCATCGGGTGCACTGGCGGCCAACATCGATCGGTGTATCTGGTCGAGCGCCTAGCGCAAGCCTTCGGGGATCGATGGACGGCCTTGAAGCGCCACAGGGAGCTTGACGGCCGGTAGACGGCCTGCGCCTTACAGGATCGGTCGCTGGACGGCGGAGTCCAGCAACTTTCGGATAGGCGCTGGCAAGCCTATGCCTGTCCACTGATGCTCACCAAACCAGTCACCATGCGGCAAGGGTCTGGCCGCAAGATCGCCCTGCACGACAACCGCGTGAAGGTAGAGATCGCGATGCGTCAAGACGTGCATCAACGCCGGTACTTCCCACATCCGAACACGGGCCGCCCCGCCTTCAGAATCTGCTGCAACCTGCATGAGTTGCGCCTGATCGGAAAACACTGGTACACAGTGCATCCCAGCCCAGATTCCTGCCGCCGGGCGACGCTGCAACCACACACGCCTTGCCGGGTCCAGGAGAATGAGCAGCCACCACGTTTCAGCCCTGCGCCGAAGCTGTCGGGTTTTGACCGGATAACGCTCCTGGTTGCCTTGAGAGAGTGCGGTGCAGACCGAACTGAGCGGACAAGCCGGGCAACGCGGGGCCTTGGGCGTACAGACCGTGGCGCCGAGATCCATCAAACCCTGCGTGTAACGGGGCATTGAGGCTTGCAGATCACCAGTGGGAAGCAGCTCAGTCGCACGGTCCCAAAGAAGTTTTTCGTTCTGCGCAACGGCGAGATCCGCGTCAAATCCCAGCACGCGGGTCAAAACACGACGCACATTTGCGTCAAGGATGGCGACCCTTTCCGAGAAGCAGAACGCAGCGATGGCACCTGCCGTCGACCTTCCGATTCCAGGCAGTGTTGCAAGCAACTGCGCTGTGTCCGGAAACGCGCCCCCGTACTGAGCCGTCACGACTTTGGCGCATTGATGAAGGTTTCTGGCCCTGCTGTAATAGCCGAGACCACTCCACAACCCCATCACCTCATCTTGCTCTGCCTGCGCCAGCGCCTTAACGTCCGGGAAACGTTGAAGGAACCGGTCGTAATACCCAAGCACGGTGACCACCTGGGTCTGCTGCAGCATGATCTCGGACAGCCACACCCGATAGGGGTCCCTCGTTTGCTGCCAAGGCAGATGGTTTCTACCGTGTGCCGCCTGCCAGGCCACGACTTTGGCAGCGACCCCGCCACCCGCTTTCTCGCTCATGCAGGCATCAGGCTCTGGGCTGAATGCGTGCTGTCAGACGTGACCGGAAGCGTTATGAGCTGGTTGGTCAGCTCCTGGAGTTTCCGTTCCAGAGACAAAAGTTGTTCCTCACTCGCCTCAATCTCGGAAATTCGCTCGATGAGTCCGCTGGCGGCTTGCTGGATGCGATCCACGGCCTCGATTCGCCGAGCAAAGCTCTTGCGCCGCTCACGCAACTGGGCATCGAGCTGCGAAGTAGCAGACTTGCTCCACAACTCCAGGTCGTTGGCCGCAGATTCATACACAGTGCGCAGACGCATGGCCAGCGCCCGCACAAGTCGCTCGGCAAACTCAGGCTGCGCAAGCTTGATGGCGTTACCCAAGCTGAGATACTGCAGATGGCTTTGCTCGATCCGACTGAGGTCGTCCGCGAAACGCTCTAATTGGGGGGCAGCAGGAACCTGCAGCGAAAACCCAAATTCAGCATTGAGCTGCCGGAAAGTTCCGTTGAGCATCGCCTGGATTTCTGCACCTGAGGACTGCGCCTTCCCCATGGTGCTGCGCAGCTTGTCAAAGGTCGTTGTGTAGATCTTCTTGCCGCCAAGCTTGAGACCCTTTTGTTGAAGTGTCTGCGCCAGATCGGCAAGCTCCGCTTTCAAGGACTTGGCGCCGAGTTGATGGAACACGTCACGCAACAACTTGAGATGCACGGCACGCACTGCTTGTATCTTCGCAGTGCTCAAGTCGAATTCACGCTGCTCCTGCTCGATACGATGTCGCATCGACTCAATGACAGACGCGTTTTTCCCGCGCAGGCTGCGCAGTTCGGCCATCTGATCGTCAAGGTCACGCCGTTTGATATTGATCAAGCGGCTCGTCTCGGTACGTAAGCTGGCAACACCATTGGCCACGGCCGCACGAAGAATGGCCTGGCGCCGGCCCATGATGTCCTGTGCCAGAACCTCCTCCAGCACTGGCAGACCACTGTTTACCAGGAGAGCAGGGTCTTTGGTAATTTTCGCGACCAGACCTTTTTGGGCAGAGACAGGAACCACCTTGTCGAGGGGAACCCCCAGCATATCGGCAGAATTGCTGCGCTGCCTTTCCAGTTGCGCCTTGACCTGTTCGGCCGAACTCAGCGAGTCCCAGAGCGTGTCGATCTTGTTAAGGACGACCAAGCGCCCGTCCATGCTATCGGGCTCAATGGCGAGGTGCTCGCGCCAGATGGCGAGATCGGAGCGAGTAACCCCTGTATCCGCGCCGAGGATGAACACCACCGCATGGGCCTGGGGTATGAGATTGACTGTCAGTTCCGGCTCGGCACCCACCGCGTTAAGCCCTGGTGTGTCAAGAATGACCAGTCCTTGCTTGAGCAGCGGATGCGGGATGTTGATGATCGCGTGACGCCACAGGGGAACCTCCACCAAACCCTCTGCGTCCGGCACCGGGTTCTCATCGGCCAGATCGTCATGCCAAAAGCCCAAGGCACGCGCATGATCCAACGTCACCTTTCGAACCTCAGCCACCTTCTCGACTGCTTTCGCGATCTGATCTGCGTTCCCTACGTCCAAGGGAATCTCCTGCCAGCGATCACGCTTCGTGCGCCATTCGGCCAAGCTTTGCGTCTGCAGGCGTGTCTCGATCGGCAGCAGTCTCAAACAGGGGGGTACATCGGCCTCATAACCGAGCTCGGTCGGGCACATGGTTGTGCGCCCGGCGCTGGCGGGCATGATGCGTCGCCCGTAGTCAGCAAAGAAAATGGCATTGATCAGTTCCGACTTGCCACGGGAGAACTCAGCAACAAAAGCCACCATGACCTTGTCGCTGCGAACCTGATCTTCGAGACGTTGCAGGCGCTCCGAAAGCGCGGCATCCATCAGCTCGTGCGAGGACATCCAGCTGGCAAGCCGCTTGAGCTGCTGGGCGAACTCACGCCGCCACGCGCCGTGCTGGTCGAACTGTTCGTTGAATGTAGGGCCCACTTTGCTCCCGGGTTTCTAGGTCGCACCTGAGGTCAGGATTATTGAAAATATAGCATCGACGGAGTTCACCGAAACTGTCTGTTGGATTGAAGCTGCGTCAGACCATTCAGGCTCGCTGACAAATCGGGCAATAAAACGTGCTCCGCTGGCTCTGCCGCAGCATGCGTATGAGGGCACCGCACTCGAGGCACGGAGCCCCCTCTCTTCCGTACACCCGCGCTTGCAGCTGATAGTGACCTGCTGATCCATCGGCATTCGAGAAATCACGCAAGGTTGTACCGCCCATTTCTACTGCCCAGGTCAGCACGCTGACGATCGCCGTATGAAGCCGCCGAGCCCGCTCGGGGCCAATACGTGCGGCGGGTGTGGTTGGTCGGATACCAGCTAAAAAAAGAACTTCGCTGGCGTAGATGTTGCCGACGCCCACAACCACGCGGCCGCTGAGCAAAAGGGTCTTGATAGGTACACGACTTGACTTGAGGCCAGCCTGGAACGCGCGCAATGAAAACGAATCCTCCAGCGGCTCCATGCCCAGGCCACTGAGCAGCTTGACCGCGATCACATCCGTCTCGTCGGGAACGTAAACGACCGCCCCAAAACGTCGCGGATCATGCAGCCTCAGGATTCCCTGATCCGTGACCATTTCAAAATGATCGTGCACGCCCGCGTCTGGCAAGTGCTCGCTGAATCGCAGACTGCCGGACATCCCAAGGTGGATGAGGAGTATCCCTGCGTTGAAATCCAGCAACAGGTACTTTCCGCGGCGGCGCAAACCGACGACCTGGCGCCCTTGCAGAGACGCTGGCGCGCAGCCAAGCGGCCAACGAAGCGGTTTACCCATGCGGACTGTCTCGATCCGCGCCCCCAAGATGGCTTGCGCCAAGCTGCGCCGCGTCACTTCCACTTCTGGCAACTCTGGCATAAAGAGACCCGAGGATCGCGTTGAAAAGCTTCGATTATTATGGGTCGATGGCGTTACTACAAAGCTTTCGGAATGCCGTCCTGGTGACGGTTGCCGCGGTCATCTTTCATCCCGCGCTCGCGCAGACCAGCGGGCGCGCACGAGCCCTCAAACCACCACCACCCGCGGTGGAGAGTTCAGACCTGGATGCCGAACTTTTCTATCAAATATTTTTGGGAGAAGTGAGTGCCCAGTCCGGCGATCCGGGCGCAGGTTATGCATTCACCCTGGAGGCTGCAAGACGCAGCGGTGATGGCCGCCTGTACCAGCGGGCGGCCGACATTGCCCTGCAGTCCAGGTCGGGCGACTATGCCCTGGCCGCGGCGCGTGCATGGAAAGAGGCGCTGCCGGACTCTCGCGAAGCCAACCGGTATGTCCTCCAAATTCTGATTGCTCTCAACCGGATCGGAGAGACCCCAGACTTGCTTCGGCAAGAGCTTGCGCTGACACCCGCCACGTCCCGCACAACGCTGCTCGCGGCTTTGCCGCAAATGTACGGACGCGCAAGCGACAAGGCCCTGGCAGCCAAAGTGGTCGAAAGTGCTCTTTCAAGCGAGATTTCGCACCCCGCGAACGCTCCCATCGCTTGGACCAGCATCGGACGGATGCGGCTGGCTGCAGGCGACAAACAGGGCGCCCTTGATGCTGCGCGCAAAGCACAGGGTCTCGACAAAACCAGCGAAAGCGCCGCCCAGTTGGCGCTCGAGTTGCTCGACGAAGACGTTGCCGATGCGGAGATGTTGATATCGACGCTCCTGGCAAGTCCGAACGCCCCTGAACTTCACATCGCATATGCGCGGATTTTGCTGGGCCTGCAAAGGTTCACTGAGGCAGGCCGCCAAGCCGAGTTGGTCATCCGTAATAGACCGGATGTTCCAGAAGCGTGGTTGATTCTGACCACGCTGCAGGTGCAGAACAATCGAATCGCCGAAGCCGAGGTTTCGGCTCAACGACTCCTGGAGGCGCTCACCGGCGTTGCGAGCGCAGACGTTCGTCAGCGTGGCCTGACGCAGGCCTATCTGCTGCAGGCGCAAATTGCGGAAAAAAAAGGGGACTTTGCGGCCGCCGAGTCGTGGCTCGGCCGGATCGACAACGCGAGCGAAGTCATCAGCGCCCAAAGCCGACGTGCATCATTGCTGGCCCGGCAGGGAAAGATCACGCAAGCCAGGGAACTGCTGCGCAAGCTGCCTGCCTCTACCGATCAGGACCGGCGTATGAAGCTGCTGGCCGAAGTGCAGTTGCTGCGCGACCTGCGTCACTATGAGGATGCTTACAAGGTGCAGCTTGAACTGGAGGCGCTTTCGCCAGACGATGTGGACTTTCTGTATGACAAAGCCATGCTTGCGGGAAAAACCGGACGGGTGGAGCTCATGGAACAACTGCTCGAGCAAATCATCCGTCGCAAGCCCGATCATTACAACGCGTACAACGCCCTTGGGTACTCACTCGCTGATCGTGGACAGCGTCTTGACGAAGCAAAGCGGCTTATTCTTAAGGCGCTTGAACTGGCGCCCGGCGATCCGTTCATTACGGACAGCCTGGGCTGGGTCGAATTCCGTCTGGGCAACAAGGCAGGGGCAAGGCGTCATTTGGAAGACGCATTTGCAAAACGTCCGGACGTAGAGATAGCAACCCACCTGGGAGAGGTGCTGTGGAGCCTGGGCGAGAAAGACGCGGCACTGAATGCGTGGAGGGAAGCGCAACGACTTGCGCCCGACAACGAAGTCCTGAAGGAAACGCTTGAGCGGCTGGGGGTCAAGCCCTGATGCTTAAAGCCGACGCCTGGCCTGCCAGAAAGTCTTGCCGCTGCGGGGGCGGGCTGCTACTTGAAGTGTGGCGCGTCGGCATGGCCATCATGTTGGGAGCCTGTTTGGCACTGGCGGGTTGCGCGACGCAAAGCCCCCCACTCCTAGCCTTCGCTGATTCATGGACCGGCAGGCTGGCCCTGCAGGTGGAGGGGTACGACGCCCAATCGTTTAGCGCGGCGTTCGAACTCAGGGGCAACAGCCGCCTGGGCGAACTGGTGCTGCTGAGCCCGCTGGGCAACCAACTCGCGCAGCTGACCTGGAGGGAAGGCCACGCGGAGCTGATCAGTGCTCAGGGAAGCCGGACCTCACCATCGCTGGATGCATTGCTGGCGGACACTGTGGGGGCGCCGCTCCCGGTCGCAGCCATTTTCGAGTGGCTCCAAGGACAACAGGCCTCAGCGCCGGGTTGGGACGCTGACTTGTCGGCGGTCGCGCAGGGCAAAATCTTCGCCCGTCGGCATTCCCCGCTTCCCGCTGCGAATCTGCGCATTGCGCTGACCCGCTGAAGCCCTTGAATCGCCTACACCCGCCTGCCTTTTGCAATGCAAGCCCTGTACGACGTGCCCGCACCGGCCAAACTTAATCTGTTCCTGCACATCACTGGGCGCCGACCCGACGGCTACCACTTGCTGCAATCGGTGTTCATGCTTGTGGACTGGGCC
Source organism: Acidovorax sp. (assembly GCF_046341535.1). GTDB lineage: Bacteria > Pseudomonadota > Gammaproteobacteria > Burkholderiales > Burkholderiaceae_C > Acidovorax. Next base: position 6,111 of record NZ_JBKDRI010000161.1, on the reverse strand, counting down.
GATACCCTGCATTTTGAGCACCGCAGCGACGGCCTGATCACCCGAGAGGACCTGACCTGGGCCCTACCCCAACAGGACCTGACGGTGCGCGCAGCGCACGCCTTGCGCGCTGTCACAGGCTGCGCCGATGGGGTTCATATTGGCGTGCAAAAAAGTGTCCCAGCCCAGGCAGGCATGGGCGGTGGTTCGTCGGATGCCGCAAGCACCCTGCTTGCCCTAAACCACCTGTGGGGCCTGCGCCTGCCCCTGACGCAATTGGAAAAAATCGGCCTCGCACTGGGTGCCGATGTGCCCTTTTTCTTGCGGGGGCGCAACGCCTGGGTCGAGGGAATCGGTGAGAAAATCACGCCGCTCGAACGCGAATTCGCATTGCCGAAAGCGCGTTTCGCGGTCGTCAAGCCGGCCGCAGGCCTGGATACGAAGTCGATTTTTTCGCATCCCGGTCTCAAACGCGATTCAGATAGTGCTACAATAACAGGCTTTGCTGCACGACACTTTGACTTCGGTCGAAACGATCTGCAACCAGTTGCCCAGGCCATCTGCCCCGAGGTATCCGAAGCTCTTGACTGGCTCGGTTCCCGTGGTCTGCAAGGTCGGATGACTGGTTCCGGAAGCGTGGTATTTGCGCGAATGCAACATGCAACTGATCTCAGTGGGGCCTATGAGGGCTGGCTGGTCAGGGCGTGTGAAACTCTGGTGATTCATCCTCTGGCAGGGTGGTCAGCAGACGCGGTTTAGGGTTGGTTGCCCTCGGCAATTGACCTGTGTAGGGGAGTCGCCAAGCTGGTTAAGGCACCGGATTTTGATTCCGGCATGCGAAGGTTCGAATCCTTCTTCCCCTGCCAAATTCTTTTCGCATACGGGCTTTTTTTCAGACCTGCTGGGACGCTCATGCAAGCCAACCACCCCGACTTCATGGTTTTCACCGGCAACGCCAACCCTGGCATGGCGGCTGAAATCGCCCAACATCTCGGCATCTCGTTGGGCGCTGCTGACGTGGGCCGCTTCTCAGACGGCGAAGTCACCGTCGAAATCAAGCAAAACGTGCGTGCTCGGGATGTTTTCGTGGTGCAGTCGACCTGCGCGCCCACCAACGAAAACCTCATGGAACTGCTGATCATGGTGGATGCGCTCAAGCGCGCTTCTGCCGAGCGCATCAGCGCCGTGATTCCGTACTTTGGCTATGCCCGCCAGGACCGCCGCCCGCGCTCCACGCGCGTGCCCATCACCGCCAAGGTCGTGGCCAACATGCTGCAGGCCGTAGGCGTGGCCCGCGTGCTGACCATGGACCTGCACGCCGACCAGATCCAGGGCTTTTTTGACATTCCGGTAGACAACATCTACGCCTCGCCCGTCCTGCTGGGTGACCTGCGCCAAAAGAACTACGAAGACCTCATCGTGGTCTCGCCCGACGTGGGTGGGGTGGTGCGTGCGCGTGCCCTGGCCAAGCAGCTCAACTGCGATCTCGCCATCATCGACAAGCGGCGCCCCAAAGCCAACGTGTCTGAAGTGATGCACGTCATCGGTGAAATCGAAGGCCGCAACTGCGTGATCATGGACGACATGATCGACACCGCAGGCACGCTGGTGAAGGCCGCGGAGGTGCTCAAAGAACGCGGTGCCAAGAAGGTGTACGCCTACTGCACCCACCCCATTTTTTCTGGTCCAGCCATCGAACGCATTGCCCAGGGCACTGCGCTCGATGAAGTGGTCGTGACCAACACCATCCCTTTGAGCGACAAGGCTCGGGGATGCCCCAAGATTCGCCAGCTTTCCGTGGCACCGCTGATTGCAGAAACGATTCAGCGCATTGCCAGGGGTGAGTCGGTGATGAGTCTGTTCTCGGACCAGGAAAACCTGTTCTGACCGCTCCGCAGGGAGCGCGTCGGTCCGGTTGGCTGCAAACCTCTTTCGAGAGGTGTGTGTTCGGGAACTTTACGCGGGTCTGCCGCCCTCTGGCCAAGCAGACTTTTTTTTAAATCGGGGTCGAACTGGTCGCGGTCGATCCCATTGAGGAGCTAACTATGAACTTCGTCGCTTTTGAGCGCGCCAAGCAGGGTACGGGTGCGAGCCGCCGTCTGCGCAATTCGGGCAAGACGCCTGGCATCGTGTATGGCGGTGCTGCTGAACCCCAACTGATCGAGCTCGACCACAACGCACTGTGGCACGCACTCAAGAAGGAGGCTTTCCACTCCAGCGTGCTGGACATGGAAGTGGCCGGCAAGTCCAGCAAGGTCCTGCTGCGCGATGTGCAATACCATCCCTACAAGCAGCTCGTGCTGCACATCGACTTCCAGCGCGTGGACGAGAAGACCAAGCTGCACATGAAGGTGCCGCTGCACTTCTCCGGTGCTGAAGAATCCCCAGCCGTGAAGGTGGACAAGTGCATGGTCAACCCGGTCATGAACGAACTGGACGTGACCTGCATGCCTTCGGACCTGCCTGAATTCATTGCTGTGGACCTGTCCACGCTGGAAAAGGGCAGCTCGCTGCACCTCAAGGACATCAAGCTGCCCAAGGGCGTGACGCCCAAGGTGCGCGGCGGTCAGAACAACAACCCCGTGTTGGTGTCCGTGGTGCCCCCGGTGGTCGTGGTTGAGACCCCTGTGGCTGCAGCGCCTGCCGCAGACGCCAAGGGCAAGGGCAAGGGCAAGAAGTAATTCGCGCCTGCCATGCACCCTGGCCTTGCCGGGTGCAGCCGCTTCACCGCGAGGCACCCGGGTGCCTTGCCCCAACGGTCCACCTGCGTGGGCCGTTTTTTTTGGGTCGGCCCCCGCTACGCACACGACAGGGTCCCTGACGCGAGCAGCCCCACGCCAGCCCCACATAATCCAACCCATGATCAAGCTGTTTGTTGGCCTGGGCAACCCGGGCCCGGATTACGAGGCCACGCGGCACAACGCGGGCTTTTGGTGGATCGACGCCCTGGCGCGTGAACTCAAGACCACGCTGGTGCCCGAGCGCAGCTACCACGGCCTGGTGGCGCGCACCACGGTGCACGGGCAGAGCGTCTGGCTACTGGAGCCGCAGACGTTCATGAACCTTTCAGGGAAAGCGGTGGCCTCGCTGGCGCGGTTTTTCAAGATCCTGCCAGAAGAGATCCTGGTCGTACACGACGAATTGGACATCGCACCGGGCCAAATCAAGCTCAAAAAGGGCGGCAGTCACGCGGGCCACAACGGACTTCGCGATATCCACGGGCAACTGGGCTCACCCGACTACTGGCGGCTGCGCATTGGCATTGGCCATCCGGGCATCAAGAGCGAAGTCGCCAACTGGGTGCTGAAAAAGCCCTCGCCCGAGCAGCGCACGCTGATCGAAGACAGCATCGCGCATTCGCTCAAGGCCTACCCCGCGATGCTGGCCGGAGAGATGGACAAAGCCACGCTGCTCATCCACACCACCAAGCCCCCGCGACCCAAGCCGCCGCGCCCCGAGGCCACGGAGCCTCGACCATAACGCAACCCAACATGCTATTATTTTGATAGCTACCAACACATACGCATCAAGCGTAAACCGCTATTTTTAATCGGATAACCATCACCCAGCAACGCACGCCAGGCCCCGCTGGGCATCCGGGCCTTGCTGCCGACCATGCCTGCCGACAAGGCACACCCGGCTATGCAGCGCCCTGGGCCTTGGTCTGCAGCCGCTGGAACTTTTGCCAGAGCGTCTCCCGGCTTTCGACATGGGCAGGATTGACGGGTATGCAGGCAACGGGGCACACCTGCACGCACTGGGGTTCGTCGAAGTGACCCACGCACTCGGTGCATTTGGACGGGTCGATCTCGTAGATTTCCTGGCCGAGGTAAATGGCCTCGTTCGGGCACTCGGGCTCACAGACATCGCAATTGATGCACTCGTCAGTAATCATCAGCGCCATGGCGTTTCCTCGTTCGCAGATGGGCATTCAGATGCGGTGCGGGGCAGGAAGATCCTCATGCCCCGTATTATCCGCGTGGGCATCCGGCGCGGCGCTGGTCGCACAGCAACACACCACCCGTGGCGGGGTGTTTGGACGTGATGCCGTGTAATCACGCCTGCGCATTCATTCCGCGACTCCCATCCCCTACGCTTGCCGCAACCCATGGGCTTGTTCTTCGTCAAACGGTTCATCACCTTGGTAGCCACCCTGGTCGGTGCATCGGTCGTGGTGTTCCTGGTGCTGGAGATCCTGCCGGGAAACGCAGCCCAGATCCTCATGGGCCCCGATGCTGCACCCGAGGCGGTTGCCGCCCTGGCCACCAAGCTCGGGCTCGACCAGCCTGCCGGCCTGCGCTACTGGCAGTGGGTCAGCGGTCTGATGGTGGGCAGCATGGGCGACAGCTATGCCTACAGCTCGCCCGTGGCCCAACTGGTGCTGGAGCGCCTGACAGTCACGGTGCCCCTGGCGCTGATGGCCATGATCCTCACCACCGTTCTGGCGCTGGCTGCCGGGGTGTATGCGGCAGCCCGGCACAACAAGCTGGCCGACGTGGGCGTGATGGGGCTGGCGCAGATCGGCATCGCCATCCCCAATTTCTGGTTTGCCATCCTGCTGATTTTGCTGTTTTCAGTGAAGCTGCAGTGGTTTTCGGCGGGCGGCTTTCCGGGCTGGACGCAGGATGCCGGGGGTGGCCCGCTACAGGCCCTGCGGGCTTTGTTGCTGCCCGCCATCGCCCTTGCAGTCGTTCAGGCGGCCATCCTTGCACGCATCACGCGCTCGGCCATCTTGGAGGTGCTTCGGGAGGACTTTGTGCGCACGGCACGCGCCAAGGGTCTTTCGCAGCGGGCAGCGATGTGGCGGCATGTGCTGCGCAATGCCATGATTCCCGTGGTCACGGTGATGGGATTGCAGTTTGCCAATCTGCTGGCGGGGACCATCGTGGTCGAAAACGTGTTTTACCTGCCAGGCCTGGGGCGGCTGATCTTTCAGTCGATTTCCAACCGCGACCTCATCTTGGTGCGTAACTGCGTGATGTTGCTGGCCGCCATGGTGGTCATGGTGAACTTTGTGGTGGACATCCTGTACGCGGTGATTGACCCACGTATCAAAGCCAGCGATATCTGAAACGCGCCAGCCGCTGCCTTCCATGCGCATCCTTTCCTCATCTCGCTCCACCGTGGCACCGCCCACCCGCCACGGCCAGCACTGGCTGCGCCGCGCCTGCAGGCATCGCAGCTTTGCGGTGGGAGCGGTGCTGTCGCTGTTGCTGATCCTGGCGGCCGCGCTGTCGCTGGTGTGGACCCCCTGGTCGCCCTACGAGATGGATCTGGCCGCCAAGCTGCAGCCGCCCAGCGCGCGGCACTGGCTGGGCACGGATCCTTTCGGGCGCGACGTGGCTTCGCTGCTCTTGGTGGGGGCCCGCAACTCGATCCTGGTGGGCGTGATTGCCGTGGGCATAGGCCTGACCATCGGCACCGCGCTGGGGCTGCTTGCCGCGGCGCGGCGCGGCTGGGTCGAAGAGCTCATCATGCGGCTGGCTGACTTTACCTTTGCCTTCCCGGCCATCCTGTCGGCCATCATGCTGACGGCGGTTTTTGGCGCGGGGATCGTCAATTCCATCATCGCCATCGGCATCTTCAATATCCCCACATTTGCGCGCGTGACCCGCGCCTCGGCCAATGCGGTGTGGTCCCGCGAATACATCATGGCCTCGCGTGCATGTGGCAAAGGCCGCTGGCGCATCACCATCGAGCATGTGCTGCCCAACATCCTGTCGGTGCTGATCGTGCAGGCCACCATCCAGTTCGCAATTGCCATCCTGGCCGAGGCCGCGCTGTCGTACCTGGGCCTGGGCACGCAGCCGCCCCAGCCGTCGTGGGGCCGCATGCTCAGCGAGGCCCAGACGCTGATGTTCCAGGCACCACTGCTGGCGGTGTGGCCCGGCGTGGCGATTGCGCTGGCCGTGCTGGGCCTGAACCTGCTGGGCGATGGGCTGCGCGATCTGCTCGACCCGCGTCTGACCCGCAAGCGATGATCCTAAAAACGGCAGTTGGATGCATTTGCCAGCGCTGCTGTTGGGGTGCCAGGCAAGGCGCGACGACGCGGCAGGCTCGTGCCTGCAAGGAGGATCAACACCGCATGGCGCTCCAAAAGCGGTGCTGGCAAGTGCATAGCGCTGTCACCCC
>NZ_JBKDRI010000160.1:0-7483 GCF_046341535.1 Acidovorax sp. | reverse complement strand
ACCCCCGCGACGACCCCCAGGGAGCCATCCAGTGATCAGCGTGTTGCAGCGCGTGCGCGAGGCCCGCGTGGAGGTGGGCGGCCAGACCGTGGGCGCCATCGGCCAGGGCCTTCTGGTGCTGGTGTGCGCCGAGCGCGGCGACACCGAGGCCGAGGCCAACCGGCTGCTGGCCAAGCTGCTCAAGCTGCGCGTCTTCAGCGACGCTGCGGGCAAGATGAACCGCAGCGTGCAGGACGTGGATGGGCTGGGAACCTGCGGCGGCCTGCTGCTGGTCAGCCAGTTCACGCTGGCGGCCGACACCTCGGGCGGCAACCGCCCCAGCTTCACGCAGGCTGCTGCGCCCGATGAAGGGCGGCGGCTGTACGACTACCTGGTGGCCCAGGCGCGCAACTTGCACCCGGTGGTGGCCACAGGCCAGTTTGCGGCCGACATGCAGGTGCACCTGGTCAATGACGGGCCGGTGACCATACCGCTGCGCATGGCTCCTGCGGTGATTCAAAAATGATAGCTAAAGGGTATGAATTTACCTGGACCCCGGCCTGATTTGGCCTAAACATCGGTCAAAGCAGGCTGGTCTGCAGCGCAGCATGGGCCAGAGGACGAAGCCGGGCGTAATCCAGCAGTTCTGCCAGGCGCGCACCTTTGGCCTGCCATTCGTAGACCACGTTTTCTGCCAGCAGCACGTAATGCCACGGCGGGCCGCCCCGCTGCGCGGGCGTGAGGGCGTTGATGCGCTCACACCACGCCAGCGCCGCCTTGAGCTTGCGCTGCACATTGGGGTGCGTGGTTTGTTGTTGGGCTTTCGTTTCGGCGAGGTACACCGCATCGGCAGTGCGCACCAGAAAGTCAGGTGAATAGAAGGCGGGCAAGCCGTCTTCTTTCACATAGCGCAGCCGGGCGAAGGTGTGCCGGGTCTCGTTGATCTTGCAAAAGGCTTGCACCTGCGTGTCCGCCTGTGCCCAGTGGATAAAAGCCCGCTCGAGCCCGCCGTTGCGCGCGGGCCAGCCCAGCCGGGTGTAGATGCACTTGCTCACCTCCACTGAATGGCTCTCGCGCAGCATCAGCTTGGGCACTTCGCTCAACAACCGCAGATGCACTTCCGTCTGGCCGGTGACGTGTTTTTGTTCGGACTCCAGCAGCGCCACGGCAAATATCTTGGTGATGTGGTCCACCACGGGCTGCAGCAGCAGCACGCGCCAGTGCTCGTTGTCGTGAGGGTCAAAGGCGGTATCGAAAAGTCGCGTCCAGATGTAGTCATCCAGCCAGCCGGTCAGCTCTGCCGTGTTGACCTGCAGGTACGGTTTGGCCAGATGCGTGGCAATCTTGTTGCCCTTGGGCATGGGCTCGCTGAGCGCCTGGCTGATGCGGCGGGTCAGGCGCGACAGGTATTCGTTGTAGCCGCCCACGTTCATCACCGCGCCATTCACCCGGTAGTCACCAAACAGCGTGGCGCTCTGCAGGTCTTGCGAGATGAAGGTGTCGCCTTTCCCCAGCATGCTCACCAGCTGATCCAGGCCCATGGTGGTGAAGGCGGGCAGCGCATCCACGTCCAGTTCCTCATGGTCGCGCACTTCATCAGCCTCTTGCAGGATGAACGGGATGGAGAAGTCAAACGCCTCGAACCCCTCGCGCAGCTCTGCCGCCATCACGTCACCGGTGCTGGATGTGTCATCGGTCGCTTCACTCGTCGTGCCAGCCAGACCTTCGTTCAGCAGGTCGTCATAGAACGACTGAAACGCCGGATGCTCCACGATCGACAGCACGTCGATCAGGCTGCCGGGCTCCTGTCCGGCATTGATGCGCTCGCGGTTCTCGCGCTTGAGGTCGCTGTACTCAGCATCGCGCCACATCAGGCGCAAGCCCCGGCCAATGGTCTGCTCCAGCAGAATCTGCGCCTGGCTGGAGCGCAGCGGCACGATGACGCAGATGTTGTTCACGTCAAACCCCTCGCGCAGCATCAGCACGCTGACGATGACGCGCGGTGTGGCATGGCTGTCTACGCTGAACAAGCGCTCCCGCACGGGCGCCCAGTCCTTCTCACCCAGCTCCGCCTTCTTGCCGGAGTCGATGGTCATCACCTCGTCCTCGCCCAGCCCCTCCTGTTCACGCAGGAACTCGGCTACCAAGGGTGACACCGTGGTGTCCTCGCACACGACCAGCATCTTGGGGTGGCGGTGCGGGTCGATCTGGGCAAAATCCGCTTCCAGCTTGCGCAGCTTCTTCAGGCCCGCGCGCAGCATTACGCGCTGGCCTTCGCTCAGCGCGGGGTTGCCCGATTCATCGCGCTCCGCCTTGAACTCCAGCGGCAGTGCGCCAATCTCCTTGCGCCGGTCCAGCACCAGCGACTTCACCAGTCCGGCGCGCATGGCGCTTTTCAGGTCAAAGTCCACCACGATGTGCGGAAAGTACAGCTTGCGCTTGTGCTTGCCGCTGCCCACGTCGTTGTAAGGCGTGGCCGAAAAGTCCACCTGCACAAAGCGCCGCCCCTTGGTGGCGGCGATGCGGCTCAGGCTCTTTTGCCATTCCACTTCGGTGGTTTCGCCTTCCTTCTTGAACTCGTGGATGTGATGCGCCTCGTCGTTGAACACCATCAGCTCCGGCAAGCCCGCCAGAAACTCCAGCACGTTGCCCCTGGCATAGCGGCGGTCCAGCACGTCCAGGCTGTTGCCGGTAGCGCGGCCGGGCGTGAGCGGCAGCACGGCGCCCACCACCAGATGCGGGTCCAGCGGTGCGCCCAGGGCCTCCACGTCGTCCACCGTGTCGTCCAGAACCTCACCTTCGGCCAGCAAATGCCAGTTGGTGATGGCGATCATCCCGTTGCCGGTGGCCTTCAGGCCAATCTCGGCCTTGCTGCACACATTGCCCCGCACAAAGGCAAACACCGCATCGCGATAAGCCTCGGGCACAAACAGGTCGGCAAACTTGAAGACGTCTGAGGTGCTGAAGTCGCGCACCATGCCGCCCGCACTGCCTGCCACCCGCTTGCCGCAAAACGCATCCAGCAGCCGCTCATACACGATCAATCCCGGAGCCACCACCATGAACTGGCGGGTAAACCGTGCATCGTCGATGCCCTCGGCCAAGGCTGCCGTCTTGTTCAGCAACTGCCACACCATCAGCGCCTGCATCACCCAGGTCTTGCCGGTGCCCGTGGCCATCTTGAAGCAGTATTTGGGGTGGCCGTGTTTGGGGTTTGCCACCTCGTTCATGCGGTTGCCGGTCAGCAGCGCATCGGGCGCGCAGGCCTGGTAGAGGTCCAGCAGCGTCCAGCGCTCGCGCTCCTGCCCCAGCACTTCGTGGGCCACGATGGCATTCAAGATCGCTTGCTTTTGCCCCGTGTGGAAGTTCAGCCCCTGACGGGACAGCACCATGTCCTCGCCAAACCACCACAGCAGCAGTTCGGCGGTGGTGGGCGTCACCAGATCCAGAATGTCTGCCGCGCCAGATTCCAGGCCCAGGCACAGTTGCTGGGTTTTTGCGGTCAGGCCTGCGGCGAGGGCAAGTTGGTCAGGAGTGTGTGTCATGGTGAGGGGCCTTAAAAAAGGGGCCGCATGCCAAAATGCAGACATGTCCGAGTTGATACGTCCACCCCGAACGCCATGGGGTGATTTCCCCGATGTGCTGATTCACGCCAGTGAGTCCGCAGTCAAGCAGCACCCCGCTTATGGAGCTGCAAAGTCGGGGGATGGAAATGCGGCTTTGGACCTGGTGCAGGCCACGATGAATCCGCAGAAAAACGCCCAGCTGTTGAATTTGCTGAGCGGCTCCACTCCCACGCTGGTCAGCGCCCACGCCTATGAGCGCGATGGCGTGAATGCCATCCCGGAGGTATTTGCCGATGCGCTGGGCAGTGTGCTGAATTGGCCCGTGGACACGGCGGTGCTGCAGGTCAACGTCGTGGCTCATACCGGTGCCGATGGCTTTTCGCGGATGGCACGCCAGGCGGAATTTGCAGGAGCCATTCAGAGCGGATGCAGCTACGTGCTGGTGGACGACTTCGTGGACATGGGGGGCACTCTGGCCAATATGAAGGGGTACATCGAATCTGAGGGTGGCAAGGTAGTAGCGGCTGTCTGCTTGCCCGGAAAGCCCCACTCCGCCAAGCTGGCCTTGTCTGTCGGGCGTTTGCAAGAATTGAGGTTGAAACATGGAACAGAACTTGAAAACTGGTGGGTCGAACGTTTCGCTCACCCCTTCGACGCGCTTACTGAATCAGAAGCTCGGTACCTCACCCGCACCGAGACGGCTGACACCATCCGAGATCGAATTGCTGCGATCCAGTAAGCACGAGTTGGCTGCGCTGGTGTCGGTGCGTGCATCTCTCAGCGCACAAGCGCGCGTGGTTCCCGCACGCTGACCACTCACGCTGTCCCTACCGTCGTCACGACTTCGGCCTCAAAGCCAAACACATCGACCACCCGCACGCACACCTTGCGTGGGCCTGGGCTGCCAGAGGGGCCTATGGGTTTTGCGGGCGCAGTAACGGTCGCCGTCGTCACCACACGCAGCGCGTCGGCATCGTTCGCCGTGTTGCCCCGGTAGTCCTGCCACACCGAGCGGAACACCTTGCCGTCATAGTCCGGGTCCACCGCCCAGTATTCGATGAGGGCCAGCGGCTCGGCATTGGCAATCTGCTGCAGCTTGATGCGGTTGGCATCGTCGAGGTTGATGGCCTCGGGTGAGAGCAGCACGTAGTTCTTGAGCTGCACGGTCAGCGTCTCTTGTGCCACCCCACCTGCCACCCCATCCGTTCGGGCTGAGCTTGTCGAAGCCTGGCGTGTGATCGGATGGATCGTCAGGTACTGCAGCGACGAAAAGCGCACCTGCCCGCGCAGCTTGTCGATGCCGCCCTTTTTCTTGAGCCGGTCCATCAGGTCGGGCGGAATCACCAGCACTTCCAGGCGCGAGTCGTTCAGCGCGGTGATGGTCTCGCCAATGCTGGGCTCAAAGTTCCAGCCCAGCACCACCACGCGGTCCCAGCCGCCCAGCAGGTTGTCGCGCTGGGCAATGGCCTTTTTGAGCGTGGCCATGCCGGTGAGCTTGTTGGGCGAGTCGGCCAGCACCAGCGTTTTGCTGCCCCGCCTTTTGCCATGACCTTCGCCCAACTCCACGCCCGCAATCTGGCCCAGGTTGCGCTGCGGGTTCACATCCGCAGGCAGTGGCAGCGCGCCGTAGAGCGAGAGCACGATGTGCGACAGGTCGCCCATGCGGAAGTCGCGGCCCAGCGTGGCCTTGGCGGCTTCTACCTGGTAGTCGCCAATGGCTTGGTACAGGAAGGGCTTGGCCTCCAGGTCGATCAGGCGCTTGCGCATGATCATGCAGGCCGGTTTGCCCAGGTCGGTGGTGATCCAGCGGCGACCTAGTTTTTCGGCAACGGCGGCTGTGGTGCCGGAGCCAGCAAAAAAATCTGCGATCAATGCGTCAGGTGATGTGGCCGATTGAACTACTCTTTGTAAGAGGCGTTCTGGTTTTTGAGTGTCGTAGCCAACTGCTTCTTTGCTCGAATCCATAAGACCGATTCGTACATCTTCGTCGATCCACAGACTACCCACGACTTGGCCATCTGTTTTGTCTAAATAGCGCTTTTGATAAACAGCACCCTGCGGTCCTACAACAACATTTCCCAGCTTGAATTGCTCGTTGATTCGATCTTGCGTCCATGCCCAATGTCTACCCGTCGGAGGTGGAATTTCCCTCTCACCAAAACGTCGACTTGGTCCTGGCCCGGGTGCATCCAAAGTGACAAGACCGTATCGGCCACCTTCATCTGAATACTTGTAGGTCTTTTCGACATATTCAGGAGAATGGTCCCTGTAGACGAAGTTCACCCTCGCAAGGTCTGCGTTTTTCGCAAACCAGTACATGGTGTCATGAACGCTACCAGTTGGGGTTCCGCCTTTTGGTTTCGTCTTCATCCAAACCACTTCGTTCAACAGGTTTCGCTTCCCAAATATCTCATCCAACACCAGCTTCACGTAATGCCCCACATGCCAATCCAGATGCACATAGATGGAGCCGGTATCCGCCAGCAGCTCCCGCATCAGGATCAGGCGCGGCGTGATCATGGCCAGGTACGACGCTGTGCCATCGCTCCACGTATCGGAATACGCAAACTGCTCAATCACCGTGGGCTTTTGCTCCAGCTCCAAGCCCGGTAGCGTGACCTTGGTGCGGTAGTCGGCCTTGCTGTCAAACGGCGGGTCGATGTAGATCAAATCCACCTTGCCGCGCAGGCCGGGCGTGGTGTCGTCACCCGCCAGCAGGGCGGCCATGGCCAGCAGGTTGTCGCCGTAGATCAGGCGGTTGGCCCAGGGCTGCCCTTCGACAGGCTCCGGGCGAACGGGAGCGGCCCCCCGCAGTGGCTGTGCATTTGGCAGCAGGCTGCCTTGCCCCGGCGCAAACACTTCACGCCGGTCGGCGCGGGCCTGGGCAGTGATCCAGTCGGTGGCGGCGGTGTCTTTGGCAGGCAGCACCACCTCACGGGTTTGCAGGCTCACGCGGTGGCGGCTTTCGATGCCCTCCAGGATTTTTTCGGCTTCCTTGCGGCCCTGGGCCACGATCTCGGGGAGTTGTTCAAGCAGGGACTTGGGCATGGAGTGTTGTGCGCAGCGGTGCCTGACGGCAGCCGATTCAATCGATAGTTGAATGAATAATTCAATTGATCGTACAACACAAAGTTCAGTGCAAATTCAACCGAAATTTAACGTTTCGGCATGGATCAGAAGCTGAAATTTGCCGAACGTCTGCAAGCGGCCATGCGTGATGCGGGGCTGGAGCCGCGCCCGGCCGTGCTGCTCAATCTGTTCAATGCCAACTACTGGGGGCGGTCGGTCACATTTCAGGCGGTGTCGCGCTGGTTGCGTGGCGAGTCCATTCCGGCGCAGGACAAGTTGATCGTGCTGGCCGGGGTGCTCAAGGTCGAACCCGACGTTCTGCGCTTTGGTGGCGCGGTGCGCAAATCGGTTCGGGAGCACCAGCAGCGTTGGGCGGAGGGAGTGGGCTACCTGGAGCGCGAGACGTTTGACGCGTTTTTGCAGCTGCCGCCCCCGCAGCGCAAGCTGATCCGCGAGGTCATCCTGACCTTTGCCCAGGTGCATGGCAGCGATGCGCAGTCGCCTGCCTCTGCACGGTTGCCCGATTCAGATCAGAGGTGATCGCGATGGGTTCAATCGCTGGTTGCGATGTGTTGGCAATCGATTGGGCTCGATGGACGGTGGAGGTCGGACGCTCCCGCTGGCCCCATGGATCCCGACGGGAACCCCTTCATTGCCGCCAGAGAGCCTCTGCATCACTCCCCACGGTCTGCGTTGGCGCGGGCTCGGGCAGTCTGCGGCGTTGCTTTTCTAGCCCGGATATTTCACCGTCCTCCGTAAAAACGATGACGGCATGGCCCTTTGAGTGCGCGTTTATCGAGGTGTAGAAACTTGATGAACGAGCGAGCCATGCCGAATCCAAACTGTACCGAACAAACTGAACTCGATCT
>NZ_JBKDRI010000159.1:0-71381 GCF_046341535.1 Acidovorax sp. | reverse complement strand
CTGCGGGCGGCGAGGCAGAGGTCGGCGCGGGGCTGACCGATGTCGATGCCCGTGCGGGCTCGGTGACAAACCCGATGCGGGCCAGGCCTGCGCGGTGCGCGGCGTCCATGACCTCGACCACGCGGCCATAGGGCACGCCCGCGTCGGCGCGCAGTTGCAGTTCGGTGTCGGGCTGCTTCGCGCCGATGCGGCGCAGCCGCTCGGCCAGGGCGGCTTGCGCCAGTGGCTGGTCATCGAGATACGCCTGGCCTTGTGCATCGACCACCACCGTCACGGCCTGGGGAGTGGAGCCCGCAGAGCCGCCCTCGGCGCGCGGAAGGTCCAGCCGGATCGAGCTGCTGAGCAGCGGGGCGGTGAGGATGAAGATCACCACCAGCACCAACATCACGTCCACCAGGGGGGTCATGTTGATGTCGCTCATGGGCTGGGGGCCCGTGGTGCGTTCCAGCCGGCCGAAACTCATATCCCACCGCGCTGTTGATCGGCCCCGGCCGCCGCATCGCCGCCACGGGCTGCGGTGTCGACGAGCAGTTCGCGCAGGTCCAGCGCAAAGCCTTCCAGGTCGGCTTCCACGCGCCCGATCAGGCGGCCGAACACGTTGTACGCCAGCACGGCCGGTATGGCCACGGCCAGACCCGCAGCCGTCATCACCAGTGCTTCACCCACCGGGCCCGAGACGCGGTCGATGGTGATTTGGCCGGCCCCGGCGATGGCCGTGAGCGCGTGGTAGATGCCCCAGACGGTGCCCAGCAGACCCACGAATGGCGCGGTGGAACCCACCGTGGCCAGCAGTACCTGCCCAAACTGCAATTGGCCCAGCACGCCGTGCAAAGCGTCGCGCAGCACCCGCGTGAGCTGCTGCTGAAGGCTGCCAGCGCCAGCCAGGCTGGGAGCGGCTGCCGAGGTCCATCGCCCATTTGCTATCGAATGTGCAGCAACTACCAGAGGCAGGACAAGCGCTTGCCGGTCAAATGACTGCAATCGCTGCCGCGCCAGTTCCAGCGATGGGGCCTGCCAGAAGGCGGCCGTGCATCGCTGCACATCCACGCTGGCATGGCGCATGGCGCGCAGCTTCCAGAGGATCACCACCCAACTGGCGACCGACATCGCCAACAGCAACACGGCCGTGGCCTGCGTGACGGCATCGCCCTGGCGCCACCAGTGGAGAATGTCCATGGATCAAACCCCTATCGAATGCGCCCCCGGCGCCTGGGCCGCCCCGGCGCGCTCGCGGTGTCCGCCTTCCCGCGTGGCGCAGCCATGCGGGATATGGGTGACGGCGCATCGCGCCACAGCGGGGCGTTTCACTGCAGGCCCAGCACGTCGAACATGTCGAACATGCCGGTGCGGTGCCCTGCCAGGAAACGCACGGCGCGCAGGCTGCCCTGGGCATAGGTGGCGCGGCTGGACGACTTGTGCGTGATCTCGATGCGCTCGCCGATGCCCGCAAACAGCACGGTGTGGTCGCCCACGATGTCGCCACCGCGGATGGTGGCAAAGCCGATGCTTGACGGGTCGCGCTCGCCGGTGTGGCCGTAGCGCTCGTACACCGCGCACTCCTTGAGGTCGCGGCCCATGGCCTGGGCGATCACCTCGCCCATCTTGAGGGCGGTGCCCGATGGCGCGTCCACCTTGTGGCGGTGGTGGGCCTCGATGATCTCGATGTCGTACCCGGTGGCCATGGCCTGGGCCGCCATCTGCAGCAGCTTGAGGGTGACGTTCACGCCCACGCTCATGTTGGGCGCCATGACGATGGCCGTGCGCTGCGCGTGGGCCGCAATCTCGGCTTTCTGGGCATCGCTGAAGCCGGTGGTGCCGATCACGGCTTTCACGCCCAGCCGGCTGCACACGGCCAGGTGGGCCAGAGTGCCCTCGGGGCGGGTGAAGTCGATCAGCACGTCGGCGTTGGCCAGGCCCGCTTCCAAGTCGGCAGTGATGGCCACGCCGCTGGCGTGACCCAGGAAGGCGGTGGCGTCCGAGCCCACGGCGGGGCTGGAGGGCAGGTCCAGGGCACCGGCCAGCACGCAGTCGTCGCTGTCGCGAAGCGCTTCGATGAGCATGCGGCCCATGCGGCCGGAGGCTCCGGCAATGGCAACACGGCAACGGACAAGGGATGGGGGTGAATCAAGGGCAGACGAAGTGGTGCCGTTCATGAGAGTCCTGTAACGAAAGTGCTATGGCCGCCAGCGGATGCCGGGGCCGACAGCAGGCCAACCGTCAGCGCATCGGCGCTTCCAGCGGCGGATAACTGGTGGGCGCAGGCTCCAGCGCTGCGGGTGCAGCCGCCGACTGGGCGGGGGCCGGGAACCTCGCGAGCTGCTCTGGGGTGGCCTCCAGCGCCGGCACCTTGACACTGCCGCTGCGCTTGCCCAGCGAAGCCACAAACTCGGTTTCAGAGGGCATGTCGTCGCCCTCGGCACGGTCCATCAGGTCGCCCTTGAAGAACACCGTGAGCTTGCGCGTCTGCAGGGGCTCGCCGGGGCGTTTGAGCGTGAACACGTATTCCCAGCGGTCGGCATGGAACAGGCTCGAGACCAGCGGCGTGCCGAGGATCTCGCGCACCTGCTGGCGGCCCATGCCGGGCTGGAGCGCGGCGACCTGCTCGCTGGACACGAAATTGCCCTGCACCACATCTACCCTGTACGGCTTGACGATGCCGGCAATGCGGTCAGAGGCGCCCTGGACGCTGCTGCATCCGGCCAGAGCGATCATGCTGGCGCAGATCATCAGGGTCAGCGCCACACGGGTGCTGCAACGGGCTTGAACGGACATGGGTCAAAGGGCTGAGGATATGATCGAACCATTGTAGCGGCAGCCCCTAACGCAGCTGTGCCTCACCCTCGCGAGGATGCAGAGTGTCCTCAGGACGCCAGGGGGCCGCTGCGCGAACCGGGCCCGACGACTTCGCAACGGGGCAGTCCCCGAAGGCGCATGCCATGACCAACATTGACGAACTCAAGAGCACCGGCCTGAAGGCCACCCTGCCGCGCCTGAAGATCATGGAGCTCTTCCAAAAAAGCGCTCAGCGGCACATGACGGCTGAGGATGTGTTTCGCGTGCTGCTGGAAGATCGCTCGGACATCGGGCTGGCCACGGTGTACCGGGTGCTCACGCAATTTGAGCAGGCGGGCATTTTGATTCGCAGCAATTTCGAGAGCGGCAAGGCGGTGTACGAGCTCGACGAGGGGCAACACCACGACCACTTCATCTGCACATCTTGTGGCAAGGTGGAAGAGTTTTACGACGCTGACATCGAAAAACGCCAGCAGGAGGTTGCTGCGGCAAAAGGCTGGCGGGTGCAGGACCACACCATGGCGCTGTACGGCCAGTGTGCAAGCTGTGCAAGCAAATAGGCTCGCCCTGAGGCGCTGCGCGCCTTCCCCCTGAGGAAGGGGCGCCCCCGGGTCGCTCGCCAACCGGGTCCCCCGCTGGTGGGCAAACCTCAGCCGCCGGTGTCGCGATCCATGACGCGGCGGTGCCGCTCTACAAATTCCTGATAGGTATCAATACCGCGCAGTTGCAAGATGGTGTTGCGCACGGCGGCCTCGACCAGCACAGCGATGTTGCGGCCGGCCACCACCTGAATGACCACCTTGAGCACCGGCACGCCCAGCACATCCTGCGTGAGCGGCTCGTAGGGCAGACGCTCGTATTCGCGCTCCAGTGTCTCTTTGCGAACCAGATGCACGATGAGCTTCAGGCGCATCTTGCGGCGCACGGCTGTCTCGCCGAAGATGGCCCGGATATCCAGCAGGCCAATGCCGCGCACCTCCAGCAGGTTTTGCAGCAGTTCGGGGCACCTGCCTTCGATGGTGGTCTGGTTGATGCGGTACAGATCCACGGCATCGTCGGCCACCAGACCATTGCCACGCGAGATCAGTTCCAGCCCCAGCTCGCTCTTGCCCAGGCCCGATTCGCCCGTGATGAGCACGCCCAGCCCCAGGATGTCCATGAACACGCCATGCACCGTGAGGCGGTCGGCGAAGTGCTTGGACAGGTAGGTGCGCAGCACGTCGATGACAAACGCCGACGACTCGTGCGTGGCGAACATCGGGATCTGCGCCCGCTCGCACATCGACACCAGCTCATCGGGCGCCACCTGGCCGTCGGCCAGCACCAGCACCGGCGGCTCCAGCGTGACGATGCGGGAGACGCGGCGCTTGCAGTCCTCGGATGAGGCGCTGCTCAGGTAGGCGATTTCCCGCTCGCCGAGGATCTGGACCCGATACGGGTGGATGTAGTTGAGGTAACCCACCAGGTCAGCGCCGGAGCGGGCCGACCGCACGGCGACCTCATCGAAGCGCCGCTCGGAGGCGCCCAGGCCGGCCACCCACTCCCATTTCAGTAGCCCGCGAAATTCCTCAAAGAGGACATCGGCACTGACAACATTGGGCTTCACGGCTGGGGGCAGCGGCTGCGGGTTGAACCAGATTCAAGCCGGTCAGGCAGCCTGGGTGGACTGCCAGCCGGCAATCATGCCGTGCAATTCGGCCGCATTTCCGCAGGCCTTGAGCTTCTCGCGCAGGGTTGCATCGCTGAGCAGCTCGGCAATCTCTGACAGGATTTCCAGGTGCTTTTGCGTGGCCGCCTCCGGCACCAGCAAAAAGATCAGCAGGCCGACGGGCAGCTCGTCCGGCGCGTCAAAGCCGATCGGATTGACCAACTGGAACACCGCGGCCATCGGGGCTTTGAGGCCCTTGATGCGGCCATGCGGAATGGCCACGCCGTGGCCCAGCCCGGTGGAGCCCAGGCGTTCGCGTGCGAAAAGGCTGTCAGTGATGAGTGCGCGCGAGAGGCCGTGCTGGCTCTCGAACAGCAAACCGGCCTCTTCAAAAGCACGCTTCTTGCTGGTGGCGTCCACACTCACAAGCACTTGAGCGGAAGGCAGGATGGAGGCAAGTCGGTTCATGGTCGGGATTCGCGATTATGCACATGTTGGCGAAAACCCTGATGCCGGCACATCAGGCAACAAAAAACCGCCTGTCAGGGCGGTTGCGGGCCGGGCTCAGGGCCGGCGCATCAGACGTGCATGTCGCGCTTGGCTGCTTCGTGATGGTGGTCTTGCAAACGATCCTTGTGGCGCACGACCTGGCGATCCATCTTGTCGATCAGCTCGTCCACTGCGGCGTAAAGATCTGAATGGGAACTTTCTGCAAACAGGTCGCTGCCCTTGACGTGGATGTTGCACTCCGCCCGCTGTCGCTTTTCTTTTTCCTTTTGCTTTTCCACCGTGAGCAGAACCTTGATATCCACCAGCTGGTCGAAATGCCGGGTGACTCTTTCCAGCTTGGTCTTGACATAGCTGCGCAAGGCTGGAGTGACTTCGAGGTGATGCCCGCTGATCGTCAAATTCATAAAGTGGTCTCCTTTGGCTCTCGGTGGAAAAAAGCCATCCTTTGGTCGAGGAATGGCCCGGGGAAATCTCTTAACTTTTTCAACAAACTGCTGGCTTGGCTTCACTATGCCCCCGCCACCGGCGAAAAGCAATCCCAAACCGTCACTTATTGCTGGGTTATGCCGGTCGGGGTGCGGTAGCACCCGAGCGAGCGCAATCCCGAAAGCGACCGAGGACCGCGGCTTGTGCCGACTTCGCGCCTAGGAGCCTGTCGGACTTGGAAGTCGTCGGCTGCAAATCGACCGCAGCGGTCCATTTTTTGCCTTCGCCGCTCTTCGACAGCACCGCCTTTTTGCCCCATAGCTCGGCTATGGGGCTGCAAATTAGGCAAAACCTGTCCTCGCTGGGGCCGATTCTCGCTTTCGACGCTCCAAGTCCGACGGGCTCTAGCGCGGCCTGGCCGGGCCCCCGTGCATGTGCAGTTGTGCGACGGCAAGCATCGACAACAGGCTCCCCGCAATGCCCAACACGGCGCACATCCAGTAGCCCTGCATCAGCCCCTGTGCATCGCGGCTGATGACCAGGCCACCCACCACCGAGGCCACGCCCATCGAGGCTGACTGCACCGACGCATTGAGCGTCATGAATGTGCCGCGCAGTTGCGGCTGGGCGGCCGATGCAACGATGGACATGCCCGGAATCATGCGTCCGCTGACGATCGCAAACATCAGCGTGGAGACGATCAGGACCACCCACAGCGGATGGCCTGCCACCAGGGTGATCCCCAGCAGGCAGGGCGCTGCACCCAGCGCCAGCGCTCTGAAGGTCTGGACCTTGCCGTAGCGGTCGGTCAGGCGTCCGAACAGGCGTGCCGTGAAGAGCGTCGTCACGCCGCCGCACAGATAGACCAGCGGGATCTGCTCGGCGCGCACCCCTGCATTGGTCTGCAAGTAAATGGTGATGTACGGAATCACCGTAAACCCGGTGAACATCAGCAGCGCGGTGAACACAAACGCCCAGCGATGGTTGGCATCGGCCAGCACCTGCAGGATGCCCTGGATGGCGGAGCGGCCCGAGGCCGCATGCACATGCGCCGACAGCGTGGGCATGGTGCGCGCCGCCACCACGGCCAGGATGCCGACCATGGCGGCAATGGCAAAAAACGGTGTGTGCCAACTGCCCCACTGGGCCAGCAGCAGCCCCAACGGCACCCCGGCCACGGTGGACAACGAAAACGACGTCATCACGATCCCCATGGCCTGGCCCCGCCGTTCAAACGGCACCACGTCGGCCACGATGGTCTGCGACATGGCCGACAACACCCCGCCAAAGAAACCGGCCAGCACGCGCGCGACCATCAGCGAGCCGTACGTCGGGGCGAGCCCGCAGGCCAGTGTGGCCAGACCGAACAGCGAGTAAAGCACCAGCAGCAGCCGCTTGCGGCCAAAGCGGTCGATGTAGGTGGACGCCAGCAGGCCCGAGGCGCCCGCGGCCAGCGTGTAGGCCGACACCAGCAAGCCAAACTGCGCGTCGCTGATGCCAAACAGCCGGGTGAACTGCGGCCCCAGCGGCATCATGATCATGAAATCAAGGATGTGCGTGAACTGCACGCCAGCGAGCGTGATCAGCAGCCAGAGCTCGCGGCGCTGCAGGCCCGGATCCGGCGCAGACACAGGCGCGGGGCGGGACGAATCGGACGTGGTGTGGGGCACAGGAAGCCGCCCGGCGGCGGACGCAAGCAACAAAGCAGCGCAGTGTGCCGCAATGCACGCGATCGTGCAGCGGGCGGCCCGGAACAAAGTGGGGCACCGCGTAAAATTCTTACCTTGCGCGGGGTGCTGCCCCGGCACGATACCGCCCTACAGGCCAGAACGCGGCGGACTCCGACTGCCCACACCCACACCATGAACCAGCCAAGCTCCCCCGCCCTGCACACCTCTGCCCTGACCTCCCTGCCCCTGCTGGCGCGGGGCAAGGTGCGCGACAACTACGCCGTGGGCGAAGACCGGATCCTGATGGTGGCCAGCGACCGCCTGTCGGCCTTTGACGTCATCATGGGCGAGCCGATTCCGGGCAAGGGCGAGCTGCTCACGCAGATGGCGCTGTTCTGGTTCGACAAGCTCGGCCACCTGTGCCCCAACCACCTCACCGGCGATGCCCCTGAAAGCGTGGTGAGCCCCGCAGAAGCCGCCCAGGTGCGCGGCCGTTCGATGCTGGTGCGGCGGCTCAAGCCGATTCCGGTCGAGGCGGTGGTGCGCGGCTACCTGGCGGGCAGCGGCTGGAAGGAGTACCAGCAGTCGCAGTCCGTCTGCGGTGTGCCGCTGCCTGCCGGCCTCACCAACGCAGCCAGGCTGCCAGAACCCATCTACACCCCTGCAGCCAAGGCCGCCGTCGGCGAGCACGATGAGAACATCACATTCGAGCAGACCGTGGACATGATCGGTGCCGACCTGGCCACCCGCATCCGCGACCTGAGCATCGCCATCTACAAGGCCGCAGCCGAGATGGCCCTCGCCAAGGGCATGATCATTGCCGACACGAAGTTCGAGTTTGGCCTTGCGCCCGACGGCACGCTGGTGCTGATGGACGAGGTGCTGACCCCGGACAGCTCACGCTACTGGCCTGTGGAGGGCTATGCCGACGCGCTGGCCCGTGGCGAGAATCCACCCAGCTACGACAAGCAGTTTGTGCGCGACTGGCTGGAGCAGGCGCAGATTGCCGGCAAGCCCTGGGACAAAACCGCGCCCGCGCCGCGCCTGCCGCGCGAGGTGATCGAAAAAACCGCCGCCAAGTACCGCGAGGCGCTGGATCGGCTGATGGGCTAGTGCCCTGAGCCGCTACGGCAGCAACGCGGTCAACTCAGCACCACCGAGCTGAGGCGGCGGCGGTAGCTTGCCACCACCGGGTCTTCGGGCGGGATCTGCCCCTCGGCGACCTTGACCTTGGGCGGCTCGATGATCTCCAGGATCGACACATAGGTCTTGCGGGCCGCCTCTTCGCCCCAAGCCTTGTCGCGCATCAGGATCTCCAGCAACTCGTCCATGGCCTCGGTCCAGCGCTGCTGCACCATCAGCAGGCGGGCGCGGGCGTAGCGTGCGTCAAAGTCGCGTTTGTTGGCGGCAATTTTGGTATCAAATTCGGCCTCTACGCCTGCCCCTGAAGCGCTGGAAGCTACAAAATCAATAGCATCCATCCAGGTCTTGAGCGCACCCAGGCGCAGCGAGCCGGCTGCCTTGGCAATCACTGGCGCAAAAGCGACCTTGGCGTCGTCGTCGTGCCCCAGCTGCAGCAGCAGCTTGACGTAGTCAAAACGGGCGTCGTCATTGCCCGGGTCGGTCGCCACCGCGTGCTGCAGCTTCTCCAGCGCGGTGTCTGCATCCCCCGACGACAGCGCTTGCATCGCGTCGTCTTCCTCGATGCCGGACTCGATGGCCTCGGCCGAGGGAATGTGCTTGTCCAGGAAGGCGCGTACCTGGCCTTCGGGCAGGGCGCCCATGAAGCCGTCCACGGGCCGGCCTTCCATGAGCAACACACAGGTGGGAATGCTGCGGATGCCGAACATGCTGGCGATCTGCTGCTCCTGGTCAGAGTCGATCTTGGCCAGCTTGAAGCGGCCCGCGTACTCGGTTTCGAGTTTTTCCAGCACCGGGCCGAGCGACTTGCACGGGCCGCACCACGGGGCCCAGAAATCGACCAGCACGGGCACGTTCATCGAGGCGGCAACGACCTCGTCTTCAAAATTCTCTACGGTGACGTCAATCATGATGGTTCGGGCGCAGTCCTGTGAAGCGTGGCCGCCATTTTCGCCCATCGCCCGGTGGCGCTGGAGGCCGCGCGAACGCAAAACGTAAAATTACGGGTTCTACCCACCGCGCCAGCGGGCCTTGGGCCCCGGCCAGCGCCACCCCACACACCATGAAACCCATCCAGATCGGCGTGGTCATGGGTTCCAGCAGCGACTGGGACACCATGCAGCATGCAGTGCACATCCTCGAGCAGTTCGGCATCGCTCATGAGGCCCGCGTCGTGTCGGCCCACCGCATGCCCGATGACATGTTCGCCTACGCCGAGGCCGCAGCCGCCCGGGGCCTGAAGGCCATCATCGCCGGGGCCGGGGGTGCGGCGCATCTGCCGGGCATGATCGCAGCCAAGACCAGCGTGCCCGTGCTGGGCGTGCCGGTGGCCAGCCGCCACCTGCAAGGCGTGGATTCGCTGCACTCCATCGTGCAGATGCCCAAGGGCATTCCGGTGGCCACCTTTGCCATCGGCACGGCCGGTGCCTCCAACGCGGCCCTGTTTGCGGTGGCGCTGCTGGCCAACGAAAGCCCCGCGCTGCGCCAGCGCCTCGAAGCCTTCCGCGCCGAGCAGACGCAGGCAGCACGCGACATGACCTTGCCCCCCGCCGCATGACCGAAGCGCTCACGCCCCTCCTTCCAGGATCGACGCTGGGTGTGCTCGGCGGTGGCCAGCTCGGCCGCATGTTCGTGCACCAGGCGCAGGCCATGGGCTACTTCACGGCTGTGCTCGATGCCGACCCCACCAGCCCGGCCGGGCTGGTGAGCCATCACCACATCCAGACCGGCTACGAAGACCCCGCCGGTCTGGCCGAACTGGCCCGCGTGGCCGATGCGGTGACGACCGAGTTCGAAAACGTGCCCGCCGCCGCGCTGGCCGCGCTGGCCCGGCAGCGCCCGGTATCGCCCGCCGCCAGCGCCGTGTCGGTGGCGCAAGACCGCGCGCGCGAGAAAGCCCACTTCGTGGCCTGCGGCGTGCCCTGCGCCCCCCATGCCGTGATCGAAACGGGCCAGCAGCTTGCCGCCGTCTCGCCCGAACTGCTGCCCGGCATCCTCAAGACCGCCCGCATGGGCTACGACGGCAAGGGCCAGGTGCGGGTGAAAACCGCCGCCGACCTGGCCGCTGCCTGGGAAGCCGTGGGCCGGGTGCCCTGCGTGCTGGAGAAGATGCTGCCGCTGCAGCTCGAGTGCTCCGTCATCGTGGCGCGCGGGGCCGATGGCGCCATGGTGCATCTGCCGGTGCAGCGCAACCTGCACCGCGACGGCATCCTGGCCGTGACCGAGGTTTATGAAGAAAATATGCCACCCGCGCTTGCCACACAAGCGATAGATGCTTCCAAATCTGTAGCAGAAGGTCTCCAGTACGTGGGCGTGCTGTGTGTGGAATTTTTCGTGCTGCAAGACGGCAGCCTGGTGGTCAACGAGATAGCTCCACGTCCGCACAACAGCGGCCACTACAGCCAAGATGCCTGCGACGTGTCGCAGTTTGAGCTGCAGGTGCGCACGATGGCGGGCCTGCCGCTCACGCCACCGCGCCAGCACAGCGCGGCCGTCATGCTCAACCTGCTGGGGGATCTGTGGTTTGCCCATGGCGATACGGCGCAGACCCCTGCCTGGGCCAAGGTGCTCGCCCTGCCGGGCACCCACCTGCACCTGTACGGCAAGCGCGAGGCCAAGCGGGGCCGCAAGATGGGCCACCTGAACATCACCGCTGCCACGCCGGGGGCCGCGCGCGCCACGGCGCTGCAGGCCGCCGCCCTGCTAGGCGTTGCCCCGTTCTGAATCGGGTGGCGCACATGATTCTGGACGGCACACAGCCTGGCTCCATCGCCGCCGCAGCACGCGCCCTGCGCGGTGGTGGGCTGGTGGGCATGCCCACCGAAACGGTGTACGGCCTGGCCGCCGACGCGGGCAGCGACGCCGCCGTGGCGCTGGTCTTTTCTGCCAAGGGGCGTCCCAGCGACCATCCGCTCATCGTGCATGTGGCTGATGCGTCGGGCATAGACCGTTTCTCGCGCGAGGTGCCCGCCTTTGCACGCCGGCTGGTCGATGCGTTCTGGCCCGGGCCGCTCACCCTCATCCTGCCCCGCCTTCCCGGCATTGCCACGGCGGCTGCCGGTGGGCAGGACAGCATAGGCCTGCGCTGCCCGGCGCACCCGGTGGCGCATGCCCTGCTGACCGCGTGCGCAGCGCCTGCCGATGCCGCCGTGCCCGGCGATGCGCCCGTCTGGGGTGTGGCCGCGCCCAGCGCCAACCGGTTTGGCCGCGTCAGCCCCACCACGGCGCTGCATGTGCAGCAGGAGCTGGGTGATGGCCTGCTGGTGCTGGACGGCGGCCCCTGCGAAGTGGGCATCGAGAGCACCATCGTGGATTGCACCCGGGGTGTTCCGGTGCTGCTGCGCCCCGGGGGTATCTCGCGCGCGCAAATCCAGCAAGCCTGCGGCATCGCACCTGTGTCGCGGGACGACCTGTCCAGCCAGAGCCCGCGCGCATCGGGCACCCTGCAGGCCCACTACGCCCCCCAGGCCAAGGTGCGCCTGATGGACGCCAAATCGCTGCAGACCGGCCTGGACCTGCTGGGCGCAGAGGCGGCCCACATTGCCGTGTACTCCCGGGCCGCACTGCGCACCCCATCGGCCCGGCTGGTGCTGCGCCGCATGCCTGATGACGCCGCCGCCACCGCGCAACAGCTCTTTGCCGTGCTGCGCGGCTTTGACGAGCAGGGGGTAAAGCTGATCTGGGTTGAAACACCGCCCGCCTCGCCAGAATGGGAAGGCGTGCGCGACCGCCTGCAGCGCGCCGCAGCCGCGTAAGCCGAGCACACCCTGCAGGCCCGCCCCCATGCGCCCCACGCCCGTGGCCGCGCCGCTGGTGCGCGCTGCTTTACATGGCCACGCATGGCCTCGTTAAACTAGCTGGCTCGTTTCTGGAGAATTACACATGGCAGCAAATTGGATGCGTCGTACCGTTGTGGTCGCCGCATGTGCATCAGCCGCGTTGCTTGCGGCTTGCGGGTCAAGCACCACCGAATCGGCCATCTCGCCCCAGCGCTTCATCGCGTTCGGTGATGCGTTGAGCGATGTGGGACAAAACGGCTCGCGCTACACCGTCAACGACGGCAGCGTGAACAACTGGACACTGCAGGTGGCAGCCAGCTACGGCAAGCCCCTGGCCGCGGCCTCGGCAGGTGGTCTGAGCTATGCCGTAGGGAATGCGCGCGTCAGTGCCAAGCCGGACGCCGCAGGCAATGCCGCCTCGCCCACCGTGACCGAACAGATCAGCACGTTTCTGGCCAGCGGCAACTTCACGGGCAATGATGTCGTGTTCATCACGGGCGGAGCGAGCGACGTGATTGCTGGCATGGCAGCCGTGAACGCAGGCACCCAGACCGAGGCCCAGATGACTGCCGCCGCCCGCAAGGCCGGCGAAGACCTGGCCGCGCAGGTGCGCCGCCTGGTCAACGCGGGCGCCAAGTACGTGGTCGTCACCGGCACGTACGACCTGGGCAAAACCCCCTGGGCCAAGGCCATCGCCCGCGAGTCCCTGCTCTCCACCGCCAGCAGCCGCTTCAACGAAGGCCTTCTGGTGAACACCGTGGACCTCGGTGCCAACGTGCTGTACGTGGACCTGGCCTATTACGTGAACCTGTACACCAGCACGCCCGGCAACTTCGGCTTCAGCAACGCCACCGCAGCCGTGTGCACCTCGGTCGATGCGGGCAATGGCATCGGCATTGGCGCAGGGCAACTCAATTCGTTGCTCTGCACCGGCTCGACCCTGCTGCCCAATGCCAACCCTGCGGCCTACGTGTTTGCCGACAGCGTGTACCTCACGCCGTCGGCACAGCGCCAGTTTGGCACCTACGCCTACAACCGCCTGCGGGCCCGCTGGTAGTCTTAACAGGCCCTGCCGCATCCCCTCGGGTGCGGCCACAAAAAAGCCGACCTGGGGTCGGCTTTTTTTGATCCCGGGCAGACACGCATCAGACCCGTACCCCCCCGGCAAGAACACCGAGGGACACGCGCCCGCATCGGCTGCGCGGCATGGTGATCACTTGACCATATCGAACAACCACCGCGCCTGGACGTGGCAAAACGGTGGCTCGTACGTCCCGTGGTAGCTGCCGTAGTAGGTTGCAAACTCGGCCGACGTGGGGTCGGTGGGCGCCTTGCCCCCGGGGCCAAACGTGGACTGCACCAACGCATCCACATCCACCGAAACCACAT
This sequence comes from Acidovorax sp., assembly GCF_046341535.1. Classification (GTDB taxonomy): domain Bacteria; phylum Pseudomonadota; class Gammaproteobacteria; order Burkholderiales; family Burkholderiaceae_C; genus Acidovorax. The sequence continues at coordinate 58,026 of NZ_JBKDRI010000159.1, read as the reverse complement.
TGGTCAGGCCGCGGCTGTCAAAGTCGGCCTTCATCGGAATCTGGTGCACCGCAGGAGGCACCGTCGGGTCTCCGGCACCGCCGCACAGCAGCAAGCGGGACTTTGGACTCCATCCCAGCAGGTCCTGCTTTTTCGCTGCCACGGTCAGCGGGTGCGCGGCGTTGGTCTGAGCGCCCTGCAGAAAGGCAGACTGGAACACGGCATCGCGCGCCTGGTTGGGCGTGACGCCCGGGCCGCCCGGCAGGCGCCCGGTGGTCACCAGCGTGGTGGTATTCAGCGTCGGGCTGGGCAGCAGTGTTTCGATGTAGCTGGCATAGGGCGCCTTGAAGGCCTGATTGACATCGGTGTAAATGTTGCCGTACACCTTTTGCCACGCAGTGACCAGGAAGGGTACGAAGAACTGGTATCCGGCGATGGCATCGGTGAGGCTGAGCGAGCCCGACATGTTGTACGGGCCTGCCAGATGTGCGCCGGCAACGACGTTGAACTCGGTTCCGTAGTCGCGTTCGGCCGAACGGTGGGCCGCCATCGATGCGTGGCCGCCCTGCGAGTATCCGACGAACATGACCTTGCCCGAGAGGTTGGCGCCCACGGTGCCCGCGGCGTTGCGCGCAGCGCGCACCGAGTCGATGACCGTGGTGGCTTCAGAGTCTGCATGCAGGTACGGGTGGAACCCATACGTGGACTTGGCATAGCCCAGGTAGTCGGAGGCAACCACTGCATAGCCCTGCGCTGCGTACATGGCTGCCAGCAGGAAGGTTTCGCCATCCTGCGGGTTGGCCAGCGTGCGGGGCTTTTGCAGGTCTGTGCCCTTGGCGTAAGCCACCAGAGCCGTAGCGCCGGTGCAACTGCCGGCGGGCACCAGCATCACGCCCGAGGCGTTGCTGCTTTCGCCGCTTTTGGCTCCCGGAGTGACGTAATTGAGCGCGACCACCTTCACATCGCACCTGGCCTTGCCGGTGATGCCCTGCAAGCCACCGCTGGCCGTCCCCGCGTCAATCTGGGCGGCGGTGAGGGTGGTCAATGTGGCCGGCGGGTCGATCAGCGAGCCGCGCGCCGGGTCGTCAGAACCGCCGCAAGCCACCAGCAAAAGCGCGGCTGCGGCCACGCTGGTCAGGCGCAAGAGTGTCATAGATGGATTCCTAAGGTCAGAAATGAATCGTCGGATGGTACAACGCGGCCGCACCGTACCGTCCATAGGGGACAACGCGCAGCAACCACCCGTCCAGACACCTGTGCGACAGTTTCGACAGCATCCGAATGAAAGCCGCTGCGTTCGGGGAACACAGGCTCAGTCGCGCTTGCGCGGGCCATAGAGCAGCTTCATGCCCAGGATGGCGCTGGCCAGCATGAGCGTGATGGCATTGGCAATCACGATCGGCCATGCCTTGAGGGCCAGCCCATACGCCAGCCACAGCGCGACGCCAACGGTGAACACGCTGTACATGCCCAGCGAGATGCCGCTCACGTCACGGGTGCGGAAGGTATGCCAGGCCTGCGGCACGAAGCTGCAGGTGGTCAGGGTGGCGGCAACGTAGCCTACGAGATCTGAAAAGGGCATGGGCCAAACAACTTTAATGACGATGAAGCATGCAGCTGGTGGCATGCGGCGGTGGATGGCTATGCCTGCGGATCAACGGCCTCACTGGTCGCGGTACGCCCAGTCAACCAGGCTGTCGAGCACCGGCCGGGCCGCACCGGCTGCCGGGTGGTTGACCACGGCCACCAGCGCGTAGCGGCGGCCACTGGCGCCATGCACGTAGCCGGCGATGGCCATGACATCGCGCAGACTGCCGGTCTTGAGGTGGGCCGTCCCGACGCGGCTCTGGCTGCGGCGCAGGGTACCGTCCACGCCAGAGATCGGCAGCGATGCCACCAGCTCGGGCATCACGGGCGATGCCCATGCCACCTGCAGCATGCGCGCCAGCGCCTGGGCCGTCAGCCGGGCATCGCGGCTCAGCCCCGAGCCGTTGTCGGCCAGGGGTAACTCGGCATCGCCCAGGCGGGCCAGCCACCACTGGCGCAGTACGTCGCGGGCACCGTCCAACGTTGCCACGCCATTTTTTTGCAGCGCCAGCGTCAGAAACACCTGCTGTGCCATCACGTTGTTGCTGAACTTGTTGACATCGCGCACCACCTCGGCCAGCGTGGGTGAGGTAAACACCAACGCGGGCTTGAGCCCCTGCGGCACCTTGCCGTCGCGCACGCTGCCGGTGAGCTTGCCCCCCAGCTCGCGCCACATACCCTCCACAGCGCGGGCGGCAAATCCGCGCGGATCGGGGGCAGCCACGGGCCATACCCGCTCGCCACAGGCCGCTGGATACACCCCCTGAAACACCACCCTGGCGGGATCGGTCAGTTCCGCGCGCAGCGCGGCGCGCCAGTCACCACACTCCGCCCCGGAGGCTGCCAGCGCCACGGTTCCCGGCCGCTGCACGCCTGCCAGAGGGAGGTCGTAATGAATCCGCGCCAGGCCTGCGGCCGGATCGGGCACAAAGGTCATGACCGACGACTTGTAGTTGAGCAGCAGCGCATCGGGCGCCGCGTTGTAGGGCCGCAGGGGCTCGCCATCGAAGCGGGCCGGGTCCTGCTCGGGCACGTCAAAGGCCGACCGGTCCAGCACGATGTCGCCAAAGATCACCTCGATGCCCAGAGCCCGCAGCCGTCGCATCAGCATCCACAGACGCTCCACCACCAGCTTGGGATCGCCCCGGCCCTCGATATAGACATTGCCGCGCAAGCTGCCGTCCTGCACGGTGCCCTGGAGGTACACGGGCGTGTTCCAGGTATAGGCCGGGCCCAGTTGCTCCAGCGCGGCATAGGTGGTCACCAGCTTCATGACCGATGCCGGATTGACTGGCACCTGCGCCCGATGGGCCAGACGCGGCACGACACGGCCCACGGGTTGCGCGTCCACCACCATCACGGCCAACGCGTCGCGGGGCAGTTTTGCGCGGGCCAGCGCGGCCTCGACCTCGGCTGGCAGCGCTGCCTGGGCTGCGGAGGCTGGCCCCGCCGTCTGGGCCTGCGCCAGCCCGGTGATGCTGGTGCAGGCCCATGCCAGGGCGGTCACCCACAGTGCGGCGACCACGGGCGATCCGTGGCGGGCCAGGAAACAGAAGGCAAGTTGCATGGCGCGGAGTCTATCGCCCGGGGCCTTCGCTGCACCAGGATCGGCTCAGTCGTTGACGGGGGTAGGTGCCGCGCACGCCCGGCTGGTGCGCCCGGCTGGTGCTGGCGCCCGATAATCACGCCATGCGCTTGTCTCCCCGTGCCATGGGCCTTTTGGCGGCCATCGTGACCGTCACCATCTGGACCGGGTTCATCGTCATTGCGCGCGCCTCGGCCCAGCATACGCTCGGGCCCTTCGATATTGCCCTGCTGCGCATCGTGGGGGCCAGCCTGGTGCTGGTGCCCTGGGGCTGGTGGCTGGTGCGGCGGCGCATGCGTGATTCCATCCGCACCGGCGCAGCGCCCGCGCCCTCGAGCCTGCTGGGTGTTTCACCCTTGGCGCTGCGCACCACCGCACTGCTCGGCACGTTTGGCGGTCTGCTCTACGCCATGCTGGCCTATGCGGGGTTCTTTCATGCACCGGCCACTCATGCGTCGGTGTTGATGCCGGGCAGCCTGCCGTTGTGGACGGCGCTTTTGGCTGCCGTGCTCCTGCGCGACCACATCACCCCCCTGAGGGCCGCCGCGCTGGCGCTGATCGTGGCGGGTGATCTGCTGGTGGGCGGGCGCAGCCTGCTGAGCGCCTTCGACGGTGGCGATGTGTGGAAAGGCGACCTGCTCTTCATGCTGGCGGCGTCCTGCTGGGCCGCCTACAGCGTTCTGGCGCGCCGCCACGCGGTCGATGCGGTGCAGGCCACCATTGCCATCACGGCGTTTGCATGCCTGGTGTATGTGCCCGGTTATGCACTGCTGACCGGTCTGGGCGCCCTGTCCAGCCGTCTGGCAGACGCCCCATGGGGCGAGATTGCCTTCCACCTGGCCTTCCAGGGGTGTGGCTCGGTGGTCATTTCCGGCATCAGCTTCACGCGCATGATCCAGCACTTCGGCCCGGTCCGATCCACCATGATCACGGCGCTGGTGCCTGGCCTGTCGGCCATGGGCGCGGTGGTGTTTCTGGATGAGCCCTTGCACTGGAACCTGCTCGGCGGATTGCTGCTGGTGACGGCGGGCATCCTGCTGGGGGCGCTGCGCGGTGGCAACAAGGCGCCCCCGCCCGCAGCGGCCTGCGAGCCCGCTGCCACCGGTCGGGTGCAGGGCTGAACCTGCAAGCCGTTGGCCTAGGAGCCTGTCGGACTTGGAGCGTCGAAAGCGAAAATCGGGCCCAGCGAGGACAGTTTTTGCCGAATTTGCAGCCCCATAGCCGAGCTATGGGGCAAAAAGGCGGTTAAAAATGGGCCGCTGCGGTCGATTTGCAGCCGACGATTTCCAAGTCCGACAGGCTCCTAGCGCTTTTGGATTCACTTGTTGCACACCATGAACCTGCTCGCTTTTGACACCAGCACCGACATGCTCTCCATCGCCGTCCAGGGCAACGATGGAACGGTGTGGGAGCACCAGGGCCCCGGCGGCGCGCAGGCGTCGGCCACGCTGATTCCCACCATCTGCAGCCTGACGGCGCAGGCCGGATGCTCGTTTGAGACGCTGGACGCTATCGTCTTTGGCCGAGGCCCCGGCTCCTTCACCGGGCTGCGCACGGCCTGCGCCGTGGCCCAGGGCCTGGCTTTTGGGGCCCGCGCCGGCCTGGGTATCCCGGTGTTGCCCGTCGATACCCTGGTGGCTGTGGCCGAGGACGCGCGCCACCGATTCGGCGCGCAGCGTGTGGTGGCCGTGCTGGATGCGCGGATGGACGAGGTCTACCACGCCCGCTGCGAGTGGCAGGCCGCCTTGGGGCGATGGGTGAGCGACACCGATTTCGGCCTGTCCTCCCCCGAGCAAGTGCAGGTACCCGAGGGCTGGACGGTGGCAGGCAACGCGCAACCGCCCTACCGCGGGAGACTGGCCCCAGGCGCAACCCATGTCCACGTGCTGCCCACGGCGGCTGCGCTGCTGCGGCTTGCCCCGGGCTTGCTGGATGCGGGAGGCGCCGTGCCCGCCAGCGGCGCGCTGCCCCGCTACATTCGCGATAAAGTGGCGTACACCACGGCCGAGCGCGCCGCGTTGCGTGCTGCAACCGCCCCGGGAGCCTGAGTGCGTGCTTGCCGCCCGCTGGCCTGGCGCGGCATGCCTGCCCCGCGTGGACTCTTAACTGCCTGAACCGTTGAAGCTTCCTGTTGCCGCATGAGCGCCCTTCCTACCCCTGCGTCTGCCGCCGCTCCTGCCGAAGCGCGCTTTCAGCCACTGACACTGGCCGAGCTGGATCGCGTGCTGGACGTGGAATATCGCGCTTATTCGCATCCCTGGACGCGTGGTAATTTCACCGATGCCATGGCATCGGGCTACCAGGTCCAGCTGCTGATGGCCGATGAGCACCTGCTGGGCTACTTTGTGGCGATGATGGGTGTGGACGAGGTGCATCTGCTGAACATCACCGTAGCGCCGGAGTTCCAGGGCCAGGGCTGGGCGCGCATGCTGCTCGAGGCGCTGGCGCTGTGGTCCCGTGGCCAGGGCGCGCAGTGGCTCTGGCTTGAGGTGCGCCAGAGCAACACACGGGCCCAGAGCATCTATCTGACCCATGGGTTTCGACGCGTGGGCGAACGCAAGCGCTACTACCCCGCCGCGGCCGGTGAGCGCGAAGATGCCGTGGTGATGACTCTGGCCCTTTGAACGCAAGCGCATGATCCTTTTGTTCACCCTCCCACCCCATCCGTTCGTATGAGTCTTCATCTGGACAAGCGCCAGCGCGCAATGCTGCAGGAGATGGGCCTCACGGTCTGGGGTGCGGGCCATGCCGCTCGCGAACCTGTGGCCGCCGCCGCTGCGCCCACGCATCCGGAGCCATCGCCCCTCAGGCCCGCCAAGCCATCTGCCGCTTCCATGCCGGCGCGGCCCGTTGTGACGCCAGCGCCAGCGACCACCGGCACCGCTGCCATGTCTCAGAGCACGGCGCTGGTGCTGCACCCCCCGCGCCTTCTCTACCCGGCTACCGACCCGGCGCAGGTGCCTGCGGGCCTCGGCTCTGGCTGGCTGATCGTGACGGAGTGCCCCGTCCCGGCCGATCCGTTTGCAGGCGACAGCGGCAAGCTGCTTGACAACATGCTGCGCGCCATGCGGCTGCATCGCCACCCCAGGGTGTTTCTCACCGCCGTCGAACGCAACGGAGCCGGTCTTGCAGCCACCGGCGACGTACCGGGTGCGCTCCATGCCACGGTGGCAGACCTGCGGCCCGCGATGGTGCTGGTACTCGGCCATGTGGCAGCCCGCGCCGCGCTGGGCCGCAGCGAACCCTTGGGACGCCTGCGTGGCGGGCCTCTCGATATGGCTGGCTGCCCGGCCGTGGTCTCTTACGATGCAGACTTTTTGCTGCGCTCCCAGGACCACAAGGCCTCCGCCTGGGCTGACCTGTGTCGCGCGCTGGCCATGGTTCGCGGCTGAACTGGCGTTGCCAGGGGCCTTGCAGTGCCATAATCCGGCGCTAGGAGCCTGTCGGACTTGGAAATCGTCGGCTGCAAATCGACCGCAGCGGTCCATTTTGAACCGCCTTTTTGCCCCATAGCTCGGCTATGGGGCTGCAAATTCGGCAAAAACTGTCCTCGCTGGGGCCGATATTCGCTTTCGACGCTCCAAGTCCGACAGGCTCCTAGTGATTCCCGCTAAGGTGACAACGTTGTAGGCAACGACGATAAGCACCCTGCTAGAGGACGGGCATGAAGTGCTGGTTGCTCAATCGCAGGGCGGTCACTCATCCCCTGGGCGTCAAATTGCGCTGCTCGGGCGGCTATTTGGAGAGCAGTCGAACGCGCGGGCTTAGAGTCTTTGGCGTGGCGCACTCCAGGGATCTGGAGGCATCCAGAAAATCACGAATGAGCCCTAGCGTAAGTTGCTCAGCATGCATACTGCCTGCCCCCCTGCCAGCAAAACTCATGTGCCCAGCGCCGTCAATGACTGCCAGCCAATGGCAGCCCTTGGGCATGTTGTGGAAGGGTTGTTCTCGGGTTTGAGCTCCTCCCTCCAGAGCTTTGTCTAACGTCCCGGTAATTTGCAGGAAGGGCTTTCTGATGTCACTCCAGGCATTTTCCGGGAACACCGATCCAACCCCCTGGGGCGAGAGCGCGATGTAGGCATCAAAGCGGTCCTGGCCCTTCACTCCCACCAGGTTACGCGCACCCGCTTCCAAAGTGACGGTTGTGGCACCCATGGAATGACCCACCAGGATCTGGCGTGCAGGTTTGCTCTGCGCTGTGCAAAGACTGTCTGCCCAGCGCAGCGCCGCCTCCAGGTCCATCTGCCTCGATTCAAGTGCAGCACCGTCTTGGGCCAAGTGGGCCAAGCCGGTTTGAACACCACTTTGGCGGACATTGGCACGTAGGCTCATGCGTCCGCTTTCGGTGTGGCCCATCACCACCACCCGCCAGCCCAAAGCCTGCAAGCCCTGCGCCAGGTCAACATAGCCCTTCTCGCTGCCACCTGCGCCATGGGAGAGCAAGGCTAACGGCAAACATTCTTGTGGCGAACGCTGGTACACCATCAGCGGCGTGTGCTTTCCGTCTCGGCGCAGAGCTTGCTCGGCCTGCTGTGCCAGCACCTGCGGCACGGCACACAAAAGAATGCACAGGGCTGCCACGCCGAGCAAGGATTGCACACGCCGATTCATGGAGCGCTCCTGACGGGCGTTGAATTCGAGATCGAAGGCTCAGGTGGTCGAGCGACATCAAACTGCTTGCGGATTTGAGCGGCTACAGCCTGACGCTCGGATGTGTTCATTCCGGCAATCACCCGAAGCGCCTGCTCATGCAAGACGGCATTGGAGGCCTCGCGGTGTACGCGAATATCCTGCATCTGCTGTCGCAGGCGGGTCTGCACCTGCTGGGGTTCGAGGGTTGCATCCTCGAAGGTCGCAAGCCACTGCTGCTGGGCCAGGCGCACGGCGTCTTGCTCGCCTTTCATGGCTTGCAGGGCTGCCTCCAGATGGGTGGCAATTTCCTGTCTGCGCTCAGGTGACAGCACTTCGGTGACCGCTGCCACACGGTGCTTGAGTATTCGCTCTACAGCCATCGTACCGCTGATACCACCCGCGAAACTGGCCAGAAGGAAGATGTTGAGCCCGATCGAGATGGCCAGTGCGGTTGGGCCCCATCGGTTTGTAAAGAGTTTCATATTCAACCCCTTTCGTCAAAGCAAGTTGATGGGCGCGGCCCCTGGGCCATTGGCGGATGGCCTGGATGGCATCACGTGCTGTAGCCATTGAATTTCCGAGCCCGCTGCAAACTCGTCGCCGCGGACGCGCAGTGTTTGTACTTCAATCGCTTGATCAAACCCGTGAACGAATCCGCCAATTGCGCACAACACCAATCCCATGCTCATGGCCAGTGCGCCCAGCCACGGAGAGTTACTTGTTCTTGCTGCTGACCTTGGGGCTCGGGCCGCCAAGGCCAAGTCCAGAGTTTTTTGGCTCCACTGTGCCGAAAGTTTGCTGGCTGCTGGGGCTGGATCACCCGATGCCAGCCAGTAGTCCAGTTCTTCTGCTGTGGCCAGCACCTGCTGTCCCCAGGTGCTGCTTGCAAGCGCATCGAAGATCGTTTGGTCGGTCTGCGGCCAACGATTCCTGTTTGCGCCATATGTCGCCGCACAAGTCAAAAAACGCTGCGCCGAGTCGACCGGCCCGCTGGGAGCAAAGCCGGTTTCCGAATCAGCCGGGGACGATGGTTTCTTGTTCATGTGATTTGAGTCCTCTTCACAGTTTTTTCAAACCAGGTGTATTCGATCCCGCAATCCGCTCTTTAGTGACGGTGCGCCGCCAAATGGCGCGCCAAGGTGGCGCGGGCACGGGAAAGCAGCGACTCCAACGCACCCAGACGGACACCCATCACCCCGGCCGCTTCATCCTGTGCCAACTCTTCGAAATACACGAGCACGATGGCCATGCGCTGGCGCAGCGGTAGTTTCTGCAGAGCCGCTTGCACATCCAGTCGGCGCATGACGCCAGCATCGGCCGCAGGGACCACGGGCAGGAGCATCTTTGAAAAAATTTCGGCGTTCTCTTGAGAGCTCTCTGCACCATCGGGCGCGGTGTCAGGCCAAGCCACCTCACGTCCGGTGCGACGGAAGTGGTCCATGCAGCGGTTGTACAGCACGCGGTAGAACCAGGTTCGAAACTGCGCCTGCGGCTCCCAGGCTGGCGCTTTTTCCCAGATTTGCACGAAGCAGCTTTGAAGGATGTCTTCTGCTTCTTCCACCCGACCCAGAACGCGCTGCAATTGCTGCAATCCCCAGCCGCTGTGGCGGTGGATCAATGCCTCCAGCGCAGCCTCATCGCCACGACAGATGCCTTGCATCAGTGTGTTGTCGTCGATATGCGCGTGGCGCAGCATGGCTTGCGTAGGATCTGAGCAGGGTTAAAACGGCTGTTCAGGGATAAAGCATGGCGCTCCAGACCAGCTTGAAACGGGCGCTTCCATCGGCGTTCCTGGGTACTGAGATGTCAAAGACCGTAGCACCGTGCGCCGCCGTGGGCAGGCTTGACCCGGGTGTGGCATTTGTCGTGAGCTGATGCGAACCACCCCAAGGGCTGGCTGAACCATCAACGCTGGTCGCCGGGCCGAGCGTATCAAGTTGCAGCGCTTGCCAAATGGGCACGATGTTGGAGTAGGGAACCAGGGGGTCGCCCAGGTGGGTAAAGCCATACTGACGGCTTACCGGCGTGACGGAGGGCAAGCCCATCCAAGTGGCAGGCTGATTGGTAAAGTTGCGCCAGTCGGCAGGAGAGGAAAAATAAGCGACCCGGTTGAGGTTGTACATCTTGGCCATCAAACCCGTATGCCCACCCCCTTGGGAGTGACCAGCCAGATTGATTTTGGACCAATCGGGGAGCTGTTGGCTATTGAGGTACTGCCCCCAGCCTTCCGACGGGTACTGCTGGCTCAGGGCAATGAGCAACTTGGCGAGGCGGTTCACGATGGAGTCAACAGGCCCGACCGACACCAGTGTGCTGGTGTCTTGTCCAGTGATGACTTCCTGACGCACTTTTCCATGGCAGTCCCGGTCAGGTTCGGTGGCGCACAGCTGACCCACCGCAACGCCGTTCACATAATTGACCCCCACTGCGTGATAACCCTTGGTGGCTGCGTCGCGCAGTATGAGTCGGTAGCCATCCGGTGTCGCTTGTGTCCCCGGTAGAAATACGACCAGCTTGCCAGTCGCAGCCACTGACGGAGACGGATTGATGGCCACATGTGCTTGCAAAGCCTGCGTGATACCGGGGTCCGTGGATTGGGGCAAAACGTCACGCTCCACGCTGGCTGGCGCCGCAGGGGTGGGGGGCACCGGCGCAGGGGGCACCGGCGCAGGGGTCACTGGCGCAGGGGTCACTGGCGCAGGGGGCGCGGGGGGCACCTCCGTGGATGAGTCCCCCCCTCCGCCGCAGCCATAAAGCCCAAATACCGCCGTCACTGCGGCGACTGGGATGAAATGGGAAAGTGTTGGCATTTTGGGAATGCAGTAAGTGCACATGCCTATTGAACGGGCCTGCGCTGAGAAATCCTTCGCTCGATTGCGAATTTTTTTCGGGCGATCGATCAGCGGGTTGATCTGGACCGTGCGGCGTTCGTTCGGGCTGCAAGGGCGTCTGGCTAGGCCACTGACTTTGACGCCGCCCCATGCCATCGTGCGGCGCAGGCGCAGGCAGCACCGGGTTCCATTGGGCCGGGGGGCACGCGCAGCGCCTGGTTTCAACAGTGGCCAGCCGCTGGGCGTGACGGGGCAGACCGCAGCCCCCCAATCTTTGCCATGCGGTCCTTGCGCTCAAAGTGCAAGGAAAAAATCTCCGCGCGGCAGTACAGCAAGGGAGTAGTGGTGGCTGTCAGAACCGACAAGCCTGTTTTGTGAGCGCTTTTGGAAAGAGGTTGACGAGCCTTACCCCCGGCACTGACTCCACGGTTAGGGCTGCTTGGTTCCCCACCTGACCCGGTTGGCCGCTTCACCATGCGAGGAGGCCCGTCAGCGTTGATTGTACGCTGGCCCGCCTGCTCTTTGCCGCTGCGCCGAATGGCCCGTTGGGGGAGCTGGCCGGGTGGGGGCGCCCCGGTGCCCGCACCATCGCGATTGCCGCAACGGCGCGCATGGGGTAGGACGGCATGGGTGTTGCGCGCTTCCTGGTGGGCTTGGCCCACCCCGTAGAATCCGGCGCATGTCCTATCTCGTGCTCGCCCGCAAGTACCGCCCCCGCAATTTCACCGAGATGGTGGGGCAAGAGCATGTGGTGCAGGCGCTGACCAATGCGCTGACGCAACAGCGGCTTCACCATGCCTACCTGTTTACCGGGACGCGCGGAGTGGGCAAGACGACGGTGTCTCGCATCCTGGCCAAGTCGCTCAACTGTCAGGGCCCGCACGGGCAGGGCGGCATCACTGCCACGCCCTGCGGCGTGTGCCAGGCCTGCGTTGACATCGACTCGGGCCGCTTTGTGGATTACACCGAGTTGGATGCTGCCTCCAACCGCGGGGTGGACGAGGTACAAAGCCTGCTCGAGCAGGCGGTTTACAAGCCGGTGCAGGGGCGCTTCAAGGTTTTCATGATTGACGAAGTGCACATGCTGACGAACACGGCCTTCAATGCCATGCTCAAGACCCTGGAGGAGCCTCCCGAGTACCTCAAGTTCGTGCTTGCCACCACAGACCCGCAGAAGGTGCCGGTCACTGTGCTCAGCCGTTGCTTGCAGTTCAATTTGCGGCCCATGGCGCCCGAAACCGTGCTCACGCACCTGACCGAAGTACTGGCCCGCGAAAACGTACCGGCGCAGGCACCTGCGCTGCGCTTGCTGGCCCGTGCGGCGCGGGGCTCCATGCGCGACGCTCTGTCGTTGACGGACCAGGCGATTGCATTTGGGGGCGGCCAGTTGCAAGAATCCAGTGTTCGTCAAATGCTCGGGGCGGTGGACCGCTCGTACGTTTTTCGCCTCATCGATGCCCTGGCTGCGGGCGATGGCCAGACCGTGGTCGAGACCACCGACGCGCTGCGTCTGAATGGTCTGTCGGCGGCCTCCACGCTGGAGGAGATGTGTGCCGTGCTGCAGCGCATGGCGGTTTACCAGGCAGTGCCTCAGATGGCCGCCACGGTCGATCAGGACGATCCGGAAGCGGTGGAGACGGCGCGTCTCGCGGATCAGATGCCCGCGGATGAAACCCAACTGCTCTACAGCATGTGCCTGCATGGGCGCGGCGAACTGGGCCTGGCCCCGGACGAGTATGCGGCGCTGACCATGGTGCTGCTGCGATTGCTGGCCTTCAAACTTCGTAGCGAACCGGCTGAAAAAAAAACTCTGACGCCGTCTGACCACCGGGGTGCGCCAGTGGGGGCGCCTGCTCATGCGCAGCACACTGCTGCCAGCGCGACCCGGATCAGGGCGGTTGGCAGTGATGCCAGCATGTCTGCCACCACCCCACGGGCTTCGCCCGAGCCTGATCCTGCCACCCCATTGGGTCCGCAAGACGCTGCCCCAGAACCGGCCAACCTCGTATCGGAGCCTGTTGCGCCTGATCGCGATGCAGGGCCGGGTCAAGTCGGTTCGCAGCAGGGACGGGATGGGGTTACAGCGGTGGCCGCTCAGGCGGCGACGGCGGCGTTGCACACCCAAGGAGCGGCTACGGCACTGCCGGTGCGCAGCCCCGATGACTTTGATCGGCCCGCGCGTCGGGACGGCGTCCCGCTTGAGTCCAGAGCACCCGACGTGGTGTCCATCCCCGTGCGCGTGGCACCCGAGCCGGGGGCGCGCTTGCAGCCCACGCCGCATTCCGCCCCGGTGCCTGCGTCGGCCGTTTACACGCCCACTGAGGAAGGCGATGTATGGCATGCCGCAGTGCAGCAGATGGTGGCGGCCGAAACGATCACAGCGCTGACGCGCGAGCTTGCGCTGCAATCCCAACTGGTGGCGCGCGACGGCGCGCACTGGCTGTTGCGGGTCGAGCGGGAGTCACTCAATCAGCCGACGGCGCGCGAGCGCCTGCGGGCCGTGCTGGAGGCTGCAGGCCACGCCAGCGAGCTTTCCGTGGAACTGGGTGTGGTCATTGACAGCCCGGCGCGGCGTAACGCAGCTGCCGCTGCCGAGCGTCAGCGTCGGGCGCAAGAGATCGTGAACAACGATCCGTATGTGCAGATGCTCATGCGCGACTACGGGGCCAAAATCGTGCCTGGGAGCGTCAAGCCGCTTTGAAGCACACGTCTTACTAGCCATACCTCCGCATGCCTTTCACAGAGCAGGGCTAAGATTTCCGCACCATCACAATCCAAGGCATCGCCTTGCGGGGCAGGATTTCATTTTTCATCTTTCATCAAAGGAAACTCCATGTTCAATAAGGGACAACTTGCCGGCCTCATGAAGCAGGCACAGGCCATGCAGGACAACCTCAAGAAGGCGCAGGACGAACTGGCGTTCATCGAGGTTGAAGGCGAGTCGGGTGCGGGGCTGGTCAAGGTCTTGATGACCTGCAAGCACGATGTCAAGCGCGTCACCATCGACCCTAGCCTGCTGGCAGATGACAAGGACATGCTCGAGGACCTGGTCGCTGCAGCCTTCAACGCTGCGGTACGCAAGGCAGAAGAGACATCCGCCGAAAAAATGGGCAAGTTGACGGCCGGGATGCCAGGCCTGCCCGGCGGAATGAAGTTTCCGTTCTGATGCTGGCTGCTGCGCGGGCCTAATGCGTTGTTCATGTCCTCTACCAACGCTCTCGATGTCTTGATCCAGGCGCTGCGCCGCCTGCCAGGGGTGGGTGTGAAGTCCGCACAGCGCATGGCGTTTCATATGCTGCAGCACGACAGGGCAGGGGCTGAACTGCTGTCGCGCGCCCTGCATGAGGCGGTGGGCGCAGTGCGCCACTGTGAGCGCTGCCATACGTTCACCGAGGCGCCGGTGTGCAGTACCTGTCTTGACCCTGCGCGGGACCGCAGCCGCCTGTGTGTGGTCGAGACGCCAGCAGACCAGGCGGCCTTGGAGCGCACGGGTGCGTTCAAGGGGTTGTATTTCGTGCTGATGGGGCGGCTGAGCCCGCTCGACGGGATTGGCCCGAAAGAGATCGGCTTACAAAGGCTGCTCGATCGCGCAGCCGACGGGCTGGTGCAGGAGGTCATCCTGGCGACGAACTTCAATGCAGAGGGCGAAGCGACGGCCCACGTGATCAGCGACGTGCTCAAGGCGCGTGGCATGCATGTCACGCGACTGGCCCGGGGCGTGCCGGTGGGCAGTGAACTGGAATACGTGGACCTGGGCACCATCGCGCATGCCTTGGTGGACCGGCGTTAGCGTGATTTGACGGCCGCATACTGGCGGTGGATCATGTCACGCTTGTGCCGAACGCTGGGGCATAGCGGCATGAAGGGTGGCCCTCTGCGGTTTTCTGGAGGGCCCCAGCGTGTACCGACGGCCCGGCGCATCGAAGGATGGCGCGATAGAATACTCTTAAATCAATAGCTAGAAACGCTTTGCTGACGTGCGCTAGTGCGCAAAAAAGTTGATGAAATGAATACAACGATACATGTGGCGCGCTTCACGGTGGCGTATTGGTGTGTGCTGATCGCGGCGCTCTTGCCGATTGCCTGCGCATGGCTGGCCAAAAGCGGTGCGCTCGGAAAACCGCCCAAGGACGGGGGCTACGACAACCATGAGCCCAGGGCCTGGCTTGCCCGGCAAAGTGACTGGCGTGCCCGCGCCAATGCCGCGCAGGCCAACAGTTTTGAAGCCTTGCCGTTCTTTATCGGCGCAGTCATCATCGCGCACACGCTGGGTGCCGGGCAGACGCTTCTCGATATCCTGGCTTTTGCCTATGTGATGCTGCGCATCTTCTACATCCTCATGTACGTGTCAGACATGCCGATGGTGCGCAGCGCCGTGTGGGCGGCTGCCTTTTTGGTCAACATTGCCATTTTTTTCATCGGTTATCGCTGACGTTCAGGGATGTCGCGCATCCCCCTTGCGAGGGTGCGCGGGCCTTTTGCGCGGCGCAGTTTCGCGGTGCATGAATACCGGCGGCCTGTTGGTTAAGGCAAACGTCGGCTGCACACTCGGCAAAATCACCAACCGGCCCCAGCTGCGGGGGGTGCCCCGCATCTGACGGGACCCGATCAGCGCCCTGCATGCGCCTGGCAGGTTCCACCCGGCGGCGAATCACGCCAGGGTGGAGAGAAAAACGCGAACGATCGGGTCAGCTGCGCTTTTGCCGTGACGGCGTCCCGCCGCGGGGTGTGCCGGTTGACTTCTTGGGCCCTGCGCTGCTCACGCGCCTGACCGAGCTTGCGGTTGCGGCCTTGACGGGCAGGTACACCACCACCTTCTCGCCAGCCTTGAATGCGGCATTGGGGCGCACATCGTTCCAGTCGGCCACCATGGCAGGCGCGAGCTTGTAGCGCCGTGCAATGCTGGCCACCGTGTCCCCCTTACCCGCGCGCACCGAGGTGCGCCGGGTGACGACTTCCGGCGTGAAGAACATCTGGCCGTTGTCCGCCAGGTGGGACGACACATCCTGCCGCGTGGTGGCGGTGCGTGGCACCATCAGGGCCGATCCCGCCCGGATCAGCATCCGGGGTGGGATGTTGTTGAGCGCGCGCAAATCCTGCTCGCTCATACCCGTGCGCTGGGCCGCATCGGCCACGGTCATGGACGTTGGGGCTGTCCACACGGTCCAGCTTGCGTACTGGCCTTCGCTGCGGGCCTGCAGATTGCGCTGGAAAACTTTGGCGTTGTCCCAGGGCAAAAGAATCTGGGGCGTGCCAGCCGCCATGATCACGGGCTTGTTCAACGACGGATTCAACGCCCTGAAGTCTTCCTCGCGGATGCCTGCAAGACTGGCGACCAGCGCGACGTCGATATCGTTGGTGATATCCACCGTCTGGAAGTAGGGATGATTCTCGATCAGCGGTAACTCGGCGCGAAAGGCGCCGGGGTTGGCGACGATGTTCTTGACGGCCTGCAGCTTGGGCACGTACATGCGGGTTTCGGCGGGCATGTTCAGATCTGTGTAACCGGTGCCCAGGCCCTGCTTTTGGTTGCGTGCGATGGCGCGGCCGACGCTGCCTTCGCCCCAGTTGTAGGCGGCCAGGGCGAGGTGCCAGTCTCCGAACATGCCATACAGCTTTTGCAGGTAGTCCAGCGCGGCGCGGGTGGATGCCAGCACATCGCGGCGGTCATCCCGGAACGCGTTTTGCTTGAGGTCGAAATAGCTGCCTGTGGCCGGCATGAACTGCCACATGCCTGCCGCTTTGGCGCTGGAAACCGCCTGCGGGTTGAAGGCGCT
Organism: Acidovorax sp.; assembly: GCF_046341535.1. Lineage (GTDB taxonomy): Bacteria > Pseudomonadota > Gammaproteobacteria > Burkholderiales > Burkholderiaceae_C > Acidovorax. The sequence goes on along the minus strand of NZ_JBKDRI010000159.1, from coordinate 41,635 downwards.
TTCGATGTAGGGCAGCAGGGCCAGCTCGGTCGGCATGCCGCGGCGTTCCAGTTCTTCGACAATGTGAAACAGGTACTTGCGGGAGCGCTCGGACATGCGCTGGATGTAGTCGGGCCGCGCTGCGTACCACTGCTCGCGGTCCTGCACGAGCTCGTGCTGCAAGTCTGGCATGGCAAAGCCGCGCCGGATGCGCTCCCACAGGTCGGCAGGGGCGGCGAGCGAGGCAACCTCGGTACTGCTGGCAAATGCCAGCGTTATCGGACGCAACGGGCCGGAGGGATACTGGGGCACATGGGGCGCAGTGCGAGCGGAGGGTTCCGCGGTGGCTGCTGCGGCGCCCGGCCTCTGTTCTGAAGGGCTGCTGCTGCTGGTGGTGCTGGTGGTACCGCTGGTGGCGCCACTGAAGCCTGTGGTGGCGCAACCCGTGAGCCAGACCACAGCAGACAAGAGTGCGATGTGCAGGAATTTCATCGGAAGTTGTTTTTCCATTCGCGCAGGGCAGCCAGGACCGCCACTGCGTCTGCTTCACTGGTCATCTGCGGCTCGTGCACCCTGGCGGACTGGGCTACAGCAGGAACGCGAACGCGCAGGAAAGGATTGATCTCGCGTTCAAGCGCCATGCTCGAAGGCAGTGTGGGCAGGTGGTCTGCGCGCAGCGTTTCGCAAAGGCCCTGGTAGTCGATCAATGCAACGTTGGCAGGTTCAACCGCGCGCGCAAATCGGAGATTGGCCAGCGTGTACTCGTGAGTGCAGCAGACGCGGGTGTTGCCTGGAAGCGCCGCCAGGCTGTCGAGGGACTTGAGCATCTGTGCGGGCGTGCCTTCAAACAACCGGCCGCAACCGCCCGAAAACAGCGTATCGCCGCAAAACAGCAAGGGTGCTCCGTCCACGGCGGCACAAAAAAATGCAATATGGCCGGCCGTGTGGCCCGGGACATCCATCACCGTGAAATCCAGCCCCAGCGCGCTGACGCGGTCACCTTGCACCAAGGGCACCGCCGGCTGCGGAATGCGCTCGCGCGCCGGGCCATAGACCGCGGCGCCAGTGGCCTCGCGCAGCGCATCCACCCCGCCCACGTGATCGCCGTGATGGTGCGTGACTAGAATGGACTGCAATTGCAGCCCCAGCTGCTGCAACACCCGCATCACGGGTGGGGCTTCCCCCGGATCAACGACGATCGCCCGGCGCCCGTCGTGCAGCATCCAGATGTAGTTGTCGGTCAACGCGGGTAGTGGCAGCAGGTTCATGAGCGATCAAATTATAGGTTTGCACCACTGGTTCGAGTCTCCGCCAGGCCAGTATCTGTTGGCCTGGGAGCAGGCCCGCTTTGATGAAGCGGTTGCGGATATTTTTGGCTACCACAGCCTCCAGCTGGGGTTACCTTTTGTGGATGGGCTGCGCGCCAACCGCATGCCGCACCAGTGGCTTTCACAGGGGCAGGAAGGCCTGGCGCAGGTGTTTGGCCGAGCTGCCGGCAGCGACCCTGCTGCGCCCGACCACCCCGGTGGTGCGGTGAAGTCGCCGGACGAGACAAGGTCCGGGGCTGCGCCATGCAGCCCGCTGGTGGGGCGGCCAGTGGTTCTTTTGGCCGAATCTGTGGCCCTTCCGTTTCCTGAGGCCAGCCTGGACCTGTTGGTGCTGCCGCACACGCTGGAGCTCAGCCTAGACCCGCATGCGACCCTGCGCGAGGTGGCTCGGGTGCTGGTGCCTGAAGGTCGCGTGGTTATCAGCGGGCTGAACCCGGCCAGCCTGTGGGGTCTGCGCCAGGCAAGGGCCCGGCTTTACCAGCGCCTGGGCAAGGGCTCGCTGTATCTTCCCGACGTGGGGGAGTTCATCGGCTACCGGCGGCTGCGCGACTGGCTCCGGCTTCTGAGCTTTGAGGTCGAGTCCGCCCAGTTTGGCTGTTATCGTCCAGCAGTCCGCACAACGGGCTGGCTGGAACGCTTGAGCTGGATGGACAGGCTCGGTGAGCGGTGGTGGCCCATCTTCGGTTCGGCGTATTTTCTGGTGGCGGTCAAGCGTGTGTATGGCATGCGGCTCATAGAACCTGCATGGCGGGGCGTGCGCCAGCGTGCCTCCGCCACGCAGCCCATTGCCAACCGAGCCGGCGTCAACGGGGTAACCATGCCCGCGAAACCGCACCATCGCCGTGATGGTGGGGCCCGGGTCAGCAATCAACACAGGAATAATTCGGTTTGAATCAGGTCGAGATATACACAGACGGAGCCTGCAAGGGCAATCCGGGTCCGGGGGGCTGGGGCGTCTTGCTGCGCGCTGGCAGCATCGAAAAAGAACTCTTCGGCGGTGAGCTGGGCACCACCAACAACCGCATGGAGCTCCTGGCCGTGATTGAGGCGCTCTCGGCGCTCAAGCGCCCCTGCGCCGTCACGCTCTACCTGGACAGCGAATACGTGCGCAAGGGCATCACTGAATGGATTCATGGCTGGAAGGCCCGTGGTTGGCTCACCGCCTCCAAGCAGCCGGTCAAGAACGTCGAGCTGTGGCAGCGGCTCGATGCCTTGGTCAGCACCGGCGGCCACCGGATTGACTGGCGCTGGGTGCGGGGTCATTCGGGCGACCCGGGCAATGAACGCGCTGACGAGTTGGCCAATCGTGGCGTGAGCAAAGCCCTCAGCCGTGGCTGACCTGCCGGGTTTGGACGTAGGGTGGCCCCCTGCGCGGCCGCCCTTGGCATGCACAGCTAGCGTCAAGCCTGCACCTTGAGCCCGGCGCAAACCTGGCGGTTTCAGCGAAGGCCGACCCAGGCTGTTACATTGAACGGTTGCGTTCATCACTGGCTGGTTCCTCCATGGCGTCAAAGTACAGATTCACGGTTATTGCTGTTCTTGGGATTGCGGCAGCGTCGGTGGGCGCCTGGTGGTTGCAGCGGCCATCCCAGCCCCCGCGTGCCGAGCCCGTTGCGACCCCCGCGACAGGTGCGCCGGCGGCCGCAGGCAATGCCGGCGCTGGGTCGGGCGCGGGTCGCGGTGCGCAGCAGGGCGGCGCGGGCCGGCCGGTGGCGGTGGAGGTGGTGCAGGTGCGCCAGATGGCCTTGCGCGACGACGCAGAGGCCGTGGGGAGCCTGAAGTCCCGCCAGAGCGTGATGCTGCGCCCGGAGGTGAGCGGGCGCATCACGCAGCTCAACTTTCGCGATGGAGAGCGCGTGCGCAAGGGCCAGCTCCTGGTGCAGTTCGATGATCAGCTGCCGCGCGCCCAGGTACAACAAAGCCGGGCCGAGCTCTCGATTGCGCAGGCCAACCACAAGCGCAACCAGGAGCTGGTCGCCCAAGGTTTCATCAGTCAGCGCTCCGTGGATGAAAGCGCCGCCAATCTGGAGGTTGAACAGGCCAAGCTGGCGCTGGCCGAAGCCTCCACTGCGCGCCTGAAGATCGTGGCACCGTTTGACGGCGTGGCAGGCATCCGCGGTGTGAACGTGGGCGATTACCTCAAGGATGGCGCGGATATCGTCAACGTCGAGGACCTGGACACGCTGTATGTGGACTTTCGCTTACCCGAGCGGCTGCAGGCCAAGGTACGGGCAGGCCAGGTTGCTCAGGTGGCATTCGATGCACTACCGGGCGTGCTCTACCCGGCTCTGGTGCAGGCGATCAACCCGCAGATCGATGCCGATGGCCGCTCCATCGCAGTGCGCGGCTGCATCGACAACCGCCGGCTGCAACTGCGACCCGGCATGTTCGCGCGCGTGACGGCGGTGTTTGCTGAACGCCCTGATGCCCGCGTGATACCGGAGGAAGCCGTGGTGCCCGACGGTAGCAGCCCCTATGTGTTCAAGATTGTCGATGGCAAGGAGCCAGGCACACGCGTGGCGCGCCGCACTCCGGTCACCTTGGGAACCCGCGTGCCCGGTCTGGTGGAAGTGGTTGAGGGCCTGGCGGTGGGCGACACCGTGGTGTCTGCAGGCCAGCAGCGCCTCCAGCGCGATGGCACCCCGGTTCGGGTGGTGGACCTTGCGGCGGGGCCCGCGGGCGACAAATCGGCCGCAAAGCAGCCTGCCGCTGCAGCCTCCAATGCGTCTGCGGCCGCATCCACATCAGCGCCCGCGCGCCAGGACGGCGCTGCCAAGGGCGATGCCGGTGGCAATGCCAACGCGCCAGCAATTCCGGGCCCGACCGGCGCATCGGTGGTGGGGAGCCAAAAACTCAAGCCGGCAGCTCTGGTGGCACCCCTGCCGGGTGTGAGCCCCTGCCAGGTGGGGCAGGCTGGCCAGGCTGGTGTGGCGCGTTGAGTCGGCACAGGATCTGCCTGCACTTTCAGCGTCCAGCTTCCTGTCACCGCCATTGCCATTGCCATTGCCCATCGTTGACGTGAAACGCTTCACCGCTTCCTGCCATGCAACTCGCTGAAATCTCCATCCGACGACCGGTGTTCGCCACCGTGCTTTCGCTGCTGGTGCTGCTGATCGGCGCTGTCAGCTTCACGCGGCTGTCCGTGCGCGAATATCCCAAGATCGATGAGCCGGTGGTGACGGTGAGCGTGCGCTATGCCGGCGCGTCGGCGGAGGTGATCGAGTCTCAGGTGACCAAGCCGCTGGAGGACTCGATTGCGGGTATTGATGCGGTGGACGTGATCACGTCCATCAGCCGCGCTGAGCAAAGCCAGATCAGCGTGCGGTTCCGGCTGGAAAAAGATGCCGACAATGCTGCCGCCGAGGTGCGTGACCGCACCGCCCGCGTGCGCAATCGCCTGCCCAACGCCGTGGACGAACCCGTGATCGCCAAGGTCGAGGCCGATGCGTCGCCCGTGATGTGGGTGGCCTTCAGCAGCGAAACCCGCAGCCCGCTGGAGATCAATGACCTGGTCAACCGCATCGTCAAACCGCGCTTGCAAACGGTGACCGGCGTAGCCGATGTGCCCATCTATGGCGAGCGCAAGTACGCCATGCGCGTGTGGCTGAGCCCTGAACGGCTGGCAGGCTACCGCCTGACCACGCAGGATGTGGAAGATGCCATCCGCCGCAACAATCTGGAGTTGCCCGCAGGTCGCATCGAGTCGCAGCAGCGCGAGTTCAGCGTAACGTCGCAGACCGACCTGGCGACGCCCGCGCAGTTTTCCAACGTGGTGATCCGCACCGTCAACGGGTTTCCGGTGCGCATTCGTGATGTGGCGCGGGTCGAAGAGGGTGCTGCCAGCGACCGCAGCCGCGTGCGGCTCAATGGACGCGAGGCGATTTCGGTCGGTGTGATCCGCCAGGCCACGGCCAACCCGCTGGAGCTGTCCAAGGGCGTGCGCGCCATGCTGCCCACGCTCAAGCAAGACCTGCCGCCCGACGTTGCCATTGACGTTGCCAACGACAACTCGCTGTTCATCGACCGCTCCATCAAGAGCGTGTACTCCACCATCATCGAGGCGGTGGTTTTGGTGGCGCTGGTGATCTTTGTGTTCTTGCGCACCGTGCGGGCGTCGATCATTCCCATCATCACCATCCCGGTGAGCCTGGTGGGCAGCTTTGCGCTGATGTCGCTGGCCGGTTTTTCCATCAACACACTGACCCTGCTGGCGCTGGTGCTGGCCATCGGCCTGGTGGTGGACGATGCCATCGTGATGCTGGAGAACATCTACCGCCACATCGAGGAGGGCCTGGACCCGTTCTCGGCCGCCATCAAGGGCGCGCGCGAAATCGGGTTTGCCATCGTGGCCATGACGCTCACGCTGGTGGCGGTGTACGCGCCGCTGGCCTTCACGCCGGGCCGGACGGGCCGTCTGTTTGTTGAATTTGCGCTGGCGCTGGCGGGCGCGGTGGTGGTGTCGGGTTTCGTGGCCCTCACGCTGTCGCCCATGATGTGTTCGCTGCTGCTCAAGCACAACCCCCAACCCAACTGGTTTGACCGGTCGATGGAGCGCTTGCTCACTGCGCTGTCGGATGGGTATGGGCGTCTGCTGCGCTGGGTGGTCACCGCGCGCTGGGGTGCGGGCGAAGGCGGCAGGGGTGGCGTGCGTGGCGCCGTTGTCCAGGCACGCTGGCTGGTGCTGGTGGTGATGGTGGCCAGCGGCGCGGCGCTGGTGGTGGTGTATCCGGGCATGCGCCAGGAGCTCTCGCCCATGGAAGACCGCGGCATCATCCTGGCCAACGTGACTGCGCCGGATGGCGCTACGCTCGACTACACCAACCGCTACGCGCTGGAGCTGGAAAAGATCGGCAAGGCCTACCCCGAATTCGACCGTATCTTTGCCAATATCGGCAACCCGACGGTGGCGCAGGGCAGCGTTATTTACCGCACGGTGGACTGGGAAGATCGCACGCGCACCACGCTGGAGCTGGCCCGCGAACTGCAGCCCAAGGTGGCGGGGCTGCCTGGCGTCAATGCCTTCATCATCACGCCGCCGTCACTGGGCCAGGGGTTTCGCTCGCGTCCCCTCACCTACGTGATCCAGACATCGGATAGCTACGAGAACCTGAGCAAGGTGACCTCGGCCTTCATGGCCGAAATGGCCAAAAACCCCGGCATTATCGGTCCAGACTTGGACCTGCGCCTGAACAAACCCGAGCTTCGCATCGAGGTCAACCGCGAGCGCGCCGCCGACCTGGGCGTGAGCGTGGAAGTGGTGGCCAAGGCCATCGAGACCATGCTGGGTGGCCGCACCGTGACGCGCTACAAGCGCGATGCCGAGCAGTACGACGTGATCGTGCAGACCGAGGCCCGCGGCAGGACCACGCCCGAGAACATCGACAGCATCTATGTGCGCGGCCGCAATGAGGCCATGATTCCGCTATCGAGCCTGGTCAACGTGCGCGAGAGCGTGAGCCCGCGCGAGCTCAACCACTTCGGGCAGCGCCGCTCGGCCACCATCACGGCCAACCTGTCGCCCGACTATTCGCTGGGCGAGGCGCTGAATTTCATGGATGCCACTGCGGCCAAGGTGCTCAAGCCCGGCTACACCACCGATCTGAACGGCACCTCGCGCGAGTTCAAAAGCTCTCAGGGCGCTTTGGGCATTGTGTTCGTGCTGGCGCTGTTGTTCATTTTCCTGGTGCTGTCGGCGCAGTTCGAGAGCTTCATTGACCCGCTGGTGATCATGGTGTCGGTGCCTCTGTCGATGATTGGCGCATTGCTGGCGCTCAAGTGGAGCGGGGGCTCCATCAATGTGTATTCGCAGATTGGCCTCATCACCCTGGTGGGGCTGATCACCAAGCACGGCATTTTGATCGTGGAGTTCACCAACCAGCTGCGCGAGCAGGGCATGGAGATGGTCGATGCACTGGTCAAGGCATCCGCCCAGCGTCTGCGCCCCATTTTGATGACCACGGGCGCCATGGTGCTGGGTGCCATTCCGCTGGCGCTGGCCAAGGGGGCGGGTGCGGAGACACGCACGCAGATCGGATGGGTGATTGTGGGCGGAATGTCGCTGGGCACACTGCTCACCATTTTTGTGGTGCCCACGGTCTACACCCTGTTTGCGCGCAAGGCCGTGCCCGGCGCTAACACAAGCGCCGCGGTGGAGGAGCCCGCGCATCCGCTCCATGCGGTGGGGCTTGGGGACGTGGCCAAATAGCCGCTGCCAGGCCGCTGCCAGGCCGCTGCCGGAGCGCTGCGCTGGGCTCGCCGTGGAATCAGGTGCCGGTGGCGGTCAGCAAGGCCACAGCGTCGCTGATCGCACTGGCCGTTTGGGGGCGCACCAGCCGGGCGGTTTCCTGGCCGTCCTTCAGAAACACCAGCGTAGGCCAAAGCTTGACCCCAAAACTGCGCCCCAGGCGCTGGCCCGGGCCGTCTTCCACCTTGATGTGGGCCACGCCCGGCTGGCCTCCCAGCACCTGCTCGATCAGCGGTTGCGCCCGCTGGCAGTGGCCGCACCACGGCGTGCCGAATTCGACCACGGTGGCACCGACCATCCGGTCCACGTCGTCGCGTGATGGGGGTTGGGTCAGGTGTTGGGCGGCGTACGGCATAAGCGCAATATTTTGGATCAATCCAAATCCAGCCGTTCATCGGAGCTGATCGCTCGCTCGGTCAACCCTGGCGGGGAATCTTTCGGCACGCTCGCCCTCTGGCTGAAGCAAGGCGTGGGGCGCGGCAGGCGCCCTCAGGCGCTGGCGATGAGTCGATCCAGCCGTAAGTGGTGGACACACTGCGCATGCGGATGCCCATGCGCGCGCACTGGGATGCGGGTGCGGCGGCCACGCTACATGGGCAGTTAGTGTTTTTTGCTGAGTTCCTGGCCGCTGCGCTTCTCATATCGGGGATCAGTATGTCAAAGAGCACTCCCTTACGAAGACGGAGATTGATTGGCCTAGTCGCGCCGCTGTGCAGCCATGTGAGATTCGTTCAATGGCTTGGACCTTGACTGCTGCCATGAGCGGCTCACACGTTCTCGCAAAGCACCCTTGCGCCGCTCACTTGGGTGCAGCACATTCATCGCAGCGTCCGTAAAGGGTCAGTTCATGTCGCTCGACGGTGAAGCCTTTAGGCGCCAAACGGTCCAAGTCTCCAGGGCATTCATGCACGTCGAATACGCGCTTGCATTCGTTGCACTGGAAGTGGTGATGATGACCATGGTGCGTGGGTTCGTACCGCGCCCCTTCGCCGGGCAAAACCACAGGCTCGATTTCGCGAGCCTCCACCATCAGCTTGAGATTGCGATAGACGGTCGCTGTGCCTAAACCTGGGACCTCGGATTGCGCCATTGCACAGATCTCTTGTGGAGAGAGGGGGCGCCCGGCTGCCTCGATGACGGCTCGCATCGCGGCGCGCTGGCGGGTGCTGCGTTCCTGGGACATGAGATGGTTTGATGTGAAACTGAAACAGGCCAGATTTTGTCATGTTACGATAATGGGATTCCATTATCATTAAGATGGCATACCTTAATCACGCCTTCCGGTCACCGTGCTCTCGGGTTTTCTGGGTGTCGGCAAGACATCTCTGCTCAACCACGTGCTGCGCAATCGCGAGGGCCGACGCGTGGCAGTCATCGTCAATGACATGAGCGAGGTCAACATCGACGCCTCGATCACCGGGCGCGAGGCGCAACTCTCACGTTACACAGCTACAACGCCAAGGCTTTTGACGTTTTCACCAACCGCGGCATTTGCCGCTGCTTCTTTCATCTACCAATCATGAACGCCAAACCTTCATCATCCGTTCAGTTTCCTCGCCGTTCTCTGCTGGCCCTGGCCGCCGCAGCCCTGGTCACCGCCTGTGGCGGCGGCGGTGGGGATGACCGCGCCCACAGTGATACCGTCATCGACACGGCAGGCCGATTGGCGTTGGCAGAAAACGGTGCGTCGGCCGTGCGGATATTCGATCTCGACAGCAAGACGTTTGCCGCGACATACGCCATGGATAACGCACCTTCTGCGCTGTACACCAGTCCGGGGGGGCGTTATGTGGTGGCCATGCAGCGGCTGCAGGACAAAGTGCAGTTCATCGATGGCGGCGTCTGGCAGGAAGACCATGGCGACCACCTGCACGACTACAGGCAGGCAACTGCAGCCGTGGCCTGGGCGCTGACTGGCTCTCGCCCCACGCACTACGACGTTCAGGCCGGCAGACAGGCCGCATTTTTCATGGACGGAAACACGGCAACCACCCCGGTTCAAAACGCTGGTGTGCGGCTGATCACCGACGCATCAATCGCTGCGAAGCGCATTGACGCCAGCCTGGACCTTGCTTTCCCCATCCACGGCTTGGGCGAGCCCATGGACAACAAGCTGCTGGCTGTATCCCGTGCCGCAGATGCCACCACCACCCTGCCCACGCATCTGGAGCTTTACCAACGCAATGGTAGCGGCTACACGTATGACCGGCAGTTGGCCACCCGTTGCGAAGGCATGCATGGTTCCTTCAGCAGTGGCACCCACACCGCAGTCGGTTGCAATGATGGTGTGATGGTAGTGACCCACACCAGCGCCACAGCGGTCACCGATCGAATGGTTAACACGCCGTTGCGCGTGGGTACCATCGCAGGCCATCCTAAACTGGCAGGACAGTTCATCGGCATCGGCACCGAAGGCACCGCTGCCGCGCCGCCTGTCACCACGCGCTACTTTGCCATCAATGCAGTGGCTGGCACAGCGGCCGCGCTGACTTTGCCGGGCTGGGACAACGGCCGCGTGCGACGTGCCCACGCATTTGACCGCAGTGGCTCCCGCTTTGCTGTGCTGGACGACCAGGGCGCATTGCGCATGGTGACGCGTCAATCAAACGCCTGGGTGGCTGGGCCTGTGGTGGCTGGCGTGGTGCCCTCCATGCCTACTGCTGCTCCGCAACCAGCCATCGTCGCCAATGGCGCGAAAGACGAGTTTTACGTGACAGACCCTGTGGCCAAGCAGTTGATTACCGTCAACAGCCAGACCGGTGCCGTGGTCAGCCGCACGGCGCTGGGCTTTACGCCATCGGCCATCACCTGGACCGGTATCACACGATGAGAGCACGCAAACCTGTTTCGCCATGTTCGGTGGCAGCGGCGCTGGTGTGTTTGAGCATGGCCCAGGCTACACAAGCCGCCGAGCCTGGTGGCTGGGGTGTTGGTGCCGTGCTGGATGTGGCCCACACATCGCGCGGGCTGGCCTTGGGCCAGCGTGAAAAAGGCCTGCAATTGGGTCACAGCGATCTGAGTGCTGCAGGCCCTGTGGGGCAGGCACTCGAAGCCCGCTTCACCGTGGCGGCGCACGCCCACGACGGGAAGGTGGAGGCCGAGCTAGAAGAGGCGTATTTGCAGACGCGCTCGCTACCAGTGGGATTACAGGTGCGTGCAGGAAGGTTCCCGTCGCAAATTGGCTATTTAAACGAGCAGCACCCGCATGCCGATGACTTTGTCGAGCGCCCGCTGCTGTACCGTGCCTTCTTGGGCGGGCACTGGTTTGACGACGGTGTGCGCGTGAACTGGACGGCACCCACCCCTTTCTACCTGCGCACAGGGCTCGAAATCTTCACTGGCAAACAACTGGTGAAAGAGGCCGCCCGTGCCCGCAGCCCTGGTGCCCTCACGCTCAGTGCCAAGCTGGGTGACGACTGGGGCCGTTCCCAAAGCTGGCAGCTGGGTGCGGCCTGGTTGCACAACCGCCGTGAGGCCGCCCAGCACGAAGAGGGTGCCGACGGCGGTGAGGCGGGGCATGACCACAGCCATGACCATGGGCATGCACACGGTGCAGCCTTCAGCGGGCGCAATATGGTGCTGCTGGATGCCGCGTGGAAATGGGCGCCTGACGGCAACAACCGCGAGCGCCAGCTGAAAGTGGTGGGCGAATGGGCACGCGTTAGCGGCATCAACCGCCATGCGCGCAGCAGCGACACGCACGAAGCACAGTCGCTGATGGCGGTGTGGCGCTGGGCGGCCCCGTGGGAAGCCGGTGTGCGGCTGGACTGGCTGAAGGCGCGCAGCCCACATGGCGACCACTTTCACAACGTGCGCCTGCGCGAACAGTCGTTGATGGTGGCCTACAAACCCACCCATGCCCAGACGGTGCGGCTGCAACTGACCGGCCAGTCTGGCGCGAAAGGGGTGGAAGGCGCGGTTAAACGGTCTGTGCAATTGCACTACATACTTAGCTTTGGAGCCCATGGTGCGCACAGCTTCTGACTGTTCATACATGGTATCCAAGTGGCTATCGTCTCCTACAGGTGGCTGCGGATGGCTTCGCCAACTGGCGGTGGTTATTGGCTTGGGGATCGCCACGGCCCAGGCGGGAGCCACCACGGTGTTTGCCTGTGAGCCCGAATGGGCCGCGCTGGTCCGCGTGCTCCTGCCAAACGCCAAAGTACACGTGGCGACCCATGCCAAGCAAGACCCTCACCACATTGAGGCCCGCCCAGCGCTGATTGCACAGATGCGCAGCGCCGATCTGGCAGTGTGCACGGGAGCGGCACTGGAGGCCGGTTGGCTGCCTATCCTGCAACAGCGCTCGGCTAATCGAAAGGTGCAGGACGGCCAGGCGGGCATGTTCTATGCGGCCGACCATGTCAGCCTGATTGATCCTAGGCCCGTCACATTGAACCCCTTTGCGGGCGACGTACACCCCGAAGGCAACCCGCATCTGCATGCCGACCCGCGCCGTGTTGCGCAAGCGGCAAAAGCATTGGCTGAACGCATGGCAACGCTCTTTCCGGCGCAAGCCAGCGACGTGGCGGCAAGACACAAGGCTTGGGACGAACGCTGGCAACGGCACATTGCGCGCTGGAGCCAGCAGGGGCGTTTGCTGAAAGGTCGCAAAGTGGCCGGTCAGCACACCACATTTGGCTACCTCTGGCATTGGCTGGGCATCGAAATGGTGGCCGATTTAGAACCCAAGCCTGGCATGCCGCCCACCCCGGGGCACCTGGGCGCTTTGCGTGATGGCCTGCTGACCGACCCACCTGCAGCCATCGTGGTGGCCGGGTATCAGGATGACCGCTCGGCACGCTGGTTAGCCCAGCAGCTTCAAGGCAAGGCCCCCTTGTTGGTGTTGCCCGCGACGGTGGATGATGCCAGTCATCCGGAGGCCTTGGAGCGGTGGTTTGACCGCATATTGTCCGAGCTCTCTGCAGCCGCTGGTGGACGCTGATCTGGCAGATGGGTCTGCTTGATGAACTTGGAAAACTTGTTGATGGCGTTGCCTTGGTGGTTGCCTCCGTTGCTCGCTTTGGGCTTGGGTCTGATGGCGCTAGCTCCACTAGGCGAACAGGTGCTGCGCCGTGGTGTGGTGTTTATCGATCTGGCTGTGGCGCAAGCGGCAGCGGCTGCGGCATTGTGGTGGATCTGGTGGCAGGACCACCCTGGCGCTTGGAGTGTGCGTGGTGCAGCGCTGGTGGGGGCGCTGGTGGCGGTCGGTTGGGTGCAACATCTAGCGCGCCGCCACCCGGCTCAACGTGAAGCCCTCATCGGGCTGGTGTACGTGCTTGGTGCTGGCCTGTCCGTGCTAGGGGCAAGCCAGGATCCACACGGACGGGAACACCTGAGCGAACTGCTGGCCGCCGATGTCCTGTGGGCCGACTGGCCCCAAGTCGGACTCATGGCTTCACTGGTGATGCTGGGCTACGCTTGGCAGAGTGTCATGGCACGCTGGCAACAGGCCGCTCCATGGGGCGACTGGGCGTTTTACGTATGGTTTGCTGTAGTCGCCAGCTTGGCCGTGGGCGTGCTGGGTTTGTGGCTGGTGTTTGCCGCTCTGATCGTGCCTGCGTGGCTTGGCCTGCAAGGTTGGGGGCTTCTCCAACGTTCTGCGACGATCATGCTGGCGTGTGGGGTTGGGCTTGCGGTTTCGGGCACTATGGACTGGCCCAGTGGTGCCTGTGTCATCGTTTCTCTCGCGACGCTGGGGCTGGCCGCCAGCTTTGTCAGATCGCCGGTCAACAAGCTTCATCGTTGATAGCCTGAGCCAGGCGGATGCACCAACAGCATTCGCCACACTCAATGAATTCAGACCCGGATTTCGAACCAAATCAGTTCTTCAACCGCAAGTGAATCACCCCGGTTTTGAACAGTCTTCGCAATACCTTCAATCATCCTAAAAACGGCAGTTGACCGCTTTTAATCTTGCCGCACACCGCGTGGACTCGGGCCTTGCGTTGTTTTTGCAGCCTCACCTTGGGGGTGACAGCGCTATGCACTTGCCAGTACCGCTTTTGGAGCGCCATGCGGTGTTGCTCCTCCTTGCAGGCGCGAGCCTGCCGCGTCGTCGCGCCTTGCCTGGCACCCCAAAAGCAGCGCTGGCAAATGCATCCAACTGCCGTTTTTATTGAGTCGGCATCAACCAACTTGAATGCGTTGATGCGGTTCGAAGCTCTGCGCAAGGCTTCGACAGGCTCAGCCCGAACGGCTGGTTCAAGTTCAAAGGTGCCGACTCAATAGGTTCAAGGCAAGCATGATGGGGCTGCGGCAAGGCCCGGCAAGCCATGGGGTCAGGCTGCGGGCTGGAGCAGGCGCTGCAAAAAGCCCTCGGTGAAGTGCGTGGCGGCAACCTCGGCAAGGCCTTCGAAGACCGAATCGAGCGTGGGCACGGGTGCCGCGCCGTGGCCCCACAGTGCCTTGAGGGCGGCGGGATCTTCCAGCAGACCATGCAGGTACACACCCAGCACATTGCCCGCCGGGTTTTGCCAGGCGATGCCCGGGACGACCTCAAGGGCCACATCGCCACGGGCGGCCATCGCCGGGTGCTGGACGGTCTGGCCGTGGTGGATTTCATAACCTGCCACGCTCACACCGGCCAGCGCGGCCCAAGGGCCCTGAAGTGCGCCAAACTGCACCTGCGTGCGCCGCACGGTCTTGGCCACCTCGAAGGTGGTCACCAGCGGCAACAGGCCCAGGCCGGGCGCGTTGCCGTCGATGCCTGCGGTGTCGATCAGTGCCTCGCCCAGCATCTGCAGGCCGCCACACACGCCAAGCACCGTACCGCCCCGCCCTGCATGGGCGGCAATGGCCTCGTCCAGCCCCTGAGCGCGCAGCCAGGCCAGGTCGGCGGCCGTGGACTTGGAGCCGGGCAGCACCAGCCAGTCGGGGGTCTTCAAATCGGACAGGTCCGCCGGGCTGCGCACCCACCGCAGCCGCACGCCAGGCACGTTCTTGAGGGGCTGGAATTCATCGAGGTTGCTGATGCGCGGGTACGCAGTCACGGCAACCGTGGTGTGCACCGGGCCTGCGGCCAGGGTGCGGTCGTCAAACACGCCGTCTTCTTCGGGCAGGCCGTGACGCCACTGCATAGGGATGGTGGCCACCGTGGGCACACCGGTCAGGTCCTGCAACATCTGCGGGGCGGGGGCCAGCAAGCTGGCATCGCCACGAAACTTGTTGAGCACAAAGCCGCTGATCAGGGCGCGTTCGGTCTCGGGCAGGAGTGCCCAGGTGCCGTAGAGGTGGGCAAAGGCGCCGCCCCGGTCGATGTCGGTCACCAGCAGGCAACGCGCCCCGGCGTGGCGTGCCACACGCATGTTCACGATATCGCTGGCGTGCAGGTTGATTTCGGCGGGGGAACCTGCGCCTTCGATCACGACCACGTCGTTCTCGGCACGCAAAGCATCCAGCGCCGCAGCGATCTGTGGCCACACTGCTTCGCTGCGACTGCGCCAGGGCATGGCGGTGAGCTCGGCGCTCACCTGCCCCATCAGCACGACCTGGCTGCGGGTGTCGGCTTCGGGCTTGAGCAGCAGCGGGTTCATGCGAACCTCAGGCTCGGCGCGGGCTGCAAGCGCCTGGAAGTACTGGGCCGATCCGATCTCGCCCTGGCCGCTGGCGCTGGAGACAACCCGGGCGTTGTTGCTCATGTTCTGCGCCTTGAACGGAGCAACCCGCAGGCCCAGGTGGCTGTAGTAGCGGCACAAGGCGGTGGCAAGCCAGCTTTTGCCCGCTCCGCTGGAGGTGCCAAGCACCATCACGCAGCGCGCTGGGTGAATGCCGGTGGGTGAATGTGGGGGCATGGCAGGGGTCGGGGCAGACACATGGGGCGATCAGCGCGGTGCCTGTGCGTCCGGCAGCGCCGCGAACCGCATCGGCAGAACGCATCGGCAAAACGCCAACACTATCAAAATAATAGCTATCAGGGCAATACTGGCAAGCGTAAACGGCCAAAAATAATCATCAATCACCCGATGCAGCAGGGAGAAAGCTCGTCGCAAAAAGCTCAACCTGCAGCCGGGGCACCGCCGGACGGCAGGCAGGGCAAGGCCACCCACTGGCCCTGGGCCGAATGGATGGCAATGCGGTTGTCAAACACCTGCTCCAGCGCACGGTGGGTGGCCGCATCGTGGGCCGGGCCATGACCGATCAGGCGGCCCTCGGCCAGGATGGCGACGTCGTCGGCCTGCAGCGCAAACGACACCTCGTGCAGCACGCTGACCACCGTCTTGCCCTGAGCCACCAGGTCACGCATCAGCAGCAGCCAGTCGCACTGGTGGGGTGGGTCGAGGTTGGCCAGGGGTTCATCCATCAGCAGCACCTGGGCCTGCACGGCCAAGGCGCGCGCCAGCAGCACGCGCTGGCGCTCGCCGCCCGAAAGCTGCCCCAGCGCACGGTGGCGCCAGTCCCAGGCCCGGGTGGCGCGCAGGGCCTGCTCCACGGCAGCATGGTCGGCATCGCTGGGGGAGGCCAGCCAGGGCTGGTGCGGCAGGCGGCCCAGCATGGCCAGGTCATACACCCGCCAATCGTCGGCGGCCAACTCGTTTTGGCCCAGCCACGACAGGGCCCGCGCCCGGTCGCGGGGGTGCCAGGCGGCCAGCGGGCGACCCAGGAGCTGAACGCTGCCGGTGCATGGCAGCAGGCCTGCCAGCGCGCGCAGCAAGGTCGATTTGCCCGCGCCGTTGGGGCCGACGATGCTGGTCCACCGCCCCGCTGCCAGATGCAGGCTGATGGGGTGCAAAACGCGGTGTTTTCCCACGGTTACGCTGATTGCGTCTGCGCTGAAAGCTATCTTTTCAGGAGCGTTTTGCATTCACAACCCTCCTGCCGAGCCAGTGCGCCGGTGCATCAACCACAGCAGGTAGCCGCCACCGAGCACCGCCGTGAGCACGCCCACGGGCAGTTCCTGCGGGGCCACCAGGCCCCGCGCCAGCAGATCGGCTCCGGCCAGCAACACCGCACCCATCAGGCTGGCGAGTCCCATCAGGCGGCCATGCGGCACGTTGACGACGCCGCGAACCAAATGGGGCGCCGCCAGACCAACAAACGCAATCAACCCCGTCTGGGCCACGGCCGTGCCTGTGGCCAGGGCCAGCACCCCCACCAGCGCGGCGCGCAGCGGAGCCAGCGGCAGGCCCAGGCTGTGGGCGGTGGACTCACCCAGCGCCAGGCCATCGAGGACCCGCGACAGCGCCCAGGCCGCCACCCCACACAGCAGCCAAGCTGCCCCCATCAGCAGGCAGGACGCCCAGCCCACGAAAGCGGTGGACCCCAGCAAGAACGACTGCATGGCCTGGAGCGAAGCGGGCGACAGCAACAGGATGAGCGAAGTGCACGCACCCAACACCACGCCCACGATCACCCCCGCCAGCAGCAGGCGCAGGGTGTGCTGCACGCCGCGCGCCAGCGTCAGCGTGAGCAGCACGGCCAGCACGGCCCCGACAAAGGCGGCCCCGGTCAAACCCAGGCGCACCAGCCAGTGGCCCGAAAACACCAGCGCCGTGGCCGCGCTGTCGGCGCTGCCTGCCAGGCCCGCGCCGCCGCCCATCAACACCAGCGCGGTTGCCACACCCAGCGATGCGCCGGAGGCGCTGCCCAGCAGGTACGGGTCGGCCAGGGGATTGCGAAACAGGCCCTGCGCCACGGCACCCGCCAAGCCCAGCAACGCCCCCGCGCACCAGGCACCCAGGGTGCGCGGCAGGCGGATGTCCCACACGATCTGCCAGGCGATGGCGCGGGCGGAGGGGTCGGCAGCGCCAGCGGCGTCGCCCCACAGCGCGGGCCACAGGTTCTCCAGCCCCACACTGCCCACGCCCGTGCCCAGGGCCACCAGCAGCGCGCTGGCCAGCAGCAGCAAACCCGTCAGCCAGCGGCTGCGTTGCGCTGCCCCTGCAGTCATGGCCGCACCGCCGCAGCTGTGTTGGCAGCGGGCGTGGCCTTGCTGGCCAGGCAGCGCGCCATGATGCGCGCACCCTCGGCCATGCGCGGGCCAGCGCGCACCAGCACGTCGGCTTCGTGCGGCGCAAACACGCACAGCCGCTGCTCGCGCACAGCCCGCAGGCTGCTCCAGCCCGGCCGCTCGTGCAGGCTGCCCATGCTGCCCTCGCCCAACATGATCAGGTCAGGGTCAGCGCGCACCACAAATTCCGGGTTGAGCCTGGGGAACGGGCCCAGCGATGCGGGCAGGATATTGCGGGCCCCCAGGCGCGTCAGCGTCTCGCCAATGAACGACGACGCGCCCGCACCGTAGGGCCCGCGGTTGACCTCAAAATACACGCGCACGCCGCGTGCCGCCACAGGAACGGATTGCGCGGCCGCCTCCACGGCGGCATCGACATGGCGCCACACGCGCTGGGCATCGGGCACGGCCAGCACCTCGCCGATCGTGCCCATCACCCGCTGCACGTCGGCATGGCTCTTGGGTTCCAGCGCCACCACCGCCACGCCCAGCGACTCCAGCCGGGCCGTTGCCCGCGATGATGTGGCCAGCAGCACCACATCGGGCTGCAGCGCCACGATGGCCTCGATGTTCGGGTCCAGCCCGCCGCCCAGCTGGGGCAGGTGCAACACCGCCTGCGGCCAGTTGGAATGGCGGTCCACCCCCACCAGGCGGTGGCACTGGTCCAGCGCGCACACGGTCTCGGTCAGCGAAGGCAGCAGGCTGACGACGCGCCGTGGCGGGCGCGGGAGCGTGACCACGCGGCCCCGGTCGTCAGTGACCTTCACGGGCACGGGGGCGGGGTCGCTGGCAACGGGCAGCGACTGTGCTGGCTGCGCCTGCGCCAGCGCTGCCATCAGCAGTCCCAGCGCCACCACGATGGCGATCACCCACACAATGCGGCGCACAGGGGTTGGTTTCATGGCGCGGTTCCGGTCAGGATCGACGGCAGCCCGACGGCCCTGCGCGCAACGCGCGAACGCCCCGGAGCCCCCTGCGGGTGTCGCCAAGCGCAGGCATCGACCCACGCCCGCAGCTGCACGCCCGCGCGCGGCGCTGTGGGCGCTGCTGCAGGCGGGCCTGGGCAGGGGTTGCCAGGGTCACTGGGGCGCCCATTTCAGGCCCACATAGAAGCTGCGGCCGGCGGTGGCGTAGTTGCGCGCCAACTGGTAGTCCTTGTCAGCCAGGTTGTCCACGCGCACCAGCAGCGTGTAGTCCCGTGCGAAGCGGGTGCTGGCGTAGAGGTTCACCAGCGTGTAGCTGTCCAGCTCGGTCGTGTTGGCGGCATTGTCGAAGCGGCGACCGGACGCCTGGACTTGCGCACCGATCGTCCATGCATCCACGCGGGTATCAGCCCCCAGCGTGGCGTGGTGGCGCGCCCGACGGGCCAACTGCTTGCCGGTGTCCAGGTCGCGTGGGCGCTGCAAGTCCAGCGATCCGTGCAGTTGGATGCTGCCCAAGCGATGCGTTCCCGCAAACGTCACGCCCTTGTATTCGGCGCGCGCCGTGTTGGCAAAGCAGCCGTAGGGCGATGCGCAGGTGCCCGCACCGGCAAACGAGATCAGGTCGTGCACGCGGTTGCGAAACAGTGTGGCGGACACGCTGGTGGCGTCTTGCGTGTAGCGCAGTGCCACCTCGGCATTGCGGCTGCTTTCAGGCCGCAACGTGGCCAGGCCGTATTCACTGAAGCGCTGGTACAGCGTGGGGGCGCGGAAGGCCGTGCCAACCGAAGCGGTGGCCCGCCACTGCGGCGTGATGGCGTAGCCATAGGCGGCGCTGCCCGTGCTCTTGCCGCCGAACTCGCTGTCGGAATCGTGGCGTACATTGATCTGCACGGTGTGCCCATGCGCGTTGAAGCCATAGCCCAGCGCCAGAGCGTCCTGGGAGCGCGCGCGATCAATGGGCGTGTTTTGCAGGCGGTCCTCCCGCCGCTCCAGCGCAGCGCTCACCAGGTGCGGGCCCTGGCGCCATTCGTTCTGAAACAGGTACCCGCGCAGGCGCGTGTCGCTAAGGTACGGCATGGGCCGCATCTCGTACTCAACCCGCGAATCCGTGATGGACAGGCGCGTCTTGTAGGCGCTGCTCCACTGCGCCAGCCAGTTCAGACCCAGCGCGTGCATGGTGTTCAGACTGCGGTCATCGTTGCCCAGGCCGTTGTCGAAGCCGCTGTTGGAGTGGTTGGCCATCAGCGTGCCCTCCAGGCGGTGCACCGCATCCAGCTGCAGGCCCACACGCGCGTGCCCGCCTGTGGATCGGAGGCCATCGCGATCCGGATTCTGCGAGGCGATGGGGCGGGCGTTGAAGCCCTGGCTGTCTTCATGCGCCAGTCCCAGCGCATAGTCCAGCGCGCCACTCGCACCGCTCACACCGGCTTGCAGCTTGCTGGTGCGATGGCTGCCCAGGCCCAGGCTGACAAACGGTGCCACACCGCTTTCACCACGCTTGGTGAATATCTGCACCACGCCTGCGAGGGCGTCCGAACCATACACCGCGCCCGCCGGGCCGCGAAGGACTTCGATGCGATCGATCAGGCCCAAGGGGATGCCCTCCCAGGGCGCGCCACCGGTCGCCTGCGAGTCAATCCGCACGCCATCGATGTAAACCGCCGTGAAACGGGTGTCGGCACCGCGCAGAAACACGCTGGTGCTGCTGCCCGGGCCGCCGTTGCGCGAGAACTCGATGCCGGGCAGCCTGGCCAGCAGATCCGCCAGGCCCGCAGCGCCGCTGCTCTCAATCGTCTCGCGATCAACAATGGAAACATCAGCCACCAAGTCGGCCAGCGGCTGCGGGCTACGGGATGCGGCGACCACGGTCTCCGCCAGCGAAGGGACATGCAGCTTGTGCGCTGGCAGCGCGGGCGCCGTCAACGCCCCCTGGGCGGATGCAGCCCAACAACCTGCCGCAGCAAGCGCGGCAGCAATACGGAACCACGGCGCGGACAAGCTCGCGCAAGGGGCACATAGATTCATAGGATTTTTCGTCAACAAACAACCCGCGCCGGCCTCCCCGCCAGCAAATGGGTGATACGGCAGCGCGCGCCTGAGTGAGGCACGCGCAACCACCGTGTTGGCCGGTATCCGGGCTGGCGGAACACCCCCCAATGCCTTCCCAGGTGCTTGTTCAAGGCACCCAGTGGCGTATGGATGGAGAGAGAATCAAAAACGCGATTCGTCCGCTGACCGTTGCGGGGGCAGCGCAGGCTGGGCACGCCGTGTTGCGGCGAGGCCTTCCTGCTTCCCGTTGAACTGCGGCATGTGAACCACACCGCGAGCACCAACGTGCGGATTTTACGTCCTACCGAGCAACGCAACCCTACAATCGCAGGCTGTATGGCAACTCCGTCCACCACCGACCAGATCGCCGAGCGCGTCGAGCGGCTGCTGCTGCGCCACGCCGAATTGCAACGCACCAATGCATTGTTGTCCAACCAGGTGGCTGCCCTGATGCAGGAGCGCGATTCGCTCAAGTCGCGCCTGAACGCGGCCCGCGCACGCGTGGATGCCCTGTTGGAACGATTGCCTGCCGCAGCCCCCGCCACCAAGGAGCCCCAGTGAAGCAGATCGAGGTGCAGATCCTGCAGCAAAGCTACCTGCTGTCGTGCCCGCCGGGCCACGAGGGTCGTCTGCTGGACGCAGTGGAGCGGGTGGACACAGCCATGACCAAAATCAGGGATGCGGGCAAAGTGCGCGCCCGTGAACGCATTGCGGTGCTCGCAGCCCTGAATCTTGCTTTCGAAATTGCAGACCGGGATGCGGCCGATCTGGCGGCTCGATCCGCCGAACACAAGGCACCCCCAGCCGCCGTGGATGTCGCAACAGCGGCACAGCAAGAGTTGGCCCTGCCTGAGGCAGATGACCAGCGCCTGCGCGCCCTGGTGGGCCGGCTGGATGAAGCGCTGGGCGGGGACGGCCGGCTCCTCTGACGCATCGGGCGGTGTGCGCCGCGGGCCTCACAGCGCCCCGGCACCGATGGCTTTTCAGGCTGTCTCGGCCCCGCTGCGGGTGCCGCAAGGCCCATGGCTCCGGCCAGGCGGTCGGCAAAGGTCTGTTCTCGACAGCCGCCATGCTGGAATCACGCATGTCAGCGGCAGGCGCATCACTGACCTGGCTTTACATGCACTTGCGCGCCCACAAGCAGCGGGTGCGGCCTACAATCGGCTCGTCTGCGGTGCTGCCGGGCTTTATATTTCCTTGAACCAATGCTCCATGAGCTCGGGCTTGGTAATTGCCGGGTGAGCGTGATCATCTCGCGTCAGATGAACCCAACGCCTGGCTGCCCTCGCCCACCTGAACCCCCGGTTCAGGATGAGAGTTCGGTGGACACCGCAGACACCCCATTCCACTGGCATGCCCATGCCGCCCCGGCGGCAAATGCCAATGGCGGCATGCCATCCAGACTTTTGCCGTTCGCTCGCATCCCTTCGCCCTTCATCCCGTGCTTGACCCCCTTTTGATTGTTGAACTTGGCGTGCTCGGCCTTGCCACGGGCTTTTTGGCGGGTCTGCTGGGCATCGGGGGCGGGATGCTGCTGGTGCCCTTCATGACCTACATCCTGGGCGGCCAGCAGGTCGCTGCCGACCTGGCCGTCAAGATGGCCATCGCGACCTCCATGGCGACCATCATGTTCACGTCGATTTCCAGTGTGCGCGCTCATCACCAACGCGGTGCCGTGCGCTGGGACATCGTCAAGCGCCTTGCGCCAGGCATCGCCCTGGGCGGGTTCATCGCCAGTCTGGGGGTGTTTGCACTGCTCAAGGGCGCATTCCTCGCCGTCTTCTTTGCGCTGTTCGTCAGCTTCTCCGCATCGCAGATGTTGATGGACAAAAAACCGGCGCCTGCGCGGCAGATGCCCAGTGGCGCAGGCCAGGTGGCTGCTGGCGGCGTGATCGGATTTTTATCCGGACTGGTGGGTGCGGGCGGGGGCTTCGTGAGCGTTCCGTTCATGACCTGGTGCAACGTGCCCATTCATAACGCGGTGGCCACCAGCGCCGCGCTGGGGTTCCCGATTGCGCTTGCCAACGTGGTGGGATACGTGGTGGGCGGGCAAAACGTGGCCCATCTGCCCGCGGCATCCCTGGGCTATGTGTGGCTGCCCGCACTCGCGGTGATCGCCACGTGCAGCGTTGTGACCGCGCCGCTGGGTGCCAAGGCGGCCCACGGACTGCCGGTCAAACAGCTCAAGCGCGTCTTCGCTTCGCTGCTTTTCGGGCTGGCCGCCTACATGCTCTGGAAGGGCATTGCCGCGTTTTGACACGCGCAAGATGGGCACCGCCGAAGACCGCTCCCGGCCGGTGCGCCCAGCATCTGCCTGCGCGAAAGCTCAGGGCTGCGTCTGCTTGCGCGCGGCCTGGGCCTGCACGGGCTGCGTCGCGGCCAGCAGGGCGCGAAACTCTGGTGCGGGCAGCCCCGGGGCACACAGGAAACCCTGGTAGTGACCACACTGCATTTGCTGCAACACCGACTGCTGAACCTTCGTCTCCACACCTTCAGCGACCACCTCGACATGCATGGCCTGGCCAATGCTGATGATGGCGCTGACGATGGCCCGGTCACCTTCATCATCGGGCAGCCCGCGAACAAACGACTGGTCAATCTTGAGCTTATGGATGGTCAACTTTTTGAGGTAGGCAAGACTGGAATAACCGGTTCCAAAATCATCAATGGCCAGCCCGATACCCAGCTTTGCAAGCACACGCAGACGCTGCTCCATTTCCTGGGCGTCCTGCAGCAGGATGCTCTCGGTCAGCTCCAGCTCGAGCAGGGTCGGAGGAAGCTGATGCACCGCCAGCAGGCGGGTGATCCGGTCCACGAAATCAGGCTGGCGAAATTCCAGGGCAGACACGTTGACCGAAATCATGATGGGGTGGCCACTGTGCATCCACACGGCTGCTTCGCGCACTGCCTGTTCCATCACCCAGGCACCCAGCGTGACGATGTAGCCTGACTCCTCGGCCAGGGGGATGAAGAGTCCGGGCGAAACGACCCCGAACTCGGGATCTGTCCAGCGGGCCAGCGCCTCGGCACCCACGATGCGGCCCGTCGCCATGCTGACCTGTGGCTGATAGTGGACCGCCATGCGCTGATGACCGATCGCCTGGCGCATCGCGTGCTCCATTTGCACGCGCGACAGGAGATTCGCATTCATTTGCGGCTTGTAGAAACCGTAGTTGCCCCGCCCCCGGTCCTTGACACGGTACATGGCCGTGTCGGCCTGCTTGATGAGGTCATCGAGCGTGTCCCCGTCTTGCGGATACAAAGCAATGCCGATACTGCACTGGATAGAAAAGCCCATGTCATCGAGCATGAAGGGCTTGAGCATGTCATCCAGGATTCGCCGCGCGACCCCTTCGGCCACGGCGGCCTCTCCGATGTGCAGGTAGATGACGAACTCATCACCGCCCAGGCGGCACAGCATGTCGGTCTGCCTCAGGCAGGCCTGCAGGCGTTCGGCCACCAGTTGCAGGACACGGTCTCCAAACGGGTGCCCCAACGAATCGTTGATGATCTTGAACCGGTCAAGGTCCAGGAAGAGAATCGCAAAACCGCTGTCACTTTGATGCGCCGCCGCGATCGCGGTGTCCACACGCTGGGACAACAGCAAACGGTTGGGCAGGCCCGTCAAAGCGTCGCTGAAAGCCAGCTCCTCAATGCGCTTTTGCGCGGCGTGCTGGAGGGTCAAATCGCGCATGAAGCCAATGCTCTGAACGATGCGCCCCTTATCGTCACGCAGGGCGACCCAGGTCAGCTGGACGGCGCAGTACGTGCGGTTTTCGCGCGGAAGCCATAACTCCCCTTCCCAGAAGCCATCACGCTCCCAGCCCTGCTGAACCCGGTCCATGAAGGCCTGATCCACCCCAATCCCGAACAGTGAAGCCGCCATGCAGCCCTCGAACGTCCGCGCCGCGGGCCCGACCAGGCGCTCACAGCCGGGATTCATCCGCATGAGGCGGTGCTGGCTGTCGGCGATAAAAATCGCGTCCAGGCTGGACTCAAACACACGGGACGCCAGCCGCAGGCTGGCCTGGATCTCGGTCTGACGGGTGATGTCGCGGAAGGAATACACGCGGCCTACCGGACGGCCATGACTGAGTTGCGGCACCGATCGCTGTTCAAGCACCGTTCCATTGCGCAGTTGCAAGATGTCGGTACTTTCCTGGGTTGGCTCGCGCGCGATGGCAGCCAGCCGTTCCGCATACTGGTCAGGATCTACCACCTCCCCAGCCATGTGGCTGAACACCGCCGCGTCGTTTCGCTCCACCAAGGTCTCGCGGGGTAGGTTCCAAAGCTGCGCCAGACGCTGATTGAACGCACGCACGTTGCCATCCAGGCCGCACACCAGCATGCCATCGGCCGCCGAATCCAGCGTGGCCCGCAACTCCGTTAAAAGCGTCTCCAGCTCACGTTCCGTCGCATCCTGCTGGCTGCGGTCGAGCATGGTCACCATGAGCACCGGAGCGTCGTGGCCCGGCACAGAGACGCGAGCGACACGCCGCTCCACGGGCACCAAAGTGCCCGCCGCATTGAGCACGCTGGTGAAGGACTGGATGCCATCGGCCGCCACCTGTGCAGGTTCGCTCCAGAACGCCACGTCCTGCGGCGTTGCGGCCAACGCCAGCACATGCGAGCCTTCCATGTCGGCCCGGCGACGCCCCATCAGCCTGGCGGCTCGCTCATTGGCGTGGGTGATGAGCAAGGTCGCCTCGTCGACCAGCCACACCGCCTCGAGCAGTCCATCCAACCAGCCCATGGGCGACGGCTCGGTCATGGGTCTGCCTCGCGCGGCCCTGCGGGCACGGCACGCTCAAAAAAGTAGCAAATACGCTGGCGCGGAGACAGGTACTCCAGCGACTCGCGTGGCAACTGGGAGGGCTTGAGGCTGCGACGAATACCTAACTCCGGCACGGTTTCAAGATCCAGCAGGAGCGCATCCTCCTTGGGTATCTCAGGATCGTGCACGATCACCTTGGGGCGCAACGGGCGCGACGAGTTGACCGAGATGACGATGGCATAGCGGTCATTGACAAGCTGCACGACCGAACCCGGCGGGTACACACCCATGATGCGGATAAAAGCTCCGAGCACCACCGGATCGAAGCGCGACTTGAGCTGCGAAAACATGACAGCCAACACTTCATGGGGCGTGAGCGCGTCAACGCCGTTGGCGGGGTTGCACATTCGGTCGTAGAGGTTGACCAGCGCCAGCATCTGGCCCATTCGCCCCAGTTCGGAACCCGAAAGCCGAGCGGGAAAACCTGAACCATCAGCCATTTCGTGGTGCCGCGCCACGGCCGCCAGCACGGCTTGCGAGCAGCCCATCTTGCGCGCAAAATCCACCGACTGCTCCACATGGGTTTCGTATCGCGCTCGCTCGACCAACGGCATGGACGTCCTGGAGTAGCGAAGGTTCGAGGGCAGCTTGATTTTTCCGATGTCGTGGATCAGCGCCGCAGTCCCCACATCGGTGAGCTCATCCATATCCATCCCCAGCGCGCGGCCCAGCAGCAGGCAAAGCACTGTGACGTTGACGGGGTGCTGCCCGCTGCGCTCACCCACGCCTTCGGACAGCAACCGGATGACCGATTCACCATGTTCAAGCACATCGGATACGCAGCCCGAAACCAGCCCGTCGACCTTGGCACGAGCCTGGGCGGGTTGGTCTTGCACAGCACGCTCCACAGCGTGGAATTGGCGCGTGGCCTCCGTGAAGTGCTGGTCGCACACCGCAAGCGCGCGATTTTGCTCCTCGATCAGTCGGCGCCTCCAATCGACGCCGGGGTCGGCATCAGGGCTGATGGCTTCAGGGGTCGGATCTGAACTCGCGGCATTTGCCGCGTCGTCCACCACGTCAGGGGCAGCGTTCCTCGCCGAATCCGGATCGCGCCACTGCGGGTCGCTCTTTTCCGGCACATACCGCACCTCCTTGAGCCCAAGCTCGCGAAGCGTCGCGATCTGCTCTTGCGAGGCAATGCGGAAACTTCCCACCGGAAACGGGTGCTGGAGCCAGTTCACATCGAGCTGCACATACATGCCAATGCGCAACTGGCCGATGTCGAGAAGGATGGAAGAGTTCACGGTGAGGTGGAAAAAACAGGTTGGGCTGCAGACCACGCATACTTCTGTTCATTATCACCACTTCGGTGATGAATGCGAAACGAGGGTGATTCCTCGGCCCGAACGTGCCCGACACGTTTCCAATCAGCGCACGGCTGTTGTGTGAAGACAACTTGTGGCGCCAGAGAGGCACTCAGCGGCACCACAGGGATGGCTTGTAGACAAGGTCCATCCAAAGCGCCCAGGCGGCGACGGAGCACAGCAGCCCCCCCGCGATTCGGCTGCCCCACGCGGCGCGCACAAGGCTCACGCGGGCTTTGATGAGGATCCAGGCCCAGGGCCCGCCGACCAGCCAGATCCCGCTACCGAGCCCAAAAAGAACCATGCTGAGCGCGCCCTCGAGCGCCCCACCGCTGAGCGCGGCGACAAGCAGCGCGGAGTAAAGCAAGCCACAGGGCATCACGCCCCACAACATCCCTGCCGTCAGCAGGCCGTGGTCTGAACGAACGATCGGCTGAACCTTGCCCCACACCACACGCCCTGCGCGCTCCATCCACATGGGCTGTCGCATCTCGAACACCATCATCAACCCCCAGCCCATGACCGCAACATGCATCAAGGTCCAGACTGACTGAAGGGCGACTGCCTGCTGCGTGAGCCATGCCAGGCTGTCCATGGCGGCGCCAGCAAGTGCCCCCATCACCGCATAGCCCCCCAGACGACCGGCGTGAAACACTGCTGTGCGCCACGCCTGCCGACTGCCCCGCAATCCCAACCAATGCACCCGTGTTTGCGCATCGGCAGCGAGGACCGGGCCAACCGCGGCGGTATCGCGCCCGCCGATCAGCGCACCGCACGGGGCGGAGCACATGGCCAGGCAGTGTGATCCGCCGACGACACCCATCACCAGGGCAGACCAGGCGACGGGGCTCAGCACAGCCCCCTCCCAAGCGCGAAACGGCCACCAACCCCGGGCAGGCAATCACCCAGGACCCCGGTGCTTGTGCGTTGATTGAAGCCCATCGAATGGCCGCAGTCAGATGATCCGGGAGAACCGTTCCCGATTGCGGTCGGCCTGGAGATAACGATCAAACACCATGGCGATTCCGCGCACGAAGAACCAGCCCATGGCGGTGACCTCGATGCCATCCGGATTGATCTGGACGAGTCCCTGCTCCACCATCTCGTGCAGATGCGACAGTTCCGCGGCAAAGTACTGCTTGAAGTCAATCAGCCAACCCTGCTCGATCGACTCATACAACACTATCCCTTGGCACATAAGCGCCATGATCACTGCCCGACGCACCAGATCGTCGCGCGTGAGGGCCAGACCGCGAACGACCGGAAGCCGCCCCTGATCCAGAAGATCGTAATACTCCTGCAGCGTTTTCGCGTTTTGGCTGTAGGTGGCCCCCACCCTTCCGATGGCAGAGACACCCAGTGCAATCAGGTCACAGTCGGGCTGGGTGCTGTATCCCTGGAAATTCCGGTGCAGCCGCCCCTGTCGCTTGGCCACCGCCAGGGCATCGGACGGCAGCGCAAAGTGATCCATGCCCACATAGACATAACCGGCATCCAACAACGCATCGAGCGAGCGCGACAGCATAGAGAGTTTCGCTGCCGCAGCAGGGAGATTGGCCGCCACAATGTGCCGCTGTGGCTTGAACCTTTCGGGCAGGTGGGCGTAGGCGTACAAGGCGATCCGGTCGGGCCGCAACTGGACCACCTGGGCCAAAGTGCGGTCAAAGGACTCCGGCGTCTGCCGGGGCAATCCGTAGATCAGATCCACGTTGACCGAATCAAATCCAAGGGAGCGTGCCGCTTCGACCAACGCGAACACCTGTTGCGCAGGCTGGATGCGATGCACCGCTTTTTGCACTTCGGCATCGAAATCCTGCACCCCAAAGCTCAGCCGATTGAAGCCCAGCCCGGCCAGCACTGCCAGCCGGTCTGCATTGACCGTACGTGGGTCCACTTCGATGGAATACTCGCCGCCCGGCGCAAGGGAAAACCCCCTGCGCAGCCCAGCCATCAGCTCACGAAGGCCGTCATCCGACAAAAAAGTCGGCGAACCACCGCCCAAGTGAAGCTGGGAAACGACCTGCCCTGTCCCGCAATGCGCCGTGTGCAGGTCCATCTCCTGCCCCAGGTACCGCAGATAAATGTTTGCGCGGTCGTGCTGCTTTGTGATGATTTTGTTGCAGGCACAGTAGTAACAAAGGGATTCGCAGAAAGGGATGTGCACATACAGCGACAGCGGCAAAGCTCTGGCGACAGCGCCGCTGCGTCGCTGATCAAGTGCGTGCACGTATTCCTCCTGACGGAACGCCTCCACAAAACGGTCGGCCGTTGGATAGGATGTGTAGCGCGGCCCTGGCACATCAAAACGGCGCAACAGGTCAGTGGAGACAGCGGTCATGGGCGGTTGAAATCTTGGCAACGCCAAGACTGTGCCTGAGCTGCACGGATCAGCACTTGATTTAAATCAAGCAGCGCCCAGCCCTTGCTGCGACAATTTGATGCACATCACTTGAGCCCGCGCAGCCAAGATGCCGTCTCCGAGAGGTCGTTGCTGAATATCCTTGTCCCCCAACCCGAGTTTCACCGCCATGAACCCGCTCACCATCAAAGTCGCCTGCTCCAACTGCAACCTGCGCGAGCTTTGCATGCCCGTGGGCCTCAATGCAGAGCAACTGCAGCGCATTGACGAAGTTGTGGCTCTGCGCCGCAAGGTCAAGCGTGGCACGACGCTCTTTCGCAATGGTGAGACGTTCACGTCGCTCTACGCGATCCGTACGGGCTTTTTCAAGACCTGCGTCGCCACGGAAGACGGTCGCGATCAGGTGACGGGTTTCCAGATGGCGGGCGAGATCATCGGGCTTGACGGAATCGTGAACGACCACCATTCCTGTGACGCTGTGGCGCTGGAAGATGCCGAAGTGTGCGTGATGCCGTTTGACCGCATCGAGGAGTTATCGCGCGAGGTCACGGCCCTGCAGCATCACGTCCACAAGATCATGAGCCGCGAAATCGTGCGCGAGCACGGCGTGATGCTGCTGTTGGGCAGCATGCGGGCCGAGGAGCGGCTGGCGGCCTTCCTGCTGAATTTGGTCCAGCGCCTGCATGCACGGGGGTTCTCGCAATCGGAGCTGGTACTGCGCATGACCCGTGAAGAAATTGGCAGCTACCTTGGCCTCAAGCTGGAAACCGTCAGCCGCACCTTCTCCAAATTCGTCGAAGAAAACATCGTCGAGGTGAAACAGCGCCATGTCCGCATTCTGGACACCGATGCGCTGCGTCGCATCGTCAACAGCCAGCAGCCCTGCCATTGAGGGCACCGTTGGCTGGGGTCGGGGGAGCCAGCGCCGCACCGTGTCAGAGTTCGCGGCAATCGCACCTTGCCGATGCGGCATCTGAGCGCCCGTGATGGCAGCTCAGACGCATCCCGATGGTTTGCGGCAGTCGTCCGGGCGGTCGCCCTCGGGCACCGGGCACCGGTTGAGCTCAAACGGCGACATGGCCAGCAGCGTGGTCAAACCGCTTGAAACCATCGTCACTGCCCAGAAAACGAAAAACGCCACGGTGTAAACGCCCTGCCTCGAAAGCGCTACGGGTTGCCCAAACCAGTGCAGGTCGTGCGGGTCCACAAAGGCAAAGACAAGCACCTCCAGCACGCCTGCCATTAGAAATGCAGGCCAGGCGATCCACATCAGGCGTTGGGTCCACATCGCGCTTGTCTCCTTATGTCTGTGGTGATTGGCCAGCGCCACCGCCGAATGGCAGCGCGCGCATAACCAGGTGCCGCGCCAGGATCAACGGGGCGCATCCTGGGCAGGCGTTGCAGCGTGGTTGCGGGCCTTCACGGCGGGCAGCAGGCTCTTGTCGGCTCCATCCAGCGTCTTGTTGATCTC
Source organism: Acidovorax sp. (assembly GCF_046341535.1). Classification (GTDB taxonomy): domain Bacteria; phylum Pseudomonadota; class Gammaproteobacteria; order Burkholderiales; family Burkholderiaceae_C; genus Acidovorax. Next base: position 11,195 of record NZ_JBKDRI010000159.1, on the reverse strand, counting down.
GATACCCTCGCGGTAGTAGTCCTCCGCCACCATGGGGTCGGGCCGTGAAATCGCCAGCCAGAGCGTGACAAAACCGGCAATGATCACGATGACCGGGCCCGCAATCACCAGCCACACATGGCCGAATTTCCACCAGGGGGCGGGTTGCGGTGTCGCGCCCTGGGGCGTAGCGTTCGTTGACATTGACATCACTCCTTCAAAAGCTCTGGCTCAGATAAGCGCCAGGGCGACTTCGCCCGCGAATAAAAAAATCAGCGTGGGACCAGGAACACCGACTTTTCGGTGACATGCGCCACAGCGCCAGCGGCCTGCACATCGAACAAAACCGCATGCGATCCGGGTGCCACCGAACCATACGGTATCCGCAACCGAACGACCACCCAGCGTGCTTCGGCGGGGCCAACCTCGGCATCTGCGTCCACCAGCACTTCCAGACCATCCAGCCCACGCGCGGTGATCTGGTAGCGCTGCATCACCTCGGTTGCGTTCATCAGTTGAAGCCGGTAGATGTTTTCGATTTTTCCACCAGCGACGATCCGCGAGAGCGCAGCACGGTCGCGAACCACGTCCACCTTGAGCGGAATGCGCATCACCAGGCTGGCGAGCATCACCGAGCACAGCGTGAGCAACACCGCTCCATAAACGAGAACCCGGGGGCGAAACACCCGCCCGAGCATCTGCGAAGGGCTCCAGCGACGCGCCACCCCGTTCTGCGTGGAAAACCGGATCAGCCCTCTGGGGTACTGCATCTTGTCCATCACCGTGTTGCAGGCGTCCACGCACAGCCCACAGCCGATGCATTCGTACTGCAGGCCCTTTCGGATGTCGATGCCCACCGGGCAGACCTGCACGCACAGGGTGCAGTCGATGCAGTCACCAAGACCCTTGGCCTTGTAGTCCAGCGTCTTGTTACGCGGGCCGCGCGGTTCGCCGCGCTCGCCGTCATAGCTGACGATCATGGTGCCCTTGTCGAACATGGCGCTTTGAAACCGCGCATACGGACACATGTACTTGCAGACCTGCTCGCGCATGTAACCCGCATTACCGTAGGTGGCAAATCCGTAGAACAGCACCCAGAAGATCTGCCAGCTTCCCTGCACGGCGAGCAGTTCGCTGCCCAGTTCGCGGATCGGCACAAAGTAGCCCACAAAGGTGAAGCCCGTCCATAGCGCCACGGCAAGCCAGGCGGCCTGCTTGGACAGCTTCTTGCGGATTTTCTCGAACGTCCACGGACCGTTGTCCAACCGCAGGCGCGCACTGCGGTCTCCCTCGATCTTGTGCTCGATCCACATGAAGATTTCGTTGTACACCGTCTGCGGGCATGCAAAGCCGCACCACAGCCTGCCTGCCACGGCGGTGAACAGGAATAGCGACAGCGCGGACATGATGAGCAGCCCCGTCAGGTAGATAAAGTCCTGCGGATACAGCACCAGCCCAAAGATGTAAAAGCGCCTGGCTCCAAGATCGAACAGCACCATCTGGCGCTGCCCCCACTCCAGCCAGGGCAAGCCGTAAAAGAGCAGCTGGGCCAGGATCACCATGGCCCAGCGCCAGCGGGCGAACACGCCACTAATGGAGCGGGGGTAGATCTTCTTTTGGGCTTCGTACAGCGAGATGATCTCACTGCCCGCAGACGCATCGGGCGATGCGACCGGGCTGATGGGAATGACCTTGCGAGCAGGCTCGCTGGGGGAATTCATGGCATATCCGCTGCGTTGAAGCCAGAAAGCAAAAAAGGCGAGCACACTGGCGCAGGCAAGGCCTGCGCGAGGCACTCAGCGCGCCGCTGCGACCTGCTTGTTTGACAGGCCCCACACGTAGGCCGCCAGCACGCCGATCTGCGCGTCGGTCAGCTTGTCTGCCTGGGCAGGCATCTGGTTGACCTTGCCGTTGTTGATCATGGCTGTGATGGCGGCCTCGCCCCAGCCATGCAACCAGATGTCGTCAGTCAGGTTAGGCGCGCCCAGAGCCTGGTTGCCCTTGCCGTCCATGCCGTGGCAGGCCGCACAGGCCGTGAACTTCGACTTGCCCAGCGACGCGCGCAGCGAGTCATGCGGGCTGCCAGACAGGCTCAGCACATAGTGCGAAAGGTTGCGCACGTCTTCGGCCGTGCCCACGGCTGCGGCCATGGGCGGCATGTTGCCGATACGGCCCTTGTCCAGGGTTTCGCGGATCTGCTGGGGGGTGCCGCCGTACAGCCAGTCACCATCGGTCAGGTTCGGAAAACCCTTGCTCCCGCGTGCATCGGAGCCATGGCACTGAGCGCAGTTGTTCATGAACAGGCGCTCGCCGATCGCATGGGCCTGTGCGTCTGCGGCCACTTCCTCAGGCTTCATAGCCACAAAGCGGGCGTACAGCGGCTCAAGGTTGGCCTTGGCCTTGGCCATCTCGGCTTCGTACTCGCCCTGTTGCGACCACCCCAGCTTTCCGCCGAAGCTGCCCAGACCAGGATAGGCGGCCAGGTAAGCCAGGCCAAAGACGAGGGTGATGACGAACAGCCACACCCACCAGCGCGGCAGGGGGTTGTTCATCTCGACCAGGTCTTCGTCCCAGACGTGGCCGGTGGTGTTGTCGGACGTGGAAATGACCTTTTTGCGACCGGCCAGCCAAAGCAGGAGGCCGCAGGCGATGATGCCGACGAGCGTCAGCGTGGTCACAAAGACCGACCAGAAATTGCTGGTGAAGTCACTCATGGGGTGTTCTCGTTCTGGTAGAGGTCAATCTTGTTCAAACGGCAGGCGAGCCGCCTCGTCGAAGCGCTCCCTGTTGCGCCCCTGGTAGGCCCATATCCAGATGCCAACAAAGCAGACCAACGAGGCCAGAGTGGCCACGATGCGCATGGTGGTGATGTCCATGACGATCTCCTTTACTTGAGGGCGCGGCCCATGACCTGCAGGTAGGCGATCAGGGCATCCAGTTCGGTCTTGCCCTTGACTTCGCCAGCGGCAGCGTTGATTTGCTCGTCGGTATAGGGCACGCCAACGGTTCGCAGTGCCTTCATGCGGGGCGCAAGCTCGCCGGGGTCCAGCGGGTTCTTTTCGAGCCATGGATAGGCGGGCATGTTCGACTCGGGCACCACATCGCGCGGGTTAATCAGGTGGATGCGATGCCATTCGTCGCTGTACTTACCGCCCACACGGTGCAGGTCAGGGCCCGTGCGTTTGCTGCCCCACTGGAAGGGGTGGTCGTACACAAACTCGCCAGCCACCGAGTAGTGCCCGTAGCGCAGCGTTTCGGCCCGGAACGGGCGAATCATCTGCGAGTGGCAGTTGTAGCAACCCTCACGGATATAGATGTCGCGCCCCGCCAACTGCATCGCGTTGTACGGCTCGATGCCCTTGACCGCCTCGGTCGTGGACTTCTGGAAAAACAGGGGCACGATCTCCACCAGACCGCCAATGGCAATCACCAGCAGGATCAGCACGATCATGAGGAAGTTGTTGGTCTCCACCTTTTCATGGGTGAAGCCCGTAGAAGTCGATGTGTCGTTGGACATGGGTTGTCTCCTTCGCTCAGGCATGGGCTGCGTTGACCGCAGGAATAACGGCCTTGACGGAGCGGCCGGAAATGGCGGTCATCCACACGTTCCAGGCCATCAGCAACATGCCTCCCAGGTACAGCAGGCCACCGGCCACGCGGATCACATAGAACGGATAGGTCGCCTTCACACTCTCTACAAAGGTGTAGGTCAGCGTGCCGTCGGGGTTGATGGCTCGCCACATCAGGCCCTGCATCACACCGGCAATCCACATCGCGGCGATGTACAGCACGATGCCGATGGTGGCCACCCAGAAGTGCAGTTCAATGGCCTTGACCGAATACATCTTCTCGCGGCCAAACAGGCGTGGCAGCAGGTAGTAGAGCGAGCCCATCGAGATCAAACCCACCCAGCCCAGGGCGCCAGAGTGCACGTGTCCAACGGTCCAGTCGGTGTAGTGCGAAAGAGCGTTGACCGTTTTGATGGACATCATCGGGCCCTCGAAGGTGGACATGCCGTAGAACGACAGGGACACAATCAAAAAGCGCAGGATGGGGTCATCGCGCAGCTTGTGCCATGCGCCCGACAAGGTCATGATCCCGTTGATCATGCCGCCCCAGCTCGGGGCCAGCAGGATGAGCGAGAACACCATGCCAACCGATTGCGTCCAGTCCGGCAGCGCGGTGTAGTGCAGGTGGTGCGGGCCCGCCCACATGTAGGTGAAGATCAGCGCCCAGAAGTGGACGATGGACAGGCGGTAGCTGTACACCGGACGGCCCGCCTGCTTGGGGATGAAGTAATACATCATGCCCAGAAAGCCCGCCGTCAAAAAGAAGCCCACCGCATTGTGGCCGTACCACCACTGCACCATGGCGTCCTGCACGCCCGCATAGGCCGAATAACTCTTCATGAAGCCCGCAGGGATGGCAGCGCTGTTGACCACGTGCAGCAAGGCCACCGCCAGGATGAAGGCCCCAAAGAACCAGTTGGCCACGTAGATATGCTTGACCTTGCGCACGCCGATGGTGCCGAAAAACACGATGGCATAGGCAACCCATACCAGGGTGATCAGGATGTCGATGGGCCACTCGAGTTCGGCGTATTCCTTGCCGGATGTGTAACCCAGCGGCAGGCTGATGGCAGCGGCCAGAATGACCAGTTGCCAGCCCCAGAAGGTGAAGGCAGCCAATGGCGCAGCAAACAGCCGCACCTGGCAGGTGCGCTGCACCACGTAATAGCTGGTGGCAAACAGTGCGCAACCGCCAAACGCGAAGATCACCGCGTTGGTGTGCAACGGGCGCAGGCGCCCGTAGCTCAGCCACGGAATGCCGAAGTTGAGTTCAGGCCAGGCAAGTTGCGCGGCGATGACCACGCCCACCAACATACCGACCACCCCCCACACCACGGCCATGATAGAAAACTGCCGTACCACCGTATCGTTGTAGTGCGCAGCATTCGTTGTTGCTAGATCCATCGGGCACCTCGTTTAATTGCGGTCACAGTGTGTTGCACAGCCGTCTCGGGCACATTGACGCATGTCAATCGTCCCGGAGAATCCGCTCGCCTTCTTGTTCGACGCTTTCGAACTGACCGTGGTACACCGCCCACCACAGACCGGCCAGCACCAGCAGCACCAGTGCCACGGAGAGGGGAATCAGCAGATAAAGGATGTCCATCAAGCAGGCTCCGGCCGTGTGACATGAGAGGGCTGCTCAGCGACAGCGATGGCGGCAGGCTCGGCCGCAAAACCATGCGGCAGAGCAGGCAGACCGCGTGACAGGCGCGCCGCATTGAGCACCACCAGCAGGGAACTGAGCGCCATGCCCAGCCCTGCCAGCCAAGCAGGCATGGCGCCCATCACGGCCAGGGGCACGCACAGGGCGTTGTAAGCAGCCGCCCACCACAGGTTCTGGCGCACCACGCGAAGCGTCTTGCGCGCAAGCAGCAACGCCTGCGGCACCACCACCAGGCTGTCGCCCAGCACCACGAAGTCGGCCTGCGCCTGCGCCAGCGGGACTGCCCGGCCAAAAGCAAAGGACGCATGCGCGCCCGCCAGCACGGGGCCATCGTTGAGCCCATCGCCCACCATGGCCACATGGTGCCCCGCCGTCTGCAACCCTTTGAGCGCGGCCAGCTTGCCCTGCGGTGTGCACTCGCCCTGCGCCGTGGCAATACCGGCCTGGGCTGCCACGCGCCGCACGGCAGCGACCCGATCACCCGATAGCAGCTGCACGTGGATACCGGCGCGCTGCAGGGCATCAACCACACCGGGCGCCTCGCTGCGAAGCTGTTCCGCCAATCCAAAGCGCGCCACTTCACGCGTGGTTCCGTCATCATGCTGCAGGGACAACACCGCCTGCGGCGCAGCCGAGGCGTCGGTGGCAGCCACACCGGCGTGCAAGGCGGAACCCAGCCGGAAAATGCGACCGGGCGCACCCTGCACCCGGGCGTCAGCCAGGGTGCCCACTAGGCCCAGCCCGGCCTGTTCCTGCACATCCGACACCTGCCAGTCGGCGCAGCTTGCCGCACCCGCCAGCGCGATGGTGCGCGATACCGGGTGCATGGACTGCCGGGCCAGCGCTGCAGCGATGGACAAGGCCTCATCGGCGCGGATGCCAGGCGCTGTGTGCACGGCCTGCAGCGCCATGGCATCGCGGGTGAGCGTTCCGGTCTTGTCAAAGACCACGGTATCCACCTGGGCCAAGGCTTCCAGCGCCTGCAAATCGCGCACCAGTACGCCGTGGCGGGCCAGCGTGCCTGCGGCGGTGAGCATGGCCACCGGCGTGGCCAGCGACAGGGCGCAGGGACAGGTGACGATGAGCACTGCCACGGCCACCATCAGTGCTCGGCCGGGGTCGGTTGGCCACCACCATGCCGCTGCCATGACGGCAGCGACCAGCACCGCCCCAAGGAACGGCCGGGCAATGCGGTTAGCAAGCCGGGCCAGGCGCGGCTTTTGAAGCGATGCGCTCTCCATCAGCGCGACGATCTGGGCAAAACGCGTGTGCTCACCTGTCGATTCGATGAGCACCTCCACCGGCGCGTGCAGGTTGTAGCTGCCCGCGGTGACGGCGCTGCCCTCGCCTCGGGCCAGGGGGGTGGACTCACCGGTCAGCAGCGCCTCGTCCACATGCGTGCTGCCCACCGTAACCCGCCCATCGGCCGGAAAAGCCTCGCCCGCCAGCACCCGGATCGTGTCGCCCACGGCAAGACGCCGCGTGGCCACCCGCACAAAGCTGCCATCGCTGGTGCGGCGCTCCACGCTGTCGGGCAGGCGGTTCAACACGGCCTCCAGCGCACCGGCGGTGCGGTCGCGCAGGCGCAGCTCCAGCCAGCGACCGGTCAGCAGAAAAAAGACGAACATCGTCAGCGAGTCGTAATAGACCTCTTTGCCAAAGATGCCCTCCATGTCGAATGTGCCAGCCGAACTGACGACGAAGGTGATGGCCATACCCAGCGCCACGGGCAAGTCCATGCTGACGCGGCGCAGCCGGATGTCGCGCAGCGCGCTGGAGAAAAAGGGGCCACACGAAAACACCATCATGGGCAGGCTGATGACCCATGAGGCCCAGCGCAGCAGGTGCTCCATCTCGGCCGTGAGGTCGCCCGGCCGGGCCACATAGGCGGGCCACGCATACATCATCACCTGCATCATGCAAAAGCCAGCCACCAGCCAGCGCCACAGCGCGCGGCGGCTTTCGCGCAAGCGCTGCTCCCGCGCCCACGCATCCATCGCGGGCATGGCGCGGTAGCCCGCCTGCTGCACCGCCGCCATCCACTGCGAGGGCAGCACCTTTGCAGGGTTCCACACCACACGGGCGCGGCGTGTGGCGGCACTCACATCGGCCTGCTGCACGCCGGGCACGGCCTTCAGGGCGTCTTCGACCGTGAGGGCGCATGCCGCGCAGTGCATGCCTTCAAGCACCACATGGGACTCCCATGGCGTGGCCAGGGGGTCGGCAGGTTCCGGACCAGCAGGGCCGCAGGCCCGGCCAAAGGCAGACCATTCCTGGGGCTCGTCCAGCAACGTGGGCTGGGCGGCGGCAGCCCCGGGGTACTGCGGGGCAAGCGCGTCAACGGGCGCAGCGGGGCGGATCTTTGACATGCCTGAAGGCTATCGCCCATAGCCCGCAGCCACATTGACCTGGATCAAGCCCCAACCCGGCGGAAGTGCCTACGCTCTACCCCGAGTCTGCCCCCAAACCGGATGGCCATCGGCAACCACCGACGCCATCAGACAGGCTTGTTAACCCCTTTGAGGAGAACCCCATGTACAAACGCATCCTGATCGCCACCGACGGTTCGCAACTGTCCGAAAAAGCGGTGGAACACGGCCTGGCGTTGGCCAGCCTGACCGGCGCGACCGTGATCGCCCTGAAGGTGGTGCCCCGCTACCCGCGAAGCTATTTCGAGGGTGGCATCCCGGTCGAAACGGCCGACATCAAACGCATTGAAAAGCAGTGGTCCGATTCGGCACAGGCCGTGGTCGATGGCGTGGCCGCCCAGGGTAGCGCGCAGGGCGTGACGGCCAAGGGCGTGGTCGCCAAGTCTGACCTGATTGCCGAGGCCGTGATTGCCGCCGCCAAAAAGCACAAGGCCGACCTGATTGTGATGGCGTCGCACGGACGCAAGGGCGTCAAGCGGCTGCTGATGGGCAGCGAAACCCTGCACGTGCTGACGCACTCGCATGTCCCGGTGCTGGTGCTGCGCTAAACAAAAATAGGCCAGTTACGCTTGCTGCGTAAGCTTTTATTGCCATTGATAATGTAGCAAACAACATCCGCCAGGCGCACGGGGCGCGGACACGGGCGCGCCCACGTGCCAAGGCTGCGGCGTGGCTGGCCTTGACATGCGGGACTGGCGCGCCCGGGCCAGGTGATCCTCTGATCGTCCTGGCTTGGCATCGCCCCATCAGCCCTGGGCAGGCCTTGCCGGGTGTCAGGCAAACAGCGCCTTGTACTGTTCGCGCAGCAGGTTCTTTTGCACCTTGCCCATGGCGTTGCGAGGCAACTCGGGCACCACAAAGCACTGCCTGGGGATCTTGAAGTTGGCCAGCTGCGACTTCAGCGTGGCGATGATGGCCTCGGGGACGAGTTGCGCCCCCGGCTTGGCGATGACGACGGCCACACCCACTTCGCCAAAGTCAGGATGCGGCACGCCCACCACGGCGCTTTCTGCCACACCCGCCATGTCGTTGATGCAGCCCTCGATCTCCGCCGGGTACACGTTGTAGCCGCCGCTGATGATGAGGTCCTTGCTGCGGCCCACGATGCTCACGTAGCCACGCTCGTCAACCTTGCCCACGTCGCCGGTCTTGAACCAGCCGTCGGCGGTGAATTCTTCGGCGGTCTTGTCGGGCATGCGCCAGTAGCCTTTGAACACGTTCGGGCCCTGGACCTGGATATTGCCGATCTCGCCCGATGGTACGGGTTGGCCGGTGTCGTCGGTCACACGCAGCCCAACCCCTGGCAACGCAAAGCCCACCGTACCGCCGCGTCGCTCGCTCTGGCCCGCATGGCGGGCATCGGCACCGCAGGGGTTGGATGTGAGCATGATGGTCTCGCTCATGCCATAACGCTCCAGGATGGTGTGCCCCGTGCGCTGCTGCCATGCGTTGAAAGTTTCGATCAGCAGCGGGGCCGAGCCCGCGATGAACAGGCGCATGTTGCGCGCGGCATCCCGGTCCAACCCGGGCTCGGCCAGCAGGCGCACATACAGGGTGGGCACGCCCATGAACACCGTGGCGCGCGGCATGGCGGCCACAACGGCCCTGGGGTCGAACCTGGCAAACCAGATCATCTTGCTGCCGTTGAGCAGCGCGCCGTGGATGGCTACGAACAGGCCATGCACGTGAAAGATGGGTAGCGCGTGGATCAGCACGTCGCCGTGGCCCTGCGGCCCACCCTGGCTCGTCCAGCCCCAATAGTCCTGGAGCACCCGCGCGTTGGACAGCAGGTTGCCGTGGGTGAGCATCGCGCCCTTGCTGCGGCCCGTGGTGCCGCTGGTGTACAGGATCGCGGCCAGGTCGTCGGCCTGGCGGGCCACGGGCTCTTGCACGTCATGGTGGTGGACGGCGCGCTCCAGCAGGCTGCCTGTGCGGTCATCCCCCAGCGTGAATACATGCTGCGTGCCCTGGGTGAAGGCGATCTTGCTCACCCAGCCAAAGTTGCCGGGCGTGCAGACCACCACGGCGGGCTCGGCATTGCCGATGAAGTATGCGATCTCCGCGCTCTGGTAGGCCGTGTTCAGGGGCAGGAACACATAGCCAGCCCGCAGCGTGGCCAGGTACAGCAGCATGGCCTCGACCGACTTCTCGACCTGCACGGCCACCCGACTGCCCTCGGGCAGCTTCAGCGATGCCAGCAAATTGGCGATGCGGGCGCTGGCGCGGTCCAGATCGTCCCAGGTATAGAACAGTGGCGCACCGTCAGCCGCAGTGGTCTCGACGGCGGTACGGGACATCTCGGCCGGAAAGGCCGCGCGCAGGGCGGTGAAAAGGTTGTGCTGGCTCATGGCAGTCAGGCAATGGTTTACGTCGGTGGAACCGGTCGCGTCGCTCACACAGGGCGTGCAGGGTTGCTGTGAGTGCGTGGCCCTCAGAAAGCAGGCGGGCGCTTTTGCAAAAAGGCAGCAATGCCCTCGCGGTGCTCGGCCGAATCGGCATAGGCGTACGGATCCGCTGCGCCATTCACTACCATTTCGATAGCATCTTTGTCTTTACCATCAAGCGTAAGCGGCTGTTTTAATGCTCGAAATGTCTGCTTGTTCATGCGCGCAGCCTGGGGCGCCAGGCCCGCGATGCGCGCCGCGCTGGCCAGGGCCTCGGCAGCTGCCTGGTCGTCGGGCACCACCCGGCTCAGGAAGCCGCGCGACAGCATCTCGGCGGCGGTGAAGGTGGCCGCCTCCAGCAGCATCTGGCGCGCGGTGATGTCGCCCACCGCCCCCGCCACGAGCTGCGCCTCGCGGGGCGCCATGGGAAAGCCGAGCTTGGCAATCGGCGCGCCAAACCGCGCCGTATCGCCCGCAATGCGAATGTCGCAGCAACTGGCGATCTCCAACCCCGCGCCCATGCAGGCTCCGTCAATGCGCGCCACCACAGGCACGTCGCATGCCAGCAGGGCGGCCAGCCCGCCCCACACGTCGTTCTCATGAAAGTCGCGCAGGGCAATGGCGTCAAAGCGAAAGGCGGGGTATTCGGAGATATCGCCTCCGGCACAAAACGCCCCGCCCTCCCCGGCGATCAACACACAGCGCACACTGCTGTCGCCCTCCTGGGAGCGTTGTTGCAGGCCCACGAACACATCCCGCAGCTGACGCCACATGGCCCGGGACATCGCATTCAAGCGGCCTTCGTGACGCAGCATGACCTGCACCACACCACGCGCATCCGATGGCGAAACAACCACCTCACCCGACATCGTGCCCACCCATCAGCTTATGCACCTCACCTGAACTATAAAAACCGCACGGCGCTGCTGCAGCCGCCCCCATGGAACAGGCTCCTGGAGGCCGGTCGGACTTGGACGTCGTCGGCTGCCAATCGACCGCAGAGCTCCATGGTTGGCCTGGCCGCTCTTCTAGTGTGCTGTCCCGCAAATACGTGAGCAAAGTCGATGCAGCTTTTCAAGGATCGAATCGGCGGTGGCAGTCCATGTGAAGGGCTGGCAGTTTGTGTTGTGCGCGGCGACGAAGTGGTCGATGCGCTGCACAAGCTGCT
>NZ_JBKDRI010000158.1:0-26550 GCF_046341535.1 Acidovorax sp. | reverse complement strand
CCACCAAGGTCTGCCCACCGCACCCCGCTCCATCGGATCAATCTACAGGGGCACAACTTCCCACTTCAGCTTTCACCACCGGGCTTGTCCAACAAACGGATCAGATCGCGGCTTCGCGCGATCTATCCTTACTCGTTAGGTAGACGGTGGCTATCTATAGTGCAGTACGGAACAGAGGACCAGTCCACCACGCCGTTTTGGATATCCGTGATGCGCAAGAACCTTGGCCCAATCGGCGCTGTTTGTGCGCTTGCCGTGTAGCCGTAGGAAACCTCCAAACTTATTTCGGCAAGGGTCTGAATCTGTAAATCAGAGTTCGTGAACCCAACCCCGTCAAATTCTTCTTGCTCTCCATCGTTCAGCTCAACGCTTGCCAACACCTGTTCCGCCAACTCCGTCATCTGGCGCGCTGTCCGATTACTCATCACCACCCCCCAACTCCCCACCCAACTCCGCCTCCAACACCTCAATGCTCGGCAGCTTGTCGCGCAGGGCTTCGGGCAAGGTGTGCGACAGGGTGTAGGTGGCCAAGCCCAGGGGTTTTTGAATGTCGCTCAGCGCATATTCCGCCACCAGCCGGTCTTTGCTTTTGCATAACAACAAGCCGATGGTGGGTGCATCATGGTCGCTGCGCAGTTGTTCGTCCACGGCCTTCAGGTAGAAGTTGAGCTTGCCTGCGAAATCGGGTTCAAAGTCCACGGTTTTCAGCTCCACCACCACATAACAGTGCAAACGTGCGTGGTAAAAAAGCAAGTCCAAAAAGAACTCGCGCTCGCCCACTTGCAGTGGCACTTGGCGGCCCATGTAGGCAAAACCTGCGCCCAGTTCCAGCAGGAATTGGGTGATGTGCTCGATCAGCCCGCGCTCCAGTTCGCGCTCGGTGTGCTCGGGCGTGAGCGACAGGAAGTCGAACACATAGGGGTCTTTGAGCACCTGTGCGGCCAGGTCAGATTGTGGCGGTGGCAGGGTTTGCGCAAAGTTGCTCAGGGCCTTGCCTTCGCGTTGCCACAGGCCGCTTTCAATCTGGTGGGTAAGCACCGCTCGGCTCCAGCCGTGGGCTTGTGTTTGCTGCACGTAGTAAAGCGCCTCCGCCTGGCTTTGGCATTTGCTGATGATGGCGAGGTTGTGCCCCCAAGGGATGCTGACCAATTGCGCAACAGCTTGTTTCGCAATTGCCGCATCGCTTGTCCAGTAGCGATGCCACTGCCGAATCAGCTCCAGATTCCGTTTTGAAAACCCCTTCATCTCGGGGAATTCCTGCATCAGGTCTTGGCTGAGTTTTTCCAGAAAGCCGCTGCCCCATGCTTGGGTCGCCTGCTTGGCCACGATGTCGGTCCCTAGCGCCCAGTAAAACTGGAGCAACTCGGTGTTCACCGCCACTGCGGCCTTGAGTTGCACTTGCCTGAAGCGGGCTTTCAGATCGCCCAGCCAGGCACGGTAGTCAGCAGGGGCCGTGACGTTCGCGCTCATAAGGTGTACCCCAGGCCTGCCAGGTTCTTCTTGATCTCGCTCTCCAGCTTCGCGCTTTCCGAAAACTGCCCCGCCAACTGCGCCGTCAGCCGCGCCATCTTGTCGGCAAAGGCTTCGCCGTCTTCCTCTTGCTCTTCGGCACCGACATAACGCCCTGGCGTCAGCACGTGTTCGTGCTTACGGATGTCAGCGAGTGATGCGGAGTAGCAAAAACCCGGCACGTCGGCATAGCCTTCGCCGCCTTCTTTGCCGATTTGCCAGGCATGGAAGGTGTCGGCCACCTTTTTGATGTCATCCGGCATGAAGTCGCGCAGCACGCGGTCTTTCATGTAGCCGAGTTGGCGGGCGTCGATGAACAAGAACTGGCCGCGCCGGTCACGCTTCTTCTTGTCCAGGTTAAAGCCGTTGGCCTTGTCTTTGGTCAAGAACCAGATACAGGCCGGAATCGGCGTGTTGGTGAACAGTTGCCCCGGCAGGGCCACCATGCATTCCACATAGTCGCGCTCTATCAGTTGTTTGCGGATTTCGCCTTCGTTGTTGGTGTTGCTGCTCATGGAGCCATTGGCCAGCAGCAGGGCCATGCTGCCGGCGGGGGCCAGGTGGTACAGCATGTGCTGCAACCAGGCAAAGTTGGCGTTGCCCTGGGGCGGGGTGCAGCCGGGCAGCCAGCGCGGGTCGCTCTCTAGCTTGGCGCTCCACCATTCCTTCATGTTGAAGGGCGGGTTGGCCATCACATAATCAGCACGCAAGTCAGGGTGCAGGTCGTTTTGCAGGGTGTCGCCGGGCTGGCCACCAAAGTTGAAGTCCAGCCCGCGTATGGCCATGTTCATGGCGGCGAGCTTCCAGGTGGTGGGGTTGCTTTCTTGGCCATACACGCTGATCTGGCCCGTCTTGCCCTTGACCACGGCGCCGCCGTGCTCGGCAATGAATTCTTCGCTCTGCACAAAAAAGCCGCCCGAGCCCATGGCCGGGTCGTACACGCGGCCTTTGAAGGGCTGCAGCATCTCGACGATGAGGGTCACGATGGATTTGGGCGTGTAGTACTGCCCGCCCTTTTTGCCTTCGGCCAGGGCGAACTGACCCAGGAAGTATTCGTACACATGGCCCAAGATGTCTTTGCTCTTAAGGCTGAGCACTTGCCCGCCAAAGGTGGGTTGGCTGAAGTTGGTGTCTGAGAAGTGGGCGATCAGGTCGGCCAGCTTGTGGCTGTCGATCTGGGTGCGTGCAAAGTCTTTGTTGAGCACGTTTTTGAGCTTGGGGTTCTCGCGCTCCACCGCCTCCATGGCGTTGTCAATGAGCCAGCCCACCGTGCGCATTTTTTCGGGGGTGTCTTTGCCTTGCGCATTCCACGGCAGTGCGTCGCCGGGCGGTATCTGAGCACAGTCGCGCAGGGTTTGCCAGCGGGCCTCCAGCGGTACCCAGAAGACGTTTTTCTCGGTGTAGTAGTCGCGCACCTCCAGCTCGGCGGCGATGTTTTCTTCGTACTCTGGCGTACCCGCCCCACCGTATTCGGCAGGGTCCATGTAGTAGTCGTGCTCGGGGTTTTGAAACTGGGCGCGCAGTTCGTTCTGCCGCTCTTCAAATGCGTCGGAGACGTACTTCAAAAAGATCAGCCCTAGCACCACGTGTTTGTAGACGGCGGCATCCAGGCTTGGCAGCAGCTTGTTGGCGGCGGTCCAGAGCTTTTTTTCGAGGTCGGTGAAGAATTGTTGTTCGATGGAATTCATAGCGTGCGTTGGCTGGATTGCTTCGCGCTATTCTGGCCCATGCGTACACTGGCTTGATGCTCCGCACCCCCGACACCATCAGCACCCTGCGCTACATCCTCAGCCACTGCCACACGCTGGCGATTGCGGGCCTGTCGAGCACGCCGCACTGTTGGGGCGGCGTACCCTCGCCCATGAAGGCGAGGAAACGGATGCAGGGTGGGCGGCACCGGTAGGCCCTCACTGTTATTGAGTCGGCACCTTTGAACTTGAACCAGCCGTTCGGGCTGAGCCTGTCGAAGCCTTGCGCAGAGCTTCGAACCGCATCAACGCATTCAAGTTGGTTGATGCCGACTCAATAATATGGCGGCGCGCTAACGCACGGCTGCGCGGCTGGCGTGGCTGGCGTGGCTGATGTTTTCGACAGTCGCGTGTGCGCGCTCGGCGGCGTAGGGTTCCACCATCGCAGATCACTCCCCACTGCGCGTAAAGCGGCTGGGGGCCTCGGGTGTGTCGATGATCCGCAGCGCAGCACCGACGGCTTGCATCGCCCCGCTATGCGTGGGGCCCCGACAGCATGACCCGCAGCTTCTGCCAGCGACGCTTGCGCTGCAGCGCGGGCACCAGCCACACGACGTGAACCAGCGCATAGCCCAGAGCGGCGAAAGTGAGCCCCAGCGTGGGCAGGCCCACCAGCAGCGGTATGCCGAGCGCCTGCATCCACCCGCCCATCGCCTCGACCGAAAAACCGCCGCCGTTGGGGTTCCAGGCGGGCAAAGACTGCTCTCCCGGCATCACCAGCGCCCCCATCTGGAATGCCAGCACGTACAGCGGCACGGTCGTCAGGGGGTTGGTGTAGAGGGTCGCCACGCCCCCGGCCACCACGTTGCCCCGCAGCCAGGCACACACAGCCAGCGTGCCCGGAATCTGCAGCGGCCCGGGAATCAGACCGCAGAACAGACCCGCCGCCACCCCGCGCGCCAGCGGCTGGCGCTGGAAGCGAAACAAGGCACGCCGCTCCAGCCACGGCTGCAGACCGGCAAACGGGCTGTTTTCGAGGTGGTTGCGCACCCTGGGCTCCAGCCCGCGCAGCCAGCGCCGCAAGGCGCACAGGCGCTTCATCATGCGATCAGCGCAGCCGCTGTGCCCGCGCCCCACAGGGCCGTCAGCGCCGCGAGCAGGCTGATATCGCGCTTATCGTTGCCGGAGCGGTAAGACATCACCGTGGCGGCGACCAAACCGACCAGCATGAACACCAACACCGAGTCGAGCATTTCCATCATGGGTCTCCGGTAGAGGGGCCTGCGGCCCTAAGCGGCTGAAGAGCTCTTGGACTTGGAGCTGGACGAGCGCAGCGACAGGATGATGGAACCGGCGATCAGCGAAGCGGTGACCAGCAGGGCATAGCCGATCGGGATCTTGTAGAAGTCGATCAGCAGCATCTTGCCGCCAATGAAGATCAGCACCAGCGCCAGACCATATGCCAGGAGGTGGAAGCGGTCTGCCAGATCAGCCAGCAGGAAATACAGCGCACGCAGACCCAGAATCGCGAAGATGTTGGCCGTGAGAACGATGAACGGGTCGCTGGTGATCGCGAAGATCGCGGGGATGCTGTCCACCGCGAAGATGATGTCGGTCGTGCCGATCAGCACCAGCACCACGAACAGCGGGGTGTAGTGCTTGACACCGTTGATCATGGTCGAGAGCTTTTCACCATCAAACTGGTCGGTGATACGCATGTGCTTTTTGAGGAACTTGAGCACAGGGTTGGTGGATATGTCCGACTCCTGTCCCGCCGCAAACCACATCTTGGCGCCCGTGATGACCAAGAATGCGCCGAAAACGTACAACAGCCAGTGGAAAGTCGCCAGCAGCCAGGCGCCGACCAAAATGAGTAGCGTGCGCAGCACGATGGCGCCGATGATGCCGATGATGAGCGCGCGCTTTTGATACTGGGGCGGCACCGCAAAATAGGTGAACAGCATCAGAAAGACGAAGATGTTGTCGATCGAAAGGCTTTTTTCGACCAGATAACCGGTGATGAACTGCATCGACACCGTATTGGCAACCTCGCGTCCCTGGCTGCCGTCCAGATACCACCACAGGCCCGCAACGAACACGAAGGCCAGCGCGAACCACAAGAAGCTCCAGCGCGCCGCCTCGCCCATCGTGACTTTGTGCGCGCCCTGGCGCTCCATCACGAGCAGGTCGATGGCGATGGCCACCACCACAAACACGGCAAATCCCGCCCACATCCACCACGTTCCTATCGTTTCCATGGTTTTTCTCCAGAAATCAACACCGTTTTCAGGCAAGACGCCCAAACAAAACCCGGACTGTACGCACGGGATTGAAGTCAACCAATAGGTCTGGTCGGTAGTATGACTTCTGTTTTTACGAACCAAACCAATCACTTTTAACTACTTTCACCGCACCCTGGCAGGTTGTGCGCGATACCCATGAGCCAGAGCTTCAACTACCGTCACCTTTTTTACTTCTGGGTTGTGGCCAAAGAAGGTGGCATTGCCCGCGCCGCAGAGCGGCTGGACATGGCGATGCAGACCATCAGCGCGCAGGTACGCGAGCTGGAAAAGTCGCTCGGCACCACACTGCTGCGCGCCGAAGGCCGCAACCTTGTGCTCACCGAAGCAGGCGTTGCTGCCATGCATGAGGCCGACCACATCTTCGCACTGGGGGAGCGCCTGCCGCTGCGAGTGCGTGAAGCCGCCAGCGGCCAGACCCTGCGGCTGAACCTGGGCATTTCCGACGGCATTGCCAAACTGGCCGTGCACCGCCTGCTCACACCGGTGCTGGACGAACCGCACCTGCGGCTGCTGTGCCACGAGGGCGAGTTCCAGCCCCTGCTGGGCGAACTGGCCCTGCACAAGCTCGATGCCGTGCTGGCAGACCGCCCCGCCACGCCCAACCCGGCGCTGCGCACCACCAGCCAGCTGCTGGGCACAAGCGCGATTGCCTGGTATGCGCCGCCACCATGGGCCGAGGCCGCTGCGCAGCAATTCCCGCAAAGCCTGGCGGTGGTGCCCGTGCTGCTGCCGACCGAACACGCGGCCATGCGCGCGCGCATTGATCACTGGCTGGAGCGCGAGCGCATTCGGCCACGGATTGCCGGTGAGTTTGAAGACAGTGCACTGCTCAGTACCTTTGCATCCACCGGCATGGGCGTGATGCCTGCCCCGGTATCACTGAGCGCGCATTTGCTGCAAACACATGGCCTGGTGCAGGTTGGTACCACACCCGACGTGCAGGAGCAGTTTCACCTGATCTACAGCCCCCGCAAGGTCATGCACCCGCTGCTCACCCGGCTGCTGGAGGCGGCAGCGGATGGCGCGCTGCTCAGCGACTGAGCAGGGCCCGTGCGCCGCTCGACGTAACCCGATATCCTTGCAGGCGCAAGGCACGCGCTCACGCAGCGCACCGGCCACTGCCCTCGACTTTTTCATGCCCTCGTCTTCATCCCTGTGGAGCCCCCTGCGCCAGCCTGCTTTCCGAGGGCTATGGCTTTGCGGTGGGGTGTTCTTTATCGGCAGCGGCATGCAGACCATGGCCGCTTCGTGGTTGATGGTGGAACTGTCGGGCTCGTCCTTCCTGGCGGCGCTGGTGCAAACCGCCGTGTTCATGCCGATGTTCCTGCTCGCCTTGCCGTCGGGCGTGCTGGCCGACACCACGGACCGTCGCCGACTGATCTCAAGCGCCCTGCTCACGCAGACGGGCGCCTGCGCCTTGCTGGCCCTGCTGGTGCTGGGCGGCTGGGGTGGCCCGGCGTCGGTGCTGTTTCTGGTGTTCGTGTGTGGCTGCTGCACCGCGGTGCTGACACCCGCATGGAATTCGTCGGTGATCGACCCCGTACCGCGCGACGAATGGCCCCAGGCCATTACCGCGGTGAGCATTGCCTACAACGCCGCGCGCGCCGTGGGCCCCACGCTGGCAGGACTGGTGTTTGCACGGCTGGGCGCGGGCTGGGTGTTTGCCGTCACGGTGGTCACGACGCTGGTCATGTGGCAATCCATCCGCCAGTGGCCGCCCAAGGAGCACGCGCCGTCCAAGCTGCCGGCCGAACGGCTGTGGGGGGGTACCCTGAGCGGCCTTCGCTTTGCCTGGCACTCGCGCATGATCCTCGCGCAACTGGTGCGCGTGATGGCCTTCAGCGCGGCGGGCTCGGCCCTGTGGGCGCTACTGCCCGTGATTGCGCAGCGCCAGCTGGGCACGGGCGCGCAGGGGTTCGGCCTGCTGATGGGGTGCCTGGGCACGGGTGCGGTGGGGGTGGGCCTGGTGCTGGGCAGGCTGCGCGCACGCTTTGGCATGGAGGCCATCGTCGGTGTGGGGGGTGTGGTGTTTGCCGCGACCATGCTGGTGGCTGCGCTGGCCAAGACCGCATGGGTGGTCTATCTGGCCATGCTGTTTGCGGGTGCGGCCTGGATGTCGGCGATGTCCACCTTCAACACGGCGACGCAGGCCAGCTCGCCACAGTGGGTGCGCTCGCGCGCCGTGGCCATGCACATGGTGGCGGCGCTGGGTGCGTTCGCGCTGGGCTCGGCTTTCTGGGGGGCGGCGTCCGACATTGTGGGTCTGGCACCGACCCTGTATCTGGCAGCCGCGCTGATGGGCGCAGGCCTGCTTCTGGCGCGGCCCATGCCGCTGCGCATGGGCGCCCTGCACGAGGTGACGCAGGCCACGCCCTGGGATGAGCTCTTCATCGAGGCCGAGCCGCTTCCCGAGGCCGGTCCTGTGGCCGTGGAGGTGGGCTACCGCATCGCCCCCGGCACGGACGCCGCCTTTCTGGACACCATCAGCCGCATGAAGGCCCCGCGAAGGCGCGACGGCGCGACGTTCTGGCGCGTGTACAAGGACCTGGGTGAGCCCTCGCGCTACGTGGAGCGCTTCATTGTGGAATCCTGGGCCGATTACCTGCACCAGCGGGCGCGCGCCACGGTGGCCGACCAGGCCCTGGAGAGCGAGGTGAGGGCGTTTCTCGCGCCCGGCGAGTCGGCGCGGATGTCGCATTACATTGCTGAGCGGTAAAGCCCTGCGCGCTCAAACTGGCGCGGGCGCGGCCAGCGCACCCGTGGAACTGGCTTGACCAGGCCGTCGAGCGGGTCGCCCTCTGGCACGCAGCACGAGACAGGCGCACGACGCTCCCGGCGGCCCAGGGGGGCCTCACTTCCTGCTGCGACAATCAAGCGCATGACCTTCGCCCCTCTCTCCAACGATACCTTCCTGCGCGCATGCCGCCGCCAGGCCACCGACTACACGCCGCTGTGGCTCATGCGCCAGGCGGGCCGCTATCTGCCCGAGTACAAGGCCACGCGTGCCCGGGCGGGCAGCTTCATGGGCCTGGCCACCAACGTCCAGTACGCCACCGACGTGACCTTGCAGCCGCTGGAGCGCTTTGCGCTGGATGCCGCCATTTTGTTCAGCGACATCCTCACCGTGCCCGACGCGATGGGCCTGGGCCTGAGCTTTGCCGAGGGCGAAGGCCCCCGCTTTGCCACGGCGGTGCGCGACGAGGCGGCCGTGGCAGCGCTGGCCGTGCCCGACATGGACAAGCTGCGCTACGTGTTCGACGCCGTCACCAGCATCCGCAAAGCGCTGGGTGGGCGTGTGCCGCTGATCGGCTTTTCGGGCAGCCCCTGGACGCTGGCCTGCTACATGGTCGAGGGCAAGGGCAGCGACGACTACCGCCTGGTCAAGAGCCTCATGTACAGCCGCCCGGACCTGATGCACCGGATCCTGGCCGTCAACGCCGACAGCGTGGCCGCCTACCTGAACGCGCAGATCGACGCCGGCGCGCAGGCCGTCATGGTGTTTGACAGCTGGGGCGGCGTGCTGGCCGATGGGGCGTTCCAGGACTTCAGCCTGGACTACACGAAGCGCGTGCTGGCGCAGCTCAAGCGCACCGGCGCGGACGGCACCGACGTGCCGCGCATCGTATTCACCAAAGGCGGCGGCATCTGGCTGGACGACATGAAGGACCTTGACTGCGAAGTGCTTGGCCTGGACTGGACGGCCAACCTGGGCCGGGCCCGCGCCGCTGTGGGAGGCCCGGTGGGCGGCCCGGGCAAGGCACTGCAAGGCAACATCGACCCCAACGTGCTTTTTGCCCCGCCGGCGCAGATCGTGCAGCAGGTGCACCGCGTGCTCGACAGCTTTGGCCGCCCGCACACCGACCGCTCGACCACCGGCCCCACCCACATCTTCAATCTGGGCCACGGCATCAGCCAGTTCACCCCGCCCGAGCATGTCGCAGCCCTGGTCGAGGCCGTGCACAGCCATTCGCGCGCGCAGCGGCTAGGAGCCTGTCGGACTTAGAGCGTCGAAAGCGAAAATCGGCCCCAGCGAGGACAGTTTTTGCCGAATTTGCAGCCCCATAGCCGAGCTATGGGGCAAAAAGGCGGTTAAAAATGGGCCGCTGCGGTCGATTTGCAGCCGACGATTTCCAAGTCCGACAGGCTCCTAGCCCACGGGAGCGTTGCATAGCGCCCTGAGTGCGGCCCTGGCGCGGGCAATCCAGAGCATCCGCAGCGGGTTGTCGACCAGACACGCGGCTTGCGAGCACAACGGGCGACTTATGCACAAAAATGGGGCAGCGCAGTCTCGTGCGCTGGTTCGTGTTGTAACAGGTGGAACTTTTTTGCACCATTCGTAAGTGCTTGATTTGTTTGAGATAACCAGCCCTGCCACTTTTGTGAGCAACCCACCAGCAGCACGATTTTTCAAGGGTTTGGAACAGCACCACACGGGTTATCAACAAAGTTATCCACAGAAATTCTGGATTTATCAAAAACCGCCTATGAATCAAGCACTTGCAACCGATACCACACAAGCCACTCAATATTGAGGCGTTGAGTGGTCTCTGTTTCAACCGTCAAAAGCTTCTTGACAGCCAGCGCGAAACTGACTTATGCACATGATTTTTGATGCACTGCAGCATCAAACGATCACCATCTGCCCGCACCAAAATGCGGCGCTTTTTTATGAAAAAGATTGATTCATAACGGTTTTTTTGGGCTGGCGGCTTTCCAGGCAAGCTGTAGAGGCTCCGAACGGATGCAGCTTGGGAGGGCGCCGATTGCGGATTTCAACAAAGTTATCCACATGCCGTCTGGGTGACCCTAAAAACGGCAGTTGACCGCTTGTCATCTTGCCGCACACCGCGTGGGCTCGGGCCTTGGCTTGTTTTTGCAGCCTCACCTTTGGGGTGACAGCGCTATGCACTTGCCAGCACCGCTTTTGGAGCGCCATGCGGTGTTGCTCCTCCTTGCAGGCACGAGCCTGCCGCGTGGTCGCGCCTTGCCTGGCACCCCAACAGCAGCGCTGGCAAATCCATCCAACTGCCGTTTTAGGGTGACTCGCTCGCCACTTCGCTCCCAGGGACCGGGTCCCAGCGGCAACACAGGGCATGCGTTCTGACGGAGGCGCGTCATGCACCCCAATGCGGGGTGTGGGCACCGGCGAGGCCACGACAGCACAGCGACAATGCACGGTTGTACCCGCCGCCGCACGCCTGCCTTGTCCACCCCTCTATCCCCTGCTGCCCACGTGCTGGTCCACGTCGCGCTGCACACGCCCTCGCACAGTGGCGTGGGCGACCTGCTGAGCTACGCCTGCGATCGCGCGCTGCCGCCCGGAACGCTGGTGCGCGTGCCCCTGGGCGCGCGCGAGGTGCTGGGCGTGGTCTGGGATGCGGATGCTGCCACCGGCGAGCTGCCCGAAGGCGCCACCATGCGCGCCATTGCGGGCGTGCTGGACGGCTTAGCGCCGCTGGACCTGCCCTGGCGCCGCCTGGTGGCCTTTGCCGCGCGCTACTACCAGCGGGCGCTGGGCGAAGTCGCCCTGGCTGCCCTGCCCCCGCAGCTGCGCGACCTGCGCCCCGAGCAACTCGCGCGCCGCCTCAAGCGCCCCGCCAGGGCCACAGACAGTGCCGCAGGCAGTGTCGCAGACGCTATTGAAAAAGTAGCACTCAGCCCAGAACAGGAAAGCGCAAGGGCAAAAATTTCTTCAGAAAACGGCCCTTTCCTGCTGTTTGGCAGCACGGGCAGCGGCAAAACTGAGGTGTACCTGCGCTGCGTGCAGGCAATGCTGGAGGCCGACCCGCAGGCCCAGGCCCTGGTGATGGTGCCCGAGATCAACCTCACCCCCCAGCTGGAAGACCGCTTTGTGAGCCGCTTTGCGCCGCGCTTTGGCGCAGGCGCTGTGGTGTCGCTGCACAGCGGCATGACGAACCCGCAGCGCCTGAAAAGCTGGCTGGCCGCACACAGCGGCGCGGCGCGCATCGTGCTGGGCACGCGAATGGCTGTGTTTGCCAGCATGCCGGGGCTGAAGTTCATCGTGGTCGACGAGGAGCACGACCCCAGCTACAAGCAGCAAGAGGGCGCCCGCTACTCGGCCCGTGACCTGGCGATCTGGCGCGGGCGCGAGCAAGGGGCCAAGGTGCTGCTGGGCTCGGCCACACCGTCGCTGGAGAGCTGGCATGCCAGCCGCCCGCCCACCCCGCAAGACCCCGAAGGCGGGCGCTACCTGCGGCTGCACATGCCCAGCCGTGTCGGGGCCGGCGCTCTGGCGCGCGTCAAGCGGGTCGATATGAATCAGCAGCCCCGGCGCACCGTGTTCAGCGCCCCACTGCTGGCCGCCATCACCGAACGCGTGGGCCGGGGCGAGCAGAGCATGGTGCTGCTCAACCGCCGCGGCTACGCGCCCGTGCTGCACTGCGCGGACTGCGGCTGGAAAAGCGACTGCCCGCACTGCAGCGCCCACCAGGTGTTTCACAAAATCGACCGCACCCTGCGCTGTCACCATTGCGGCTACACCGTGCGCGTGCCCCTGCACTGCCCCACCTGCGGCAGCCCCGACATCCACCCCATGGGCCGCGGCACCGAGCAGCTCGAGGAGCAACTGGCCGCCCTGCTGCGCAACGTGCAGCGGCCCGACGGCCACCCCGCCCGCATTGCCCGCATCGACGCAGACACCACCCGCGCCAAGGGGGCGCTGGAAGAACAGCTGGCCCAGGTGCACGCGGGCGAGATCGATGTGCTGGTGGGCACACAGATGATTGCCAAGGGCCACGACTTCCGCCGCATCACGCTGGTGGCCGCCGTGCAGCCCGATGGCGCACTGTTCAGCAGCGACTTTCGGGCGGCGGAACGCCTGTTTGCCCTTTTGATGCAGGCCGCTGGCCGGGCCGGGCGCGACGCCGCCTACGTGGCAGCGCAGGCCACCCAGGCCGAGATGTGGGTGCAGACCTACCACCCCCGGCATGCCGTGTACGAAGCCCTGCGCAGGCACGACTACGAGACGTTTGCCGCGCAGCAACTCAAGGACCGAGAGCAAGCCGCCATGCCGCCCTTTGCCTACCAGGCACTGGTGCGCGCCGATGCACGCACGCAGGAGGCAGCCCAGGCTTTCCTGCAGGCCGCCACGGCGGCAGCCCATGCGGCCGGGCTGCCGGGGCTGGACGGTACGGTGGTTCTGTTTCCGCCCGTGCCGCTCACCATCCAGCGCGTGGCCAATGTGGAGCGCGCCCAGATGCTGATGGAAAGCGGCAGCCGCACTGCTTTGCAACGCTTTTTGGCAGCGTGGCAGCCCGTGCTGCAGGCCACGCGCAGCCAGCCCGAGCACAGGGGCCTGATCCGCTGGCTGGTGGACGTGGACCCGCTGACGATCTGAGCGCCTGCGGGGCAAGCGCCCGTCAGCCCGCGCCGGACTGCTGGGCGTCGTCGTACAGGTGCGTCTGCAGGATCTGCCGAAAGCTGGCCATGGCGGGCACCGCGGTACGGCCCGCCAGTGTGATGACCGCGTAGCGGGCACTGCGGCGCGACCTGCACCGCCACCCCGAGCTGGGCTTTCAAGAACTTCGCACCAGCGCGCTGGTGGCTGAAAAGCTGGCCGAATGGGGCTACGAAGTCACGCGCGGCCTGGGCGGCACGGGCGTGGTGGGCCAGTTGCGTCGTGGTACGGGCGAACGCCGCCTGGGCCTGCGGACCGACATGGACGCGCTGCCCATCACCGAAGCCACGGGCCTGCCCCACGCCAGCTGCCACCACGGCCTGATGCACGCCTGCGGCCACGATGGCCACACCGCCATGCTGCTGGCGGCCGCGCACCACCTGGCCAAGCATGGGCAGTTCAGCGGCACACTCAACCTGATCTTCCTGCCCGCCGAAGAAGGCCTGGGCGGCGCCCGCAAGATGATGGACGACGGCCTGTTCACGCGCTTTCCGTGCGACGCCATCTTTGCCATGCACAACATGCCCGGCCACCCGCCGGGGCACCTGCTGTTTCGCACCGGGGCCTTCATGGCGTCGAGCGAGAACATCACCATCACGCTGCACGGCGTGGGTGGGCACGGAGCCATGCCGCACCATGCAGCCGACCCGGTGGTGGCAGGTGCAGCCATCGTGCTGGGCCTGCAAAGCATCGTTGCACGCAACGTGCCGCCGCTGCAGATGGCGGTGATCACCGTGGGCGCGTTCCAGGCGGGCGATGCCAACAACGTGATCCCGCAGACCGCCACCCTGAAACTGAGCGTGCGCTCGCTGGACCGTGGCGTGCGCGAGCTGCTCAACCGCCGCATCCGCGAGCTGGTGGAAGCGCAGGCGCACAGCTACGGCGTGCGGGCCGAGATCGAGTTCCGAGGCGGCTACCCGGTGCTGGTCAACACCCCCGCCGAGACCGAGTTCGCGCGCCAGGTGGGCCGCGAGCTGGTGGGCGACGCCCAGGTGACCGAGCAGGCCGAACCCCTGACCGGCAGTGAAGACTTCGCCTTCATGCTGGAAGACGTGCCCGGCAGCTACCTGCTGATCGGCAACGGCGACGACGCCACCGGCGGCCACGGCGCGTGCATGGTGCACAACCCCAACTACGACTTCGAAGACCGCAACATCGCGGTGGGCAGCGCCTACTGGGTGCGGCTGGCCGAGCGCTTTCTGGCGGACGCCGCCTGAGCCTAAAAACGGAAGTTGACCGCTTGTCATCTTGGCGCACACCGCGTGGACTCGGGGCTTGCGTTGTTTTCGCAGCCTCACCTTTCGGATGACAGCGATATGCACTTGCCAGCACCGCTTTTGGAGCGCCATGCGGTGTTGCTCCTCCTTGCAGGCACGAGCCTGCCGCGTCGTCGCGCCTTGCCTGGCACCCCCAAAGCAGCGCTGGCAAATGCATCCAACTGCCGTTTTTAGGCTGAGTCATTGGGCTGGGCCATGCGGCTTGAGCGGGCCTTGCCAGTGGCCGACACCGGTCATGGCCCTGGCGCAAAAAATCGGAAAAAAAGGGCTGTTGCGCAGTCTTCAAAAGCACTGCATGCTATGCTTTTTGAACCATTACCAGCGAGAGCCCAGCGCGCCCCGCAGAGACATCGCACCGCCGCCCATGACCGCCGATCAGTTCGTTCAGACCCTGTTGCAGGAGGGCTTTGAGCCCGCCATACCCGTCACCCGCGAACCTGGCGGCATGCTGGGCGAGCATACCCATTCCTTCGAAGCCAAGGCGTTGATCCTGGCGGGGGAAATCGGCATCACCGTGGCGGGCGTCGAGCAGGTGTATCGGGTGGGCGATGTGTTTCACCTGCCCGCTGGCACGCCGCACACTGAGTGGTACGGGCCCACCGGTGTTCGTTACCTGGTGGGGCGACGGCCGACGGGGTGAGGCGGTAAAAGCGCCCCTGCTCCGCAGCCCGTCTGCGGCATCAGGACTGTGGGGTCACCAGCGGCAGGACGGTTGCCGCGTCCGGATGCAGGTGGATCTCGATGGTGGAGTGCACCACCTCTTCGTGCACGGCCAGCCGCTGGCGCACGACGTCTGGCGTGAGCGCTGCGTCGCGCGTGACCACGGTCAGCGCGCAGGCGTAAATGCCCTTGCCGATGCGCCACACATGCAGATCCGTCACGCGGGTGCCGGCGGGCTCGCCCGGCGGCTCGATCACTTCGCGAATCTCCTGCACCACGGGGTGGTCCATCTCGCGGTCGAGCAGCACGCGGGATGTGTCGGCGACCAGGCCCTTGGCCCACCAGGCCACCAGCACGGCACCCACGATGCCGGTCACCGGGTCGAGCCACGCCCAGCCATACAGCCATCCGCCCGCCAGCGCCACCATGGCCAGCACGGAGGTGGCGGCGTCGGCCACCACATGCAGATAGGCAGACTTGAGGTTCAGGTCCTCATGGTGGGCGTGGGCACTGTGACTGGCATCATGGTCATGCGCATGCGAGTGTCCGTCATGGTGGTGGGCGTGGCCCAGGATCCATGCGCAGACGATGTTCACGGCCAGCCCCGCCGCAGCCACAGCCATGGCCTGCGGGTACTGGATGGACTGGGGTGACAGCAGCCGCTCCACCGAGCCCACCACCATCAGCGCCGCGACGCCCAGCAAGAAAATGGCGCTGGCAAAACCCGCCAGCACTTCGATCTTCCAGGTGCCAAAGGCAAAGCGCGGGTCGCCTGCATAGCGGCGCGCGGCGGCATAGGCGGCGGCCGACAGGCCAATGGCCACGGCGTGCGAGCTCATGTGCCAGCCATCGGCCATCAGCGCCATCGAGTTGAACCACCAGCCGCCCGCAATCTCGATCCCCATGGCGGCCAGCGTGATCCACATGACCACGCGGGTGCTTCGCTCGGCCTGGCGGGTATCGCCTGCGGTAAAGCTGTGGTCGTGGGCCCAGGGGGCGATGTCGTCGATGTGCATGGTTTTCGCCAAGGCAAAGTCTGAAAACAAAGGCTGGCCGAGCGTGCGCCACCCCAACCGGTCGCGGCCTCAGGTCAACAGCGCCACTGCCGCAGAAAAGCTCACAAACGCCAGCGCGGTCGAAACCAGAATGATGCGCGCCACCCGCCCGTTGTTGGCACCAAATTTTTCAGCCAGCAGCGACACATTGCTGGCGCTCGGCAGGGCCGCCAGCAGCACCAGCACGGTGAACGCAAACGGGCTCAGCGGCACGCCCATGGCGATGGCAGCGCTGCCCGCGCACCACACCAGCAGCGGGTGCACCAGCAGCTTGGCCAGGGCCACGGGCACGTAATCGCGCGCCAGCACATGCTCGTGCTGGTTCATCTGCGAGCGGGCCAACACCGCGCCAATGGTGAACAGCGCCACGGGCGATGCTGCATCGGCCAGCATGGCTACGGTGCGGTCCACCGGGCCAGGCAGGCGGAACTGGAAAGCCGATGCCACAGCACCCAAGGCAATCGACCATGGCATGGGGTTGGTGGCCACGCCCCTGAAGGCGCTGCGCAGCGCCACGCCCAGGCCGTGGGTGCCAGCACCGTCCATGCGCGACAGCGCAATGCACACCGAGCTGGTGATGACCATGTCCAGCAGGATGGTGACGATGGCCGGACCTGCCGCCTGCGCGCCCAGCAAAGCCACCAGCAGCGGCACGCCCATGAAACCGGTATTGGGAAACGCCGCCACCAGGGCACCGAAGGCGGCGTCATTCCAGCCGATGCGCGCATTGCGCGTGAGCGCCACCGTGGCGCTCACCATGACCGCAGCGCACAACAGGTAGACACCCACCACCGCAGGGTCGAGCAACTGCACAATGGGCGTGCTGGACCCAAACCGGTACAGCATGCACGGCAGCGCAAAGTACAGCACGAAGGCGTTGAGCCCAGGTATGGCCGGCTGCGGCAGCACGCCGCTGCGCGCGGCCACGTAGCCGCACAGCACCAGTGCAAAGAAGGGGAAGGTGATGAGCAGGATCGATATCACAGAGGTGATTGTCCGCGTTCCCTCCAGCCCCCGTTGATTTCAGCAGAGCCAAGTCAGCGCAGGCTGGCAGCAGATTTGACGAACCCACGCCCGACTGCGTGCGGGCCACCCATCCGGGCCATGCCCCCAAGCGCGCTACTGCTTGCGCTGAATAAAGAGATTGCGCTTGGCGTCCTCAGGGTAGGCAAAGGTGATCGCACCATTCTTGACGGTGCCGATGATCAGCATGTTGCGCGTGATGGCGTCCTTGTCCTCCACGCTGAACGGCTTTTCGTAGGTGGACACCACGCCGTAGTAGGTTCTCATCTTGCCTTCCAGTGATTCCTTGATGGCCTTGCCCGTCAGGCTGCCGTCGCGGATCCCCAGGAACGAGTACATCAGCAGGTAGGAAGCATCGTAGGCATTGGCCGCGGCCATCGGAACGGCAGGCTTGCCCATGAATTTACGGCTGTAATTGGCTAAAAACGCTGCACGCCGCTCATTGCTGGGCTCGGCAATGAAGGTTTGCACCATCAGGGCACCTTCGGCAGCGTCCTTGGCGCCTTCCAGGAAGAACGGAAACGACAAAGGCCACGAACCAACCTGTGGCACCTTCCACTTGAGCGCCTTCTTGCCGTTGGCGATCACGGCATTCTCCGGTCCGACGGTGTAGCTGTAAATCACATTGGCTCCCGCATCGCGGGCAGCCGTGAGTTCGCTGGACAGGTCTTTGACTCCCAACGCAAAGCGCGACACGTACACTGGCTTGAGCTTGCGGGCCGCCAGGGCGGCAATCACGTCGTTGACGCCCCCTTCTCCGTAGCCCGTGGTGTCGGCAAAGATGGCCACCTTGTCCCAGCCGCGCTTGACGACGTCGTCCACCATGAATGGCGCCTGAATCGCGTCGCGCGCCTGCACACGGAAAATGTAGCTTTCGGGCGCGGGGTATTTGGCGGTGACGGCGGTGCCTGACGAGCAGGGTACGATCACCGGCGTCTGCGCCTGCTGGAACAGGTCGATAGACTTCATCGCCACGCCGGTGTTGCAAAAACCGAGGGCTGCCACGACTTTTTCTGCCAGCAGTTCCTCGCTGGCCTTGCGCCCCTGGTCGGGGTCGCCCTTGTCATCCTTGATGACCAGCTGCAAAGGCCGCCCCAGGTAGCCGCCCACCGCATTGATCTCGTCCACGGCCAGTTGTATGCCGTTGAGCATGGGCACGCCGAAATCCGCAGATGGCCCCGTGAAGGGACCGATCACACCCACGCGCACCGGCGCGGCGGACCCCGATTGGGCCTGGGCGGGCATGCACACCAGGGCGGCCCCGGCCGTGAAGAGGCCGGTGATGAGGCTTGCGACCACGCCGCCCCAGGTCCGGCACGTGCTTGACGAGGCCAGCGGGCGCGCAATGGTGGGAACAAAGGCCATAGCGTTCGGCAATTTCATGGGGTCACCAATCAAAGGATCGCGATCCGAAAGAACAGTCGGAACTTTGCCCGAGTATCAAAGTGTGACTGCGATCGCCATAGCGGGATTTCCCCAACGCAAAGCGCCCCGATCGCGTGCTGTCAGGCGTATGTCAGCCGCACCCCGGGGCCGCGGGCGCAGCGCTGCGCCCGGTATCATCGAGCGCCCGGCCGTCGGCCGCGTCCGCGCATCCGCGACTGCCAAATCGCCCGCCAGTGGCGTGCTCCCTTTGCCCCCTTGTTTTCCATGTCCACCGGCCTTAACCTTGCTCAGCTCCAGGCTGTCCACTTCACCAATGGGGCCTGCCTGGTGCTGGCCGGCGCGGGCTCGGGCAAGACGCGGGTGATCACCCAGAAGATCGCCCACATGATCGACAAGGGAATGGAGCCCCAGCGCATCGCCGCCATCACCTTCACCAACAAGGCCGCGGCCGAAATGCGCGAGCGCGCCAAGGGCCTGATCGGGCGGCGGGCCAAGGATGTGCTGGTATGCACCTTCCACGCGCTGGGCGTGCGCATGGTGCGCGAGGACGGCGCGGTGCTGGGGCTCAAGCCCCAGTTCAGCATCCTGGATGCTGACGATGTGACCAGCATCCTCAAAGACGCCGCGGGTGGCACCACCGACCTGGCCACGGCCCGCCAGTGGCAGTGGACGATCAGCCGATGGAAGAACATGGGCCTGAACGCCCAGCAGGCGCTGGCGCAGGCCGCAGACGACCACGAGCGCAGCATGGCCGTGCTGATGGCGCGCTACGAAGAGCGCCTGGCCGCCTACCAGAGTGTGGACTTTGACGACCTGATCGGCATACCGCTGCGCCTGCTGCGCGATTTCCCCGAGGTTCGTGCCAAGTGGCAGGCCGCCCTGGGCCATGTGCTGGTGGACGAATACCAGGACACCAATGCCACGCAGTACGAGCTACTCAAGCTGCTGGTGGGCGAAAACGGCCATTTCACCGCCGTGGGCGACGACGACCAGTCCATCTACGGCTGGCGCGGTGCCACCCTCGACAACCTGAAAAAGCTGCCCATCGACTTCCCGCACCTCAAGGTCATCAAGCTGGAGCAAAACTACCGCTCCACCAGCGCCATCCTGCGCGCGGCCAACAACGTGATCGGCCCCAACCCCAAGCTGTTTCCGAAAACCCTGTTCAGCGAGCTGGGCGAAGGCGAGCCTGTTCGCGTGGTCGATGCCGACACCGAAGAGCACGAAGCCGAGCGCGCCGTGGCCCGCATCCAGAGCCTGCGTGCGGCCGCCAACCCGCCGCCGGACTGGAAGAGCTTTGCCATCCTGTACCGCGCCAACCACCAGGCCAAGCCGTTCGAAAAAGCACTGCGCAAAGCCAATATTCCGTACAAGGTATCGGGTGGCACCAGCTTTTTTGACCGCGCCGAAATCAAGGACCTGTGCGCCTGGTTTCGCCTGTGGATCAACAACGACGACGACCCGGCGTTTTTGCGCTGCATCACCAGCCCCAAGCGGGGCATCGGCCACACCACGCTGGCGGCCCTGGGCGCGTTCGCATCGCAGCACCGGCAGAGCATGTTCGGTGCGCTGTTCAACCGCATGCTGCCCGCCGCCATGCCCAAGCGCGCGCTCGATGGTCTGCACGAATTTGGCCGCTACATCAACGATCTGGAACACCGCGCCCGCCACACGCACGGCGCACAAGACGCCCGTGCCTTCCTGACCGACTGGCTTGAGGAGATTGGCTACGAGCAGCACCTGTACGACGGTGAAGACAGCGATAAGGTGGCGGCCGCACGCTGGACCAATGTGCTGGAGTTCTGCGACTGGATGGCGCAACGCGCAGGCGGCCAGATTGACGACACCGCAGGGGCCGTGGTGGCCAAGGAAACCAAGAGCCTGCTGGAGGTGTCGCAGACCATTGCGTTGCTCTCGACCATCAGCGAGCGCGAGCAGGAGCAGGACATGGTCACCCTCTCGACCCTGCACGCCAGCAAGGGACTGGAGTGGCCGCATGTCATCCTGGTGGGCGTGACCGAGGGCATGCTGCCCTTCAAGCTGGACGACGACGAGGGCCGCCAGAAAAACACGAGCGAAGACACCGTGCAGCGGCTGCAGGAAGAGCGCCGCCTGATGTACGTGGGCATCACCCGCGCCCAGCGCACCCTGGCCGTGAGCTGGACCAAAAAACGCAAGAAAGGCCGCGAGATGGTCGCAGCCCAGCCCAGCCGCTTCATCGCCGAGATGGGGCTGGACCAATCCACCGCCCGCGAAGACCCGCGCGCAAAGCTCAAGGCCCTGCGCGCCGAGTTTGCCGCCAAGGCCCAGGCCAGCGCCGCGCCGCAAACATGAGGAGCCGCACCGTGCACAGGGCATCCACCCCGCCAGCTCGATGGACCGTACTTGCTTCTTTTTTGATAGCACTTGGCGTCCATGTGACGAGCGCAGAAGCGCAAAAAAGACCCGAATCGACCGTCGCTTGCCCCGGGTCAGCCGACATGAGCCACCTGCATCTGCAAGGCCGCTGGACGGCCACACTGCAGGCGCTGGCCACTGCGGCTGGTGCTGCGACGGCGGTGCCAGCGCAAGCCACGGCCATCCTGCAACTCGGCCCACACCCCGAGCTGGCGCACAGCGTGCGCGGTACGGTTCAGCGCGGCCCCACCACTGCTGTGGTCAGCGGCGATGTGGACGAAGGAGACCTCACTTTGGAAGAATCCGTCAACGGCACCAACATCAGCGCGACCTGGATCGGCCAATTGGTGGATGGCAGTTGCGGCAAGGAAATACGCGGAACATGGAACAACGCCAACCCCACCCCTTCAGCCCCCTCGGCGACATTTGTGCTGCGCAAGCAGCCCGGCTGGTAATGACCACCGCCAGCAGCACCACCCAACGCACGCGCCCACGGCGTCTGCCAAGCGCTGCGGTCGTGGTGTTGGCCGCCCTGGCGCCGGCAGGTGCCGCGCTGGCGCAGTCGGCCGCGGGCGCGCCGCCAGGCGGCAGCGCCTCCAGCGGCCCGAGCCGCTGCACAGCCTTGCACAACGACGACCAAGCCCGGCTGGCGTGCTTTGACCAGTGGGCGGCGCAGCAGACCTGGCAGGCACCCGGCGCATCGGCCGCTGCCCTGGGCGGCGCAACGGCCCGCGAAAGTGCCAGCCTGCCTCCACCGGTCGATACCACCTTGCCGGCCACGCGGATCATCGACGTGGCCCGCACCGAGGGTTGCCGCGACCCGCAATACAGCGACGTCTCGCGCTTTTGGGAGCTGGAATCAGGCACCGACTGCGGCACCTTCAGCTTCCGCGGCTACCGGCCGATCACCGTGGCCATCGTCGCATCCGATTCGGTCAATCGCCAGCCCACCTCGGCTGCGCCCAACCATTCTGCGCCCGTCAGCACGCCCTACAACACCACAGAAAACCGCATCCAGCTTTCGGTGCGTACCAAGCTGGCCCAGGATCTGCTCACGCAGGGGCATCCCACGCTCAAAGACTCGGTCTGGTTTGCCTACTCGCAGCAGTCGTACTGGCAACTGTTCACACCACAAATCTCACGCCCCTTCCGCGCCACGGATCACGAGCCTGAAGTGATCTACGTCTATCCAACCACCGCCCCGTTGCCGTGGGGCTGGAAATGGCGCTACAGCGGCATCGGGCTGGTGCACCAGTCCAATGGCCAGAGCGAGCCGCTGTCGCGCAGCTGGAACCGCGTTTATCTGATGACCGGCATGGAACTGGACAACCGCTGGATCATGGACGCCCGCATCTGGCAGCGCCTGCCCGAAAGCGCCAACAGCGATGACAACCCCGGCATCAGCGATTACATCGGCCGTGGCGAACTGTCGGTGTTCTGGAACGTGAACAAAGACAACACCGTCGGCGCGACGCTGCGCAGTTCGCTGTCAAGCAGTGGCCGAGGCTCCGTCCGGCTTCAGTGGATGCAGACTCTCGGTCGTGGCTTGTGGGGCGGCAAGAGCAACCTGCGCCTGCACACCGCCCTGTTCAGCGGATATGGCGACAGCATGATCGACTACAACCGCAAGCGCACCGTTTTCAGCGTTGGACTGAGCCTGGTGGACTTTTAGGACCTGTGCGCGCCAAGGCGCTGCGCGCGGCCCGCCGTGCAGCGGCCGGGAGTCGCTCCCTGTGCGAGTCACTACCGGCGTCGCAACGCCGATCCGAGCACTCACAACTTGTTACTCAATCACTCTCAAGGAATGGGTGCGCCGGCGGTGGTGGACGTGACAATCACGTCCGCACCCCGCTGCGCAAGGCCCGTTGCGAGCTGCGCCCAAACAGCGCTGTTTTTTCGCGGTTTTACGCGCCATTGCCCCGCCGTGCGACCTCGACAATGCCGACAAATGAGGAACATCCATGGACATGCAATATCAGCTCAAAGCTGGCAGCTACTACCTGTATGACATGCGCGAAGCGCCCAGTGCCGTGACGGGCGAGCGCCGGTTCAAACTCAAGACCGATACCGTGGCGATCGCCTTTGACGCCTACACGGGCGAAGTGCATCAGCACGGCAGCCCGACCCGCATCCAGTCCTGGGCCAACAACACCCGCCGCCGCCTGCGCGCCGCCGGTGCCCAGGATGCAGCCAACGACATCGTGGTGATCTCGGGCCCGCTGCCGGTCGATGAACTCAACAAGTGCCTGTGGGTGCGCGGCTATGCCCGGCGCATGCTGTCCCGGCTTGCCACACTACCTCACGGCAAGCTGCAACGGCCCGACGAGCCGTTTCGCAAGGCGGCCTGAGTTTTCGATCTCTCGGGGGCAAGGGGCCTTGACCCCTCAACGACACATCGGCGCTCGCCAATCCAAGGCCATCCCCCGGCTCTCCGGACGCGCAGACGCTGGCCCGTCCTCCCCGCTTTCGTTCAAGCACTCGTCGCGGCGCATTGCAGCGTAGCGGGGGTGTTCAGGCCTCCAGGTCTTCCAACGGGCCGCTTTCGGTGGCCGCAAATGCGGGGCCATGCTTGACGATAGTGACAGGCACCGGGCTGGAACGAGCCACTTCCAGCGATACCGACCCCAGCAGCGCGCTGGACAGCGCACCCCGCCCGCGTGCGCCAATGATGACCATGTCGCTGCCGGTGCGCTCGATCAGGTTCACCAGCATGCGGGCCTCGTCCCCCACGCCCACTTCCGTCTCGCAGGGCACGCCTGCCGCTTCCAGCAGCGCACGGGCCGGGGCCATCAGGTGCTCGCCCGCCTCCAGGCTGGCGGCGGCGATCAGGTCAGGGTCGCGGGCGGTGACCATCTCGTACAGCGTGGCAGGCTCCTGCACATGCCCCAGCACCACCTGCGCCTGCAACCCCTGGCGCACCAGCCACAACGCGTGGTGAACGCCGTCGAGCGAGAGCTCCGAACCATCCACGGCGATGAAAATCTTGATCATGCGGCTCTCCTTCAGATGTGGGTTGCACCGGGTTGGCGGTTAGACCAGTGTAGCCACGCGGTTCGGCCGCGTCAGCCTATTTCCTTGATCAAAGTCAGGCCAGACGCACCCTGTGGGGCCTCTGTAAAGCTTCTGCGGTGCGTCTGGGACAATCCCGCCCATGCTTCAGTTCAGCCTCCTCAAGACCGACCCGGCCAGCCACGCGCGGCGCGGAACCCTCACGCTCAACCACGGCGTGGTGCAGACCCCCATCTTCATGCCTGTGGGCACCTATGGCACCGTCAAGGGCGTCATGCCGCAAAGCCTGCACGACATGGGCGCGCAGATCATCCTGGGCAACACCTTTCACCTGTGGATGCGCCCGGGCCTGGACGTGATGCAGAGCTTTGGCGGCCTGCACGGGTTTGAAAAGTGGGACAAGCCCATCCTGACCGACTCGGGTGGCTTTCAGGTGTGGAGCCTGGGCGCGATGCGCAAGATCACCGAAGAAGGCGTGACCTTTGCCAGCCCCGTCAATGGCGACAAGCTGTTCATGTCGCCCGAGGTGAGCATGCAGATCCAGACCACGCTCAACTCCGACATCGTGATGCAGCTCGACGAGTGCACACCGTACGAGACCCAGGGCCACAAGACCACCGAGGCCGAGGCGCGCAAAAGCATGGAGATGAGCCTGCGCTGGGCCAGACGCTCCAGGGACGAGTTCGAGCGGCTGGGCAACCCCAACGCCCTCTTTGGCATTGTGCAGGGCGGCATGTTCAAGCACCTGCGCCAGGAGTCGCTGGAGGCGCTGGTGGCGATGGACTTCCCCGGCTATGCCGTCGGCGGCGTGAGCGTGGGCGAGCCCAAGGACGAGATGCTGGACATCATGGCCCACACGCCCCACCGCCTGCCCGCCCACAAGCCCCGCTACCTGATGGGCGTGGGCACGCCCGAAGACCTGGTCGAAGGCGTGGCCCAGGGCGTGGACATGTTCGACTGCGTCATGCCCACCCGCAATGCGCGCAACGGCACGCTGTTTACCCGCTATGGCGACCTCAAGATCCGCAACGCGCGCCACAAGGCCGACCACCAGCCGCTCGATACCAGTTGCACCTGCCACGCCTGCGCGGGCAAGGACGGCGTGGCCTGGGACCAGGGCGGGCGCGGCGGCTTCAGCCGGGCCTACCTGCACCACCTGGACCGCTGCGGCGAAATGCTGGGCCCCATGCTCACCACCGTGCACAACCTGCACTACTACCTGAACCTGATGCGTGAGGTGCGCGAGGCGCTGGATGCGGGCACCTTCAGCCAGTTCCGCGCGCAGTTCAAGGCGGACAGGGCGCGGGGCGTGTAAATTCAGGCACCGCCTTATCCTTGCATTTTATACATCTAGATGCATAAAATGCAAGGATGTTTGAGCGTCACATCATGGCCAGCCTGCGGGAGGATCTGGCCCACAATCCCGCCGTGGCGTTGCTGGGCCCGCGCCAGGCAGGCAAGACCACGGTAGCGCTGGCACTGGCCAGGCAGGCCGATCACATCTACCTGGATCTCGAATCCGAGCTCGACCGCGCCAAGCTCACCTCGCCCGAGCTGTACCTGTCCGAGCGGCTCGATCGGCTGGTGGTGCTGGACGAGGTGCACCGCGTGCCCGGCCTGTTTCCCATTCTGCGCGGCCTGATCGATACCGCGCGACGCCAGGGGCGGCGCAGCGGCCTGTACCTGCTGCTGGGCTCGGCATCGCTGGACCTGCTGCAGCAGGCAGGCGAAAGCCTGGCGGGCCGCGTGGCCTATCGCGAGCTTACGCCGCTGAACGCGCTGGAGATCCCCGCTGCCGACCACGCCCGGCTCTGGCTGCGCGGCGGCTTCCCCGAAAGCTATCTGAGCCGCACTGCCGCAGCCAGCCTGCGCTGGCGGCAAGACTTCATCCGCACCTATGTGGAGCGCGAGATCCCGCTGTTCGGCGGCCGCGTGGGGGCTGACACCCTGCGCCGCCTGTGGGGCATGCTGGCCCACCAGCAAGGGGGCCTGGTCAATGCGTCGGTGCTGGGGCGCAGCCTGGCGGCAGACACCCGCACGGTCAACCGCTATCTGGACTTGCTGGTCGAGATGTTTCTGGTGCGGCGGCTCGAGCCCTGGCATGCCAACCTGGGCAAGCGCCTGACGAAATCGCCCAAGCTTTATGTGCGCGACAGTGGCCTGCTGCACGCACTGCTGGGCCTGCCGGACGAAGAAGCGCTGCTGGGCCATCCCGCCGCAGGCGCGAGCTGGGAAGGCTTTGTGATCGAAAACCTGATCACCGCCGCCGGCCCCCAGGCCAGCGCGCATTTTTTCCGCACCGCCGCAGGGGCTGAGATCGACCTGCTGCTGCAATGGCCTGGCGCAGAGCGCTGGGCCATCGAGATCAAGCGCGGCCTGACCCCCAGGGTGGACCGCGGCTTTCACACGGCCTGCGAAGACCTGCAACCCGCACGCAAGCTGGTGGTGTACCCGGGCGAAGAGAGCTTTCCCCTGGGCCATGGCGTGCAGGCGATGGCACTGGCCACGCTGTGCGGCGAACTCGCACGCAAGGCGGCGTGATGAGCCCAGGATGCCATCGCGCGGCGCGGGTGCCCCGGGCAAACGTGCGCCACGAGCAGCATGAATAAGCTATTTTTTTGATAGCTTTTAACCTATTGAGTCGGCATCAACCAACTTGAATGCGTTGATGCGGTTCGAAGCTCTGCGCAAGGCTTCGACAGGCTCAGCCCGAACGGCTGGTTCAAGTTCAAAGGTGCCGACTCAATAAAAACGGCAATTGGATGCATTTGCCAGCGCTGCTGTTGGGGTGCCAGGCAAGGCGCGACGACGCGGCAGGCTCGTGCC
>NZ_JBKDRI010000157.1:0-7636 GCF_046341535.1 Acidovorax sp. | reverse complement strand
TCGGCTGCAAATCGACCGCAGCGGTCCATTTTTAACCGCCTTTTTGCCCCATAGCTCGGCTATGGGGCTGCAAATTCGGCAAAAACTGTCCTCGCTGGGGCCGATTTTCGCTTTCGACGCTCCAAGTCCGACAGGCTCCTATGTCGCCCACCGATAATCGGGGACGGAACGTTACCTGCACGCCTGTACCCGAAGACACCCATGGCCCGACTCCCCCGCCTGACCTTGCCGGGTCACCTGCACCATGTCATCCAGCGCGGTAACAACCGTCAACCCATCTTCTTGGATGGGGAAGACCGCGAAACCCTGCTTTCTTGGCTGGTCGATAGCGCACAGAAATACGGGGTCGCTGTGCATGCCTACGTGCTGATGAACAACCACTTCCACCTGCTGTGTACGCCTGCGACCGCCGAGGGGCTGCCGCAGATGATGCAGGCGGTGGGCCGACGCTATGTGCAGTATTTCAACCGGCGCCACGCGCGCACGGGCACTTTGTGGGAAGGGCGTTACCGATCCACGGTACTGCAAGCGGAGCGCTATTTGCTTGCGTGCATGGTGTACCTTGATCTCAACCCCGTGAGAGCAGGGCTGGCAGAGCAGGCATCGGGCTACGCCTGGTCGAGCCATGCCCATTGGCTGGGCTTGCGCCAGGACCGGCTGCTTGCGCCGCACGCCCTGTACTGGGCGTTGGGCAACACCCCGTTCGCGCGTGAGGCGGCCTATGCCGACCTGGTGCAGGCGGGCATCAGCGCGCAGGATCGGGCAATGCTCACGTCATCTGCCCTCACCGGCTGGGCGCTGGGTGATCCCGGCTTTGTCAGCGCGTTGCAAAAGCACACGCCACGGCGCGTGACCCGCGGGCGGGCTGGTCGCCCTCGTCTTGATAAAAAACTGGATTAAATAGTGCTGTTGCGCACGTCTTCATTCGGTCGGTAGCTATGTTATTTGATATGTCCCTTAAATATGGAAAACATGATCTAGAGAGCATTAAATACGGAGCTGACCCCAATTAATTTGCTTGCCAAAGTTTGTTGCAATGCACTAATCTTTGGTTCTCTGCGAAAAACATAGGAGTGGGCCATGACCACGGCTGCCGAAATCCAGCATCTGCAACAACACGGTTTGTATTCAACAGGTCACGAACACGACGCCTGCGGCCTCGGATTTGTGGCTCATATCAAGGGCATCAAGCGCCACGACATCGTGACGCAGGCCCTGAAGATTCTGGAGAACATCGACCACCGTGGTGCGGTGGGTGCCGACCCGCTCATGGGTGACGGCGCCGGTATCCTCATCCAGATTCCGGATGCCCTCTACCGCGAAGAAATGGCCAGGCAGGGCGTGAGCTTGCCAGCGGCTGGCGAATACGGCGTGGGCATGATCTTCCTGCCCAAGGAGCACGCATCCCGTCTGGCTTGCGAGCAGGAGATGGAACGCGCGATCAAGGCCGAAGGCCAGGTGCTGCTCGGTTGGCGTGATGTGCCGGTGAATGCGGACATGCCCATGTCACCCACCGTGCGCAGCAAAGAGCCCATCCTGCGACAGGTATTCATTGGCCGTGGCAACGACGTGATCGTGCAGGACGCTCTGGAGCGCAAGCTGTACGTGATCCGCAAGACCGCCAGTGCCAACATCCAGGCCCTGAAGCTCAAGCACAGCAAGGAATACTACGTACCGAGTATGTCCAGCCGCACCGTGGTCTACAAGGGCCTGCTGCTGGCCGACCAGGTGGGCGTGTACTACAAAGACCTGTCGGACGAACGCTGCGTCTCGGCAATCGGCCTGGTGCACCAGCGCTTCTCGACCAACACCTTCCCCGAGTGGCCACTGGCCCACCCGTACCGCTATGTGGCGCACAACGGGGAAATCAACACCGTCAAGGGCAACTACAACTGGATGAAGGCGCGCGAAGGCGTGATGGCGTCGCCCGTGCTGGCCGCCGACCTGCAAAAGCTCTACCCCATCAGTTTTGCTGACCAGTCCGACACGGCGACGTTCGACAACTGCCTGGAGCTGCTGACCATGGCGGGCTACCCCATCAGCCAGGCGGTGATGATGATGATTCCCGAGCCCTGGGAGCAGCACACCACAATGGACGAGCGCCGCCGCGCGTTCTATGAGTACCACGCTGCGATGCTCGAGCCCTGGGATGGCCCGGCCTCGATCGTTTTCACCGATGGTCGCCAAATCGGCGCCACGCTGGACCGCAATGGACTGCGCCCCTCGCGCTACTGCATCACCGACGACGACCTGGTCATCATGGGCTCCGAGTCCGGCGTGCTGCCGATCCCCGAGAACAAGATCGTGCGCAAGTGGCGCTTGCAGCCCGGCAAGATGTTCCTGATTGACCTGGAGCAGGGCCGCATGATCGATGACGATGAGCTCAAGGCCAACATCGTCAACACCAAGCCCTACAAGCAGTGGATTGAGAACCTGCGCATCAAGCTCGACAGCATCGAAACGGGCGCACAGGCAGCGGGCCCCCAGCCGGCCGACCTGCCCTTGCTGGACCGCCAGCAGGCTTTCGGCTACACCCAGGAAGACATCAAGTTTCTGATGGCGCCCATGGCCCAAAACGGAGAGGAAGGCATCGGCTCCATGGGCAACGACAGCCCGCTGGCCGTGCTCTCGGGCAAAAGCAAACCGCTGTACAACTACTTCAAGCAGCTGTTCGCTCAGGTGACCAATCCGCCGATTGATCCCATCCGCGAAGCCATTGTGATGTCGCTCAACAGCTTCATCGGACCCAAGCCCAACCTGCTGGACATCAACCAAGTCAACCCACCCATGCGGCTTGAAGTGAGCCAGCCCGTGCTGGACTTTGCCGACATGGCCAAGCTGCGCGACATTGAAAAGTACACGCAGGGCAAGTTCAAAAGCGCGACCATTGACATCACTTACCCGTTGAGCTGGGGACACGAAGGTGTCGAGGCCAAGCTCGCATCGCTGTGCGCGCAGGCTGTGGACGCCATCAAAGGGGGCGCCAATATCCTCATCGTCAGCGATCGTGCCGTGAGTGCCACCCAGGTGGCCATCCCTGCGCTGTTGGCGCTGTCTGCC
The DNA here is from genome assembly GCF_046341535.1 of Acidovorax sp. GTDB lineage: Bacteria > Pseudomonadota > Gammaproteobacteria > Burkholderiales > Burkholderiaceae_C > Acidovorax. The sequence continues at coordinate 4,576 of NZ_JBKDRI010000157.1, read as the reverse complement.
ATCCACCAGCACCTGGTGGTAGCAGGTCTGCGCACTACGGCCGGGCTGGTGGTCGAGACGGGAACCGCCCGCGAAGTGCATCACTTTGCCGTGCTCGCAGGCTACGGCGCTGAGGCCGTGCATCCCTACCTGGCCATGGAAACCCTGGCCGCGATGTACAAGGACTTGGGCGGTGACCTCTCGGCTGACAAGGCCATCTACAACTACGTCAAAGCCATTGGCAAGGGCCTGTCCAAGATCATGTCCAAGATGGGCGTGAGCACCTACATGAGCTACTGCGGCGCGCAGTTGTTCGAGGCCATTGGCCTGAACACCGAGATCGTGGGCAAGTACTTCACGGGCACTGCCAGCCGCGTGGAAGGCATCGGCGTCTTCGAAATCGCCGAAGAAGCTATCCGCATGCACAAGGCGGCCTTTGGTGATGACCCGGTGCTTGAAACCATGCTCGATGTTGGCGGCGAATACGCCTGGCGGGCCCGCGGCGAAGACCACATGTGGACGCCCGATGCGATTGCCAAGTTGCAGCACAGCACCCGCGCCAACAACTGGAATACGTACAAGGAATACGCCCAGATCATCAACGACCAGAGCAAGCGCCACATGACGCTGCGAGGCCTGTTCGAATTCAAGATCGATCCTTCCAAGGCGATTGCCGTGGACGAGGTTGAGCCCGCCAAGGAAATCGTCAAGCGCTTTGCTACGGGCGCCATGTCATTAGGTTCCATCTCCACCGAAGCCCATGCCACGCTGGCGGTGGCCATGAACCGCATTGGCGGCAAGAGCAACACGGGTGAGGGCGGGGAGGACGAGCGCCGCTACCGCAACGAACTCAAGGGCATCCCGATCAAGCAGGGCGATACCTTAAAGAGCGTGATCGGTGCCGAGAACGTCGAGGTCGATCTGCCTTTGCAAGATGGCGACTCGTTGCGAAGCCGCATCAAGCAGGTGGCCTCCGGCCGCTTTGGTGTCACGGCCGAATATCTCTCGTCTGCCGACCAGATTCAGATCAAGATGGCCCAGGGCGCCAAGCCTGGCGAGGGGGGCCAACTGCCCGGTGGCAAGGTGTCCAACTACATCGGCAAGCTGCGCCACAGCGTGCCGGGTGTGGGGCTGATCTCGCCTCCGCCGCACCACGACATCTACTCCATTGAGGACCTGGCCCAACTGATCCACGATCTGAAGAACGTGGCACCGCACGCTGGCATCAGCGTCAAGCTGGTGTCCGAGGTGGGCGTGGGCACCATCGCTGCTGGCGTTGCCAAGTGCAAGAGCGATCATGTGGTCATCGCCGGTCACGATGGCGGCACAGGCGCTTCGCCCTGGTCGTCCATCAAGCACGCGGGTGGCCCCTGGGAAATCGGTCTGGCCGAAACCCAGCAGACCCTGGTGCTCAACCGTCTGCGCGGCCGCATCCGCGTGCAGGCTGATGGCCAGATGAAGACAGGTCGCGACGTCGCCATTGGCGCGTTGCTCGGTGCTGACGAGTTCGGCTTCGCCACCGCTCCGCTGGTGGTCGAGGGCTGCATCATGATGCGCAAGTGCCACCTCAATACCTGCCCCGTGGGCGTGGCCACCCAAGACCCAGAGCTGCGCAAGAAGTTCTCTGGCAAGCCTGAGCACGTGGTGAACTACTTTTTCTTCATCGCTGAAGAAGTGCGTCAGATCATGGCCCAACTGGGCATTCGCAAGTTCGACGACATGATCGGTCGCACCGATCTGCTCGATACGCGCGCCGGGCTCTCGCACTGGAAGGCACGCGGCCTGGACTTCAGCCGCCTGTTTGCCCAGCCCAACGTGCCCGCCGATGTGCCGCGCTTTCATGTGGACGTGCAGGACCACCACATCGAACACACGCTGGACCGCAAACTCATCGAGCGCAGCAAGCCCGCCATTGAAAAGGGCGAGCGCGTGCAGTTCATCGAGGTGGCGCGCAACGTGAACCGCTCGGTCGGGGCCATGCTGTCCGGCGCGGTCACCCGGGTGCACCCCGAGGGGCTGCCTGACGACACCATCCGCATCCAGCTGGAAGGCACGGGCGGCCAGTCGTTTGGGGCATTCCTCACGCGCGGCATCACGCTGTACCTCATCGGCGATGCCAATGACTACACGGGCAAGGGCCTTTCCGGAGGTCGTGTGGTCGTTCGCCCCAGCATTGATTTCCGCGGCGATGCCGTGCGCAACACCATCGTGGGCAACACCGTCATGTACGGCGCAACCACAGGCGAAGCCTTCTTCAGCGGCGTGGCTGGCGAGCGATTTGCCGTCCGGCTCTCGGGTGCGACGGCGGTTGTCGAAGGCACGGGCGACCATGGCTGCGAATATATGACCGGCGGCACCGTGGTGGTGCTGGGCAAGACCGGCCGCAACTTTGCGGCAGGCATGAGCGGCGGAGTGGCCTACGTGTACGACGAGGACGGTCAGTTCGCGTCGCGCTGCAACATGTCCATGGTGACGATCGAGCGCGTGCTCCCTGCCGATGAACAGATGACCACCATCGCGCGCGCCATCTGGCACGGGGGGCAGACCGACGAGGCTCAGCTCAAGAAGCTGCTGGAGGACCACAACCGCTGGACAGGCAGCAAGCGTGCGCGTGAACTGCTGGACCACTGGGCCTCGTCACGCGCCAAGTTCGTCAAGGTATTCCCCACGGAATACAAGCGTGCGCTCGCCGAGATTTATGAACGCAAGATGCTGGACGAGACTGCGCAGTCAGCGGTCACTGCGACCCCAAGAAAAGCGGTGCTTGCCAAGTAAGGCATGGCCATCGGGTTAGCACAGCATTCACAGGCAAGGACATCGTCATGGGAAAAACTACCGGCTTCATGGAATTCGAACGCATCGAAGAGGGCTACAAGCCCGTCCCCGAGCGTCTGAAGCATTACAAGGAATTCGTCATCGGTCTCGATGACGCGCAGGCCAAGGTACAGGCCGCGCGCTGCATGGACTGCGGCACGCCGTTTTGCAACAACGGCTGCCCGGTCAACAATATCATTCCGGATTTCAACGACCTTGTGTACCAGCAGGACTGGAAGAGCGCCTGGGCCGTGCTGGATTCGACCAACAACTTCCCGGAATTCACGGGCCGCATCTGCCCTGCGCCTTGCGAGGCTGCCTGTGTGCTGAACGTGAACGCCGACCCCGTGGGCATCAAGTCCATCGAGCACGCCATCATTGACCGCGCCTGGGCCGAAGGCTGGGTTCAGCCCCGCGTGCCCAAACACAAAACGGGCAAAAAGGTGGCGGTTGTCGGTTCCGGCCCGGCCGGCATGGCGGCTGCGCAGCAACTGGCGCGCGTCGGACACAGCGTGACGCTGTTCGAAAAGAACGACCGCGTGGGCGGGCTTCTGCGCTACGGCATCCCAGACTTCAAGATGGAAAAGACGCACATTGACCGCCGCGTCAAGCAGATGGAGGCCGAGGGCGTGACCTTTCGCACGGGCGTGTTTGTGGGCGCAGCCCAGGACGGCCTGGGCAAGGATTCCAAGGTCACCAACTGGGCCAAGGAAACCGTGACGCCTGAGCAACTCCACCAGGAATTCGATGCCGTGCTGCTGACCGGTGGTGCCGAGCAGTCGCGCGATTTGCCCGTGCCCGGTCGCGACCTCGATGGCATCCACTTCGCGATGGAGTTCCTGCCCCAGCAAAACAAGGTCAATGCGGGTGACAAGCTCAAGGGCCAGCTGCGCGCCGAAGGCAAGCACGTGATTGTGATCGGCGGTGGTGACACCGGCAGCGACTGCGTGGGCACCAGCAACCGCCACGGCGCTGCCAGCGTCACGCAGTTCGAGCTCATGCCCCAGCCGCCACAAGAGGAAAACCGCCCACTGACCTGGCCCTACTGGCCGATCAAGCTGCGCACCAGTTCCAGCCACGAAGAAGGCTGCGAGCGCGAGTTCGCGATTTCCACCAAGGAGTTCCTGGGCGAAAAGGGCAAGGTCACCGGCCTCAAAACGGTGCGCGTGGAGTGGAAGGACGGAAAAATGGTCGAAGTGGCCGGCTCCGAGCAGGTGCTCAAGGCGGACCTTGTGCTGCTGGCCATGGGTTTCGTGAGCCCTGTGGCGCCCGTGCTGGACGCGTTTGGCGTGGACAAGGACGCCCGCGGCAACGCCCGCGCCACCACCGACTTCAGCGGCGGCTATGCCACCAATGTTCCCAAGGTGTTCGCCGCAGGCGATATCCGCCGGGGCCAGTCGCTGGTGGTATGGGCCATCCGCGAAGGCCGACAGGCAGCACGCGCGGTGGATGAATTCTTGATGGGGTATTCAGACCTGCCGCGCTGATGTGGCGTGCCCCTCAAGCGGCGCCATCGGCGCCGTTTTTCATCGAAGGGCCCATGTTTGCATAGCGCTTTCACCCCGAAGGTGAGGCTGCAAAAACAACCCAAGGCTCGAGTCCGTGCGGTGTGCGCCAAGATTACAAGCGGTCAACTGCCGTTTTTAGCCCGAATATTTCACGGCAATTGGTCGAAGGCGGAGCGAAGCGAGTTTTTCTGTTGATTTTGGGCTGCCAAGTGCTCTGGCCAGGGCTTTGATGTGCTGCAAAAGGCTATGGCGTGGTAACCAGGCACACCGGCCCC
>NZ_JBKDRI010000156.1:0-7569 GCF_046341535.1 Acidovorax sp. | reverse complement strand
GCTGCAGCAGGCGGTAGTGACGCCGCCAGTGACCTATGGGGATGTTGTGAGCAAGAGCAGCGGGGATGGGCAATCGGATACGATGGCTGGATGAAATCACAGCATCAATGGGGCTGCTGGAGCTAAATAGATACCCCTTATAAATAAACAGTCTTTATCCACGCGTTTTGATGCCCAGCACGGCAAGCTCCCATGTCCGCCCCTCTGCCTGCAGCCTTGACTGCTTTCGCCCCAGGCGACCTGCTCGCGCCCCATGTGGCCGAAGCCCTCTGGCGTGCGACGGAGGTCCATGCAGGTGCCGCCCGGACGGTACCCACGGGTTTTGATGCGCTGGATGCACAGTTGCCCGGAGGGGGCTGGCCCACCCACAGCCTCACGGAAGTGCTGACGCCGCAGGCGGCTTTGTGCGAGTGGCGCCTGCTGGGCCGTTCGCTGCCAGCGCTCATGCAGGATGGCGGTCGTCTCTACCTCATTGCCCCGCCCAAACAGCCGCACGCGGGCGGGCTGGCCCAGCTGGGGGTGGCGCAAGAGCAGATCCTGTGGATTGATGCCAGCAAGCCCGTGGACCGGCTCTGGGCCACAGAGCAGATCCTCAAGTCCACCCCCTCCGGGGCCGTGCTTGCCTGGCTGCCCCTGGCGCGGCCCGAGCAGATCCGGCGCCTGCAGATCCATGCGCAGTCGTGCGACGCACCGGTGTTCCTGTTCCGGCCCATGGCCACGCTGGTCGATGCATCTCCGGCCCCCTTGCGCATCACCGTAGTGCTGGCCCAGGGGTGGAATCTGGAGGTGCGCATTGCCAAGCGCCGGGGCGCCTGTCTGGACGAGTCGCTGTACCTGCCAGCCATGCCAGGCAACCTGGCGGACGTGATCCCGCCTCGGCTGCACACCGTACCGGCAGCACCTGCTGTCGCACCTTCGCGCAAGGAGACCACCCATGCTCGGACATTGGGCCGCATTGCTCCCCCTGCCGCTGCCCGCGTCACCGTCTCCCATTGATGCGGCCTGCCTTGGAACCTGGGCATTGCAGTTCACCCCGCGGGTGACATTGCTCGAAGGCTCGGTGGTAGCAGAAATGGCCGGCAGCGCGCGCCTGTTCGGGGGCATGGAGCAGCTGCGCGCGCAGGTGGAATGCGGAGCACAGGAACTCGGTGCCCGCGTGGCCTGGGCCCCCACGGGCAGCGCCGCACTGGCCCTGGTACGCCAGCCCGACAGCAAGGCGGCGCCGGACGGATTCAGCGCGCCGCTCACCCAGGTGCTGGATGCCCTGCCCCTGCACGCCATCACCGCCATCGCACTGCATGCAGACACGCTGGCCCGGGTGGGCTGCCGCACGCTGGGCGATGTCCGCAGGCTGCCCCGTGGTGGGTTGGGCCGACGCTTCGGCAAGGCCCTGCTGGCGGCGCTGGACCAGGCCTATGGCCTGCGGCCAGAGGCCTACGAATGGATCACCCTGCCCGAGCAGTTCCACGCCCGGCTGGAACTGATGTCGCGGGTCGAATCCGCCCCGGCGCTGCTGTTTGGGGCTCGGCGCCTGCTGGTGCAGATGGCGGGCTGGCTGGCTGCGCGGCGTCTGGGCGCAACGGCCTTCACGCTGCGCTGGTGCCACGACGTGATGCGCGCCAAGGAGGCCGGCACCGGAGGGGAAATCACGGTTCGCACAGGGCAACCCACGCAGAACACCGAACACCTGGCGCGTCTGCTGACCGAGCACCTGGCCCATGTGCAGCTGCTGGCCCCGGTCGGTGACATCGAGCTGCTGGCCCCGGAAGTGGTTCCCATCGTCGAAGAGAGCCGCTCGCTCATTCCTGAAACACTGCACAAGGGCGGCAGCACAGACCTGGCGCTCGAACGCATCCAGGCCCGCCTGGGCAACGCCTGCGTGCGCCGCCCGGTGATGTCGCCCGACCACCGGCTGGAATGGATGCAAAGCTGGGACAGCACGCCCGGCAAGCGCCCCCGGGCACCGCAAGCGGTGCCTGCGATTCCCCTGCCCACCTGGGTGCTCGATGAGCCGCTTCGGCTGATGGAACGCAACCACCGCCCCTTCTACCAGGGACCGCTGCAAATGCTGCTGGGCCCCGACCGGATCGAAGGCGGCTGGTGGCACCGCAGCACGACGGGGCCGGATGCCGTGCCCCTGAATGTGCAACGGGACTACTGGCTGGCGCTGAGCCCGCACGCGGGCGTGCTGTGGATTTTCCAGCAGCGGCTGGCGCACGACCAGACGGCCTGGTTCCTGCACGGGCACTTTGCCTGAGGACGCCGGGATGACCGCCCCCCTCCCATCCCTGCCCGACTACGCCGAACTGCGCTGCGTGTCGAACTTCACGTTCCTGCGCGGCGCCAGCCACCCTGAGGAGCTGGTGGAGCGCGCCAAGGCGCTGGGCTACCGCGCCCTGGCCATCACCGACGAATGCACCATGGCCGGTGTGGTGCGCGCCCATGTGGCGGCCAAGGCGGCAGGCCTGCCACTGCTGCTGGGCTCGCAGTTTTGCATCACGCCGCGCAGCAGCGCCGAAGCCCCCTTCACGCTGGTGCTGCTGGCGCAAAACCTGACCGGCTACGGCAACCTGTGCGCTTTCATCACCCGGCTGCGGCGCGCGTCCGACAAAGGCACGTACCAACTCACCCTGGACCACCTCACCGGTGGCGAACTCACCGACTGCCTGACCCTGCTGTGCCCCGACCGCAAGGCCACGCAGGAGCAACTGGAAAGCCTGGGCCAGTGGGCGCTGCACCAGTTCACGGGGCGCTGCTGGATCGGCGTAGACCAGATGCGCCGCCTGGACGATGAGCTCTGGCTGCACCGCATGCGCCACCTGTCAGGGCTGACCACACTGCCCCTGGTGGCCGTGGGCGATGTGCACATGCACGTGCGCTCGCGCAAGCCGTTGCAGGACGTGCTGACCGCCACCCGCCTGGGCCAACCCCTGACCGAGTGCGGCCATGCCCTGCAGCGCAGTGCCGAGCAGCACCTGCGCACCCGGCTGCGGCTGGCCCGCACCTTTGCGCCCGACCTGCTGGCCGAAACGCTGCAGGTGGTGGCCCGGTGCAGCTTCAGCCTGGACGAGCTCCAATACCAGTACCCCGACGAAGTGGTGCCGCACGGGCACACGGCTGCCAGCTTCCTGCGCCAGGTGACGTACGAAGGCGCGGGCCGCCGCTGGCAGCAGGGCATCACCGCCGCCGTGCAGGCGCAGATCGAGCACGAGCTGTCGCTGATCTGCGAGCTGCGCTACGAGCACTACTTCCTCACGGTGTACGACATCGTGGCGTTTGCGCGCTCACGGCACATCCTGTGCCAGGGCCGCGGCTCGGCGGCCAACAGCGTGGTCTGCTACTGCCTGGGCGTGACCGAGGTGGACCCGGCGCGCATGTCGGTGCTGTTTGAGCGTTTCATCAGCAAGGAGCGCAACGAGCCCCCAGACATCGACATCGACTTCGAGCACCAGCGCCGCGAGGAAGTCATTCAATACCTGTACGCCAAATACGGACGCGACCGCGCAGCGCTCACGGCCACCGTCATCCGCTACCGGCCCCGCTCGGCCATCCGCGACGTGGGCAAGGCGCTGGGCTTTGACCTGGCCACGCTGGACGCCATCGCCAAGGGCCAGAAATGGTTTGACGGCACCGATGTGCGGCTCGAGCGCTTTGACGAACTGGGCATGGACATGGAGGACTTGGCCGTACGCCAGCTCATCACCCTCACCAGCCAGCTGATCGGCTTTCCCCGGCACCTGTCGCAGCACACCGGGGGGTTCGTGCTCACCCGCGACCTGCTGTGCCGCATGGTGCCAGTGCACAACGCCTCCATGCCCGAGCGCACCGTGATCGAATGGGACAAGGACGACCTGGATGCCGCCGGGCTGCTCAAGGTGGATGTGCTGGCGCTGGGCATGCTGTCGGCCCTGCGGCGGGCGCTGGACCTGATCGGCCAGCGGCGCGGCTGCGAATTCGGCATGCAGGACATCCCGGCCGAAGACCCCGCCACCTACGACATGGTCTGCAAGGCCGACACCATCGGCGTGTTCCAGATCGAGAGCCGCGCCCAGATGAGCATGCTGCCCCGGCTGCGCCCCCGCTGCTTCTACGACCTCGTGATCGAAGTCGCCATCGTGCGGCCCGGCCCCATCCAGGGCGGCATGGTGCACCCCTACCTGAACCGACGCCAGGGCAAGGAGCCCGTGACCTACCCCAGCGAGGCGCTCAAGACCGCCCTGGGCCGCACGCTGGGCGTGCCGGTGTTTCAGGAGCAGGTGATGCAGATTTCCATCCTGGCGGCAGGCTTCACGCCCGGCGAGGCCGACGGCCTGCGCCGTGCCATGGCGGCCTGGAAGCGCAAGGGCGGGCTGAGCCGGTACTACGGCCGCATCGTCGAGGGCATGACGGCACGCGGCTATGCGCGTGAATTTGCCGAACAGATCTTCGAGCAGATTAAAGGGTTTTCAGAATACGGCTTCCCCGAAAGCCACGCGGCCAGCTTTGCCCTGCTGGTGTACGCCTCGTCGTGGATCAAGTGCCACGAGCCCGCCGCCTTTCTGGCAGCACTGCTCAACAGCCAGCCCATGGGGTTTTACAGCCCCAGCCAGCTGGTGCAGGACGCGCGCCGCCACGGCGTGGAGGTGCGCCCCGTCGATGTGATGTACAGCGATACCGACACCTCCCTGGAAGACCTGCCGGGCACACCCGCCGTGCGCCTGGGCCTGCTCCTGGTGCATGGCCTGCGGCGCGCCAGCGCCGACCGCATCATGACCGAGCGCAGCAAGGCCCCTTTTGACAGCGCCGAGGAACTGGCCCGCCGCGCCGGCCTGGAGCAGCACGAGATGAAACTGCTGGCCGCCGCAGGTGCGCTGGCCTCCCTGTCGGGCCACCGGCGCCAGCAGGTATGGGACGCCGCAGCGCTGCACGCATCGCCCCGGCTGCTGCAGGACGCGCCCGTGGAGGAAGAGTTTCTGGAACTGCCTGCGGCCTCCGAAAGTGAGGATGTGCTGTGGGATTACGCCTCGGTGGGCCTGACCTTGCGCAGCCACCCGATGGCACTGCTGCGGCCCCGGCTCGACCAGTACAGGCTCAAAACATCGCAAGACCTGCGCCGCACCCCTGATGGCCGCACGGTGCGGACTGCCGGCATCGTCACGCTGCGCCAGCAGCCGGCCACGGCCAACGGCACCATTTTTGTATCGCTGGAAGACGAGCACGGCGCCACCCAGGTCATCGTGTGGCGCAGTCTGCGCGAAACCCAGCGGCAGGTGCTGCTGGGCTCGCGGCTGCTGGCAGTCAAGGGCCGGTGGCAGCGCCAGGGCGATGTCTGCAACCTGATTGCAGAGCGACTGGCAGACCTGTCCCCCCTGCTGGGGCAACTGGCAACCATGAGCCGGGATTTCCGCTGAAAGAAAGCACAGGCATCCTCACACCACAGGCACACCCTTTGGGCAACGCACCCGCACCCGGACACGCCCGCCACCTGCACAATTTTGCAACTAGATATGGCATCGAGGCACCCCGACCAAATCGCCACCCAGGCACGGGGGCTGACAGGACGGCGTGACGCCCACGCTTGGGCCCGGCGGGTACATGACCTTCCGGACCCGGCGGTACCGGTCCATACCGGCCTCAGAGAACAACACTGCACCTCGCACCCCGATCCCGCCGTGGGCATTGCCACGACAATGCAGTGGACGAGCCCTGTCCGTCCGGACCAGTTCGCAAGGAGGGTGAATGTTGCAGGACAGTAGCAATTTTTCAGCGGCACTGGCGGTCCTGGCCAGCGCGCTGGGCTGCGGGCTGCTGATGGGCATCGAACGCGAGCGCCGCAAGGGGCATGGACCAGGCCGCAGACCGGCAGGCATCCGGACCTTCACGCTCACCAGCCTGGCGGGCGGCGTGGCGGCCCTGCTGGGTTCGGCCCCTTTGATCGCAGTGGGAGCCATCTTCGTTGCTGGGTTGGGCTTGCTCAGTGCCTGGCGCGACACCCTCGACGACCCCGGCATGACCACTGAGGTCGCCCTGCTGCTGGCATACCTGATTGGCGTGATGTGCGCGCACAGCCAGCCCGTGGCAGCTGCACTGGCGGTGTCAGCCACGGTGCTGCTGGCCGCCCGCGACAGCCTGCACCACCTATCGCGCCAGTGGCTGCAGCCGGGCGAGGCACGCGATGGCCTCGTGCTTGCCGCACTGGCCCTGCTGGTGGTACCGCTCGTCCCTGATCAGCCACTCTGGGGCGACGCCCTCAACCCGCAGGTGGTGGCCCGGCTGCTGGTGGTACTGCTGCTGATCCAGTCCGTGGCGCACCTAGGCCGCAGGCTGATGAAGGCCCGGCATGCACTGGGACTGGCTTCACTGGCCTCCGGGTTCGTTTCCAGCACAGCCACCATCGCCACGCTGGGCATACAAGCCCGCAGCACCCCGGCACAGGCCAGGCTGCAGGCGGGCGCGGCCGTACTCTCGTGCACGGCCACCATGATGCAACTGCTGGTAGTGACTGCCACGGTGCAGCCCGCATGGCTGCTGCACATGGCCCCCCCTGCCGGGGCAGCCGCGCTCGTAGCGCTCGCATGGGGGGCGTGGCTCATGCGGCCTGCATCAGACAGCGCAGGCGCCACCCAAGAAAACGCCACACCAGACGGCAGCACGGAGAACGCCACAACAGTCATGACCCCGACACCACTGTCTGTCGCGCCCTCGCAATCAGCCGCCCCAGAGCTGCACGCCGAGGCAAGCCCCATGGAAGATTCGCGCATGTTCAAGCTGCGTGATACCGCCCTGGTAGCGATCCTCCTCACGGCGGTGCAGGCCGCGGTCCACGGTCTCAGGCTGGCATTCGGCGACGCGGGCCTGCTCGCAGGCACCTTGCTGGCTGCCCTGGCCGACCTCCACGCCGCAGCCGCGGCGGTGCTGCTACAGGGCACTCCGGCCGATGCCACCCTGGCTCAGGCCCTGATGGCGGCCGTGCTGGTGCACGCCACCAGCAAGAGTGTGGTGGCCATCACTAGCGGTGGCTGGCGTTTTGCGAAGTACGCCCTGCCGGGTATCTGGGGTCACTCGCTGATGTTTGCGGGGTGTCTGCTGCTACGCTGAACACATGACTCATGCAGCCCCCGGGGACTCGCAGACTGCCAGCAATCGCTTGCACAATCATCAGCGGCCAGACCCATAGCCCACCCTGTGCGGCACACCATTGCAAAGCCCGAGAAGTCCCGCTCACACGTCGGCGCTCATTCGGTCTTATTCTTAATAGTCGTCCCTGAAAAACCCCCGAAGCCCTCATAAACACTGGCCTTCGGGGTGATTGCGGATACCCAAAACTCCCAGTTTTGTTTTCAATAGAGGCAGTTTTCTGGGAGTTCTGCCGTGCTGTTTACCTGCGCCGCCACCGACGATTTCTTTCGCTCGCGCATCGACCACATGATCGACCTGCGCCATCCGCTAGCCGTACTGGCCTCGCGCATGCCCTGGCAGGAGATTGAGGCGCAGGTGGCCCAGGTCTTTTGCCGCAAAGGCCGATCTGGCCTGGCCATGCCCGATCTGGATCTCTTTGGCGAGCAGGTGCAACGTGCGCCGGTGGCCAGC
>NZ_JBKDRI010000155.1:0-17522 GCF_046341535.1 Acidovorax sp. | reverse complement strand
AAAATCGGCCCCAGCGAGGACAGTTTTTGCCGAATTTGCAGCCCCATAGCCGAGCTATGGGGCAAAAAGGCGGTTAAAAATGGACCGCTGCGGTCGATTTGCAGCCGACGATTTCCAAGTCCGACAGGCTCCTAGCGCAGGCTCAGGGTCTGCCGCGTCCAGGCCGGGTCCTGCCAGCGCTGGAACAGCGGCAGCGCAGAGATATCACCGGTTACCCGCTCGGTGGTCAGGCCGTCGAGCCGCACGACCTCGAAGCTCTTGCGATAACGGCCCTGGCCCCGGGACTCGCGGGCAACCAGCATCTGCTGGCCGCCAGGCACCCAACCCGCCCACTCGGCAACGCCAGTCTCGGGTATGGCGGCGGCGGGTGGCAGGACATCGGCGATCCAGCCAGCCGCCGTTTTGCGCAGCACCCACAGCTCACGCCAGCCTTCCATTGGCTGCACCGCCAGCGCCAGGGCCGTACCCTCGCGGTTGGTGGTGGCCGATGCAGTCCACACCACGCCATAGGTGCACCGGCGCAGCAGGGGCGCGCTTGAGGGATGCTGAGCGTCCACCAAAAGCACGCAGGTGTCACCCGAGGCCCCAGGCTCGGTCAGCAGCGCCGGGCGCTTGCCGACCGGGGGTGCGGGCACCGTGGCAGGCACCAGCGCCCAACGGACTGCGCTCACGCGCATTGCGGCGTCGTTGTAGGCGCTTTGGTCTTCATCAGGCAGGTCGGCCCGGTTAACGCCGCCCAATTCCGTCAGAGCGCGGGTGGCCGCAGCGGCCACCGCCGGATCGGCCGGGTTCCTGCGCGCCTGCTGGAATGCCATGGCGCCCCACACGCTGGCGCGGCGCATCTGCACCCGGTTGCGCAAGTAGCTGGGAAGTCCCGCCACGTCTCCGTTCTCCAGCACCTGGGCCTGCCAGGCAATGAGCTTGGCGCGCTCGGATGCGGACAGGTCGGGGTTGATGCACTCGGGGCGGGTCAGTGCCAGCACGGCGCGGGCGCGCCGCGCGGCATGGGCCACCGGCATTGCCAGCAGGCGGCGAAACGCCTCGCCCTCGTAGCAAACCTGCATGCGGCCGTCCACCTCGTAGGTGGCAAACCGCAGGCCATAGCCATTGGCCACATCCAGGTGGGCGCTCAGCGCGGCGCCCGAGGCCTTGCCGGGCACCGCCACGGAGGCACGGCGGGCCAGCCGGTCAGCGAAGGTGCCAAGCGCATCCAAAGCCTGCGCTCCCTCCTCGCCCGCCAGCACGTTCGCGGGAGCGGCCTGCAGATAGGCCGCAGCAAGGCCGATGCCCAGCGCCTCGGCGCCCGGTGTGTCCTGCACAAATCGCATCACGGCCAGCAGCGCGGGGCCTTGCGCCTCGGTCAGCGCCATGCGGCGCACATCACTGGCGCGGATGAAGCCGCCCCGCTCGCGCTTGTGGTCCCACACCTGCAGGTAGTCCAGGCGCTCGCCGCGCACTTCCAGCACCTCGCCCTGCCACAGGCTGGCCTGCTGCTGGGCCCCGTCGCGCGGCGCGGCGCGCAGGCTGGCCTGGTCTTGCACCACGATGGCGCTGCCCTGGATGGCGTCCGACGAAGACTGGGGCGAGGCCTCGGCCGCCACGGTCACCACAGCACTGGCCACAGCGACCAACAAGGTTGCAAGGGTGGTGTTCATGCTCACTGCTCCGCTGCTGGCGTGGCGCTGGCGGCGTCGCCGACGGCTGCCGTCTGCGCTGCGCCGGTCTGGGCGTTGCGGTGGCCGCCCAGCAGCGCCGCGCCGATGAAGTCGCCGTTGGTGGGTGGCGGCGCGATGATGACCTGGATCTTGTCGGAAAGCTTGTCGGCCAGCGTCTTCTGGATGAGCAGCGGGTGCTTGGTCACGAGCGCGCCTTCGCGGGCCATCTGCTCGGCGTTGACCTTACCAACCCGGTCCATGCGGTAGGCCTCGGCTTCGGCCAGCTTCTGGCGGGCGTCCGCCTCGCCATGGGCTTCGATGCGGCGGGCCTGGGCGGCGCCCTCTGCGGCCTTGACGCGGGCGATGCGCTCGGCTTCGGCCTCGAGCTGGCGCTGCTCGATCTGCCGCTGCTTGAACGGCAGCACATGCTTCATGGCCTCTTCCTGGGCCTTGGCAGCAATCACCTGCTCGCGCGCAGCCGCCTCGGCGGCCACCTCACGGCGCACCTTGTCGGCGCTGGCATCGAGCTCGGTTTCCTTGACGCGCTTGTCCTTGAGATCCAGGGTGTAGCGCATCTTTTCAGACGCCAGCTCCTCGGCCAACAGGCTGTCCATGCCCCGGCGGTATTCGGCAGGAAGGTCCACCTTGCCAATTTGGATGCTGCGCAGCGTGACGCCATCGGCAGCCAGCCGGGCGCGCAGCTCGGTTTCGATGATTTGCGCAATCTCGGCGCGCTTGGACGAGAAAATTTCACGGACCGTGTAGCGTGCAAATACCTTGTAGACCAGGCCTTGCACGGCGGGCTCCACGATGTCGGTGCCTATGTCGTCGGGCAGATTGCCGGTCTTGACCGCAACAGAGTTGGGGTCGAGCGCATAGCGCACGCTCAGGTCCAATCCCAGCGACAGACCTTCGACCGACTGCAGCGGCGCGCTGCCGGTGGCCTGGCGCATCGCTTCGGGGCGATAGCTCTGGTCACGCAGGGAGAACACGCGCACGTGATGCAGGCCGGGCAGCACCCAGACGCTGCCATCGCGCCACAGGCTGACGGTGCCGGTCAACTGATTCAGGCGCACGCCCAGATCGCCTTGGGCCAGGTAATGCACCGGAGGGTTGCCGTACACCATCAGACCCGCAGCCGCAATCACGGCGCCCGCCACCAGCCAGCGGGCGGTGTGGGCGCTGGGCAGCAGGTAGGCCAGGTTCTGGCGGGGCGCTGATGGCTCCTCGCCCAGTTGCGGCAACGGGGGGGAGGCGCGCCCGGTCAGGGTCTGCACGATACGGTTCCAGGTGGCTTTCATGGGGTTGGTTCCCTCTCGGTTGGTTTCGGTGTTGTTCTCGGTTTCTGAGCCGCCGCGACGGGTGGCTCATTGAGGACCGATTGTTCGAATCCACCGCGGAAGTAACAACGCAGCGCTGTACTCAGTGCCTTCACACCGCCGGGCCAAGCCTTCCGAGCCCGGAAGAAAAACTCACACCGCCCAACACGGGCGACCGGGATAATCTGACCCAAGCTGTCTTACCCCCGCCGCCCATGACCCGCATCGCCGTGATTGAAGATGACCTGCCCACCAGCAACCAGCTGGCCGGATGGATACGCAGCGCGCGCGACGGCATCGTGATCGACCAGTGGTTCACGCGCGACGAAGCCGAGCTTGCCCTCACCCGCGAGCGCTATGACGCGGTGGTGCTGGACATCGAGCTCGGCCGCGAGCGCCACGCGGGGGTCGCGCTCATCAACGCGATCAACAAGCTGGGCCATGGCACGCCGGTGCTGGTGGTCTCGGCCATGCCTGCAGCCATCTACCGCAGCATCATGAAAGCGCTTGATGCGTGGGACTACCTGCAGAAAACCACGTTTGAAGAGGCCGACTTCATCGAGACCTTCCTTGACATCCTGCGCACCACACAGCGCGCAGCGCCTGGCGCATCGGCAGCGGCCGAGCCGCCGCCCGGCGATAGCCTGGTGCTCGACCCGCTGTGGCAGCGCAGCCCCACCTGGCGCGGCGAACGCATCAACCTGCCGCTCACGGCCCAGCGCATCCTGGCCACGCTTCACCAGCGACGGGGTGAGGTGGTCTCGTACGACGACCTGTTCGAGGTGGTGAAAAGCGGGCGCAACCGCGACAACGTGCGCAAGCATGTCAGCACCATCCGGGAGGCGCTGCGCGAGGTGGATCCGGGCTTTGAGGGCATCGAAAACGTGCCCATGCGCGGATTTCGTTGGGTGACCCCATGAGACACGGCCCTGGCGCAGCGGCGCGGCGTCACCATCCATGAAGCGCCTGCGGCGTCCCGCGCTCGACATCCCCCGCCTGGAGATGCCCCGGCTGGGGCTGCCTGCGTTTCGCCTGCGCATCCTGGTGCGAAGCGTCTTTGTGCTGCTGGCGCTGGCTACGGCGGCACTGGCAGTGATGGTGCTCAAGGATGAGAAAGACCGCGCCTGGCAGGCCTACCAGCATGGCTTTGCCCGCAGCCAGGCGGAAGTGATGGCGCGGCTGCGACACCCTTCCGGTCAACTCGCACTGCTCAATGCCGCCCATCTGGATCAGGCAGTGACTCCCCTGGCGCCGCTGCTGCTGCCTTTTGCGGCCATCGACTTCGACGACCCGCAAAAATCGCAGCAGGCGGTGGAGATGGCGGGCTGCTCGGTGCGGTACCCGGACGGCGCATCGGTGTGTGCGGCGATTGGCAACAACCCGTATGCCGGGGGCTTCATCTATCTGGTGGGGAGTTTCTACGCCGGCGAGTTGACGCCACGCGAGCGCGGTTCGCTCGTGCCGTCTGAAGCGCATCGCGCGCGCGTGGCGCTGGACATGCGCGGCGTCCATTACCAGTGGATCGCGCCGTACGAGGCACTGCCCTCGCCAGGCCACTCCGGGGCGCGAGGTCGCCTCACCGGTTTTACAGACAGCGGCGCGGCCCAGCTCGACGCGCGGGCGCGGCCCGTGCGCGATTTCCGCGGATGGCTGTGGCAAAGCGGGCCTTGCCGCGACCTGCCACCACCAGTGTCGGCGGGCACCGCGGCTGACGCTGCCCATGCCGCAACGACATGCCAGCGCCGCACCGACTACTCGATCCGTCTGCCCGTGGAGTTGTTCAGGCAAGCGCTGTTTCGCAAGGACGAGCGCATTGTCTGGCCACCCGCCGACCTGGCCAGCATGCGACTGCGGGTGGAAATGCTGGCGCCGGGAGACGATGCAAAGCCCCTGTTTGACAGCGATGCCCCCGGCGCGCAGTTGGCATCGTCGCTCGCAGAGGTCTCGCGCAGCCTGCTGCCCGGAGAGCGGGTGCAGATCGAAAAGCTGGGCGGTAACGATGCCGGCAGCATCACCCTCAAGGGCAGGGACGTGCTCGCCGAGCCGTCGGCACCGTGGCTGCTGCGCCTGATCCGCTGGCTGCCGCTGGAAGCGGCGGGTGTGGGCCCGGCCACCCTTGCGTCACCGGCCGCAACCGCGCGGGATCTGCTGGAGACGTCGACGGGCACCTATGCCGTGGATTTTGTCGGCAACCTGCACGGCGTGGAGATGGGGCTGGCTGCGGTGGCTACCCGTCTGTCGTGGTATCTGGGCGCCATGCTTGCGGCCATTGGCCTGGCGTGGCTGGTCATCGAGGTGGGGCTGATACGCCGCGTGACGGCGCTGACGCGGCGCGCGGCGGCCGTGTCTTACAACGTGCAGCCGGGGCACACCGGACCGCGCCTGGGCGATCTTGAGGTGTCCGACCTGCGTGGGTCGGACGAGCTGGGCATTCTCGCTGGCGGGCTGGCCGACCTGCTGCAGCGCGTGAAAGGCGACATGCACCGCGAACAGCTGCGCGCCGGGCAAGAGCGGGACATGTGGCACGCCGTGGGCCACGAGATCATGTCGCCTCTGCAATCCCTGATGGTGCTGCACGGCCCGGACGATCCGGGCTATCGCTACGTGCATCGCATGCAGCAAGCCGTGCATGTGCTGTACGGCACGGCATCACCCGCCGAGGCGCTGCAGGCTGCAGACATGCCCCAGGGACGGCTTGATCTGGATGATTTTTTGCGCCACGTGGCGGGCAACGCGCATTTCGCTGGCATCGGTGATGTGGTGTACGGTGGCACGCCGACCCCGGTCATCGTGCGTGCGGACGAATTCGCACTGGAAGACGTGGTCACCCATATCCTGCGCAATGCCGACCGCTATCGCCCCGCTGGGACCCCGATCACGCTGAGCCTGTCGGCGTCCGAATCGACGGCCTGCGCCGCGATCCACAACCAGGGCTCCACCATTGAACCCGCGCTGCTGGAGCAGATCTTTGAGCTGGGCGTGTCGGACCCGGGCGGCGCACAAGACGATGGCCACGCCAGCCATCGCGGTCAGGGGCTCTTTGTGGCGCGCACCTACATGACCAAGATGGGCGGGACCATCCACGCACGCAATACGGGCGACGGCGTGGAGTTTCGGCTGACCTTCCAGCGGCTCGGCTGAGGCCGCCGGGCGGCCATTCACCCGCCGTGCCTGGCGATGCGTTAGCCCGCCAGCTGGGCGCGCATGGCGTCGATGACGCCCCGGTAATCGGGCTTGCCGAAAATGGCGCTGCCGGCCACGAAGGTATCGGCCCCTGCATGGGCCACCCGGCGGATGTTGTCGGTCTTGATGCCACCATCGACTTCCAGGCGGATGTCCTTGCCGCTGGCATCAATGCGCCTGCGCACGGCTTCTATCTTGCGCAGCGCGGAGTCGATGAAACTCTGGCCACCGAAACCCGGGTTCACGCTCATGATCAGGATGAGATCGATGTCGTCGATCACCCAGTCCAGCACGTCCAGCGGCTCGGCGGGGTTGAACACCAGACCGGGCTTGACGCCCTTGGATCGGATGGCCTGGACGCTGCGGTGCACATGGCCCGATGCGTCAGGGTGAAAGCTGATGTAGTCGGCCCCTGCATCGGCGAAGGCGGCCGCCAGGGCGTCCACCGGCTGGATCATCAGATGCACGTCAATCGGCACGGCGCGACCGTCGGGCGTCCTGGCATGCGGCTTGAGCGCCTGGCACACCATGGGGCCAAAGGTCAGGTTGGGCACATAGTGGTTGTCCATCACGTCGAAATGGATCCAGTCAGCGCCAGCGGCAATGACGCTGCTCACCTCCTGGCCCAGGCGGGCGAAGTCGGCGGAGAGAATGGAAGGGGCAATTTGGTAGGTGCGGCTCATGGCCCGATTGTCTCAAAGCGCGCGCAGTGGCGCTCTGCCGCAGGGCGGCTGTCGATTTGCAGCCCGCCACGGTTACCATTCGGGCCATGCCCAAGAACCAGTTTGATGTGCAGGTGGTGCCGGAATATCTGCCCGACCAGTCCACCCCGGAAGCCGGCGTGTTCAGCTTCGCCTACACCATCACGATCACCAACGCCGGCGACGGCCCCGCCCAGCTGATCTCGCGGCACTGGATCATCAGCGACTCGCACGGGCACACCGAAGAGGTCCGGGGCCTGGGTGTGGTCGGCCACCAGCCCCTGCTCAAGCCCGGCGAATCCTTCCAGTACACCAGCGGGTGCCGACTGCGCACTGCGAGCGGAACCATGCACGGCACGTTCCACTGCGTGACCGAAGAAGGTCTTCCGTTTACCGCACCGGTGACGCTGTTCGTGCTGGAGGCACTGAGCCACGGGCCCTCCGGCGAACCCATGTCCGGACGGGTGCTGCATTGAGCCCCCGCCTTGCCCCGCCTCACCAGCTGACCGACCTGTTAGCCCGGCTGGAGCCCGCAGGCGAGTTGGCCCACCGCCACCTCTGGCTGATCCACCTGATGGAATGGGTACGCGGCACGCGGGAGTCGGTGCCCGAGTCCATCGCCAGGGTACAGCTTTTTCTGGACGTGGTGCAGGCCAGGCCCGAGCTGCAGCAGCGCCTACGGGCATGGTGGGCCACGCTGGTGGACCATGTGGACATCACCACCTTGCTGGCCGACTTTGGCTTTGCATCCCGCATCGCCCTCGTCAGCGAAGTGGCTGAACGGCTGCGCACCAAGCTGCTGCCGGGCAGCCCCGAGACGATTGATGCGTCCGAGCTGTTCATGCTGGCGCTGCCGACGCGGTTCGATGCGCAGTGGCTCACGGCGCTGTCCGAGGCACAGCTCGATCAGCTCGTGGGCCTGCTGTCGACGCCCGCATCCCCCGACGACGCGCCCCGCGCCGGTGGGCCCACCCTGTGGCATCGCGCATTGCTCGATGCCATCACCTACTGCGCCGGCCAGATCCTGTCGACCGGCTTCGCGCCCGAACTGCGGCTGCGCATGAGCGAGGCCGCGCGTGAAGAGCAGCCTTTTCATGCCCTGATCCGCGATGTGGAAAACCTGCGGGCCGAGGTGCTGCACGCCGCGCGCTCGCCCGACCGGATCAACGACTGCGCCCAGCGCCTGCGCGACCGGCTGGAAGCCTGCCGTGCGGCCGCTGCCACCGTCTATGCGCACTTTGAGGACAACGGGATCTCGGTGGACCTGGTGTTTCGCTTGCGGCAGCTGCGCAAGCGCATCCTGCGGGTGCGCGAGCTGCTGGACTGCCTGCTGTCTGCGCGGCCAGCGGCATCGGCCGCCCTGCTCATGGCGCACCTGGTGATCGTGGGCCAGGAGCGACGCAGCCTGCGCGCACTGATGGGCGCCAACTTGTCGCTGCTGGCTGCCAAGGTGGCCGAGCGCAGCGCTGAGACCGGTGAGCACTACATCACCCGCGACGGCGCGCAATACCGGGAAATGCTGCGCAAAGCCGCTGGCGGCGGCGCGCTGATGGCGCTGACCACGCTGGCCAAGTTCGGGCTGTACACACTGGCGCTGTCGGCCTTCTGGGGCGGCTTTTTGGCGGGGGTGAACTACGCCATTTCGTTCGTGCTGATCCAGCTACTGCATTTCACGGTGGCCACCAAACAGCCCGCCATGACGGCCCCCGCCATGGCCGCCAAGCTCAAGGACCTGGATTCCACCGGCGCGGTGGAATCCTTCGTGGACGAAGTCACGCACCTGGTGCGCTCGCAGGTGGCCGCTGTGCTGGGCAATGTGCTGGTGGTGTTCCCGGCGGTGCTGGGGCTGTCGCTGCTCATCGCCACGGCGCTGGGCGAGCCGGCCATCAGCCACCACACGGCAGAGCATGTGCTGGAGTCACTGCATCTGCTGGGCCCTTCGGTCCTGTTTGCTGCCTTCACCGGCGTGCTGCTGTTTTCATCGAGCCTCATGGCGGGCTGGACCGAGAACTGGTTTGTGCTCAACCGCCTGGACTCAGCCATCGAATACAACCCGCGCATCACACGCCTGCTGGGGGCGCCGCGTGCCGCGCGGTGGGCGCGTTTTCTGCGCGAGAACATTTCGGGCTTTGCAGCCAACATTTCGCTGGGCTTCATGCTGGGGCTGGTGCCTGCATTTGCAGCGTTTTTCGGCCTGGGCCTGGATGTGCGCCACGTCACCCTGTCCACCGGGCAGATGGGGGCGGCCCTGGCCTCGCTGGGCCTCCAGGCCCTGCACATGCCCGCCTTCTGGTGGGCTGTGGTCACGCTGCCGCTGCTGGGCGTGCTCAATGTATCGGTGAGCTTCTACCTTGCCTTTAACGTCGCTCTGCGGGCCCACAGCCTCAGTGGCTTGCAGCGTTCAGACATCTACGCCGCGATCCGCCGTCGCCTGCGCAAGGCCCCCCTGTCATTTTTTGTCCCCGCCCGCAACGCGGGCTGACGGGCTCCGGGGCGTGCCGGGCTGGCATTGCGCACAATCTCCCCATGGGTGAATTCGATGTGATTGCGCGGTATTTCACGCGCCCGGTGCGGCACGCTGCCCTTGGGGTGGGGGACGACTGCGCGCTGCTGGCCCCTACGCCGGGCATGCAGCTGGCCGTCTCCAGCGACATGCTGGTGGAAGGCCGCCACTTCTTTGCCGATGTAGACCCCGAGGCCCTGGGCCACAAGGCGCTGGCTGTGAACCTGTCGGACCTGGCCGCGTGCGGCGCTCGCCCCATGGCGTTCACGCTGGCGCTGGCGCTGCCCCGGGTGGACGAGACATGGCTGGCCGGTTTCTCGCGCGGGCTGCTGGCACTGGCCGACGAACATGATTGCGAGCTGGTGGGGGGCGACACCACCCAGGGCCCGCTGAACATCTGCATCACCGTGTTCGGCGAGGTGCCCGCAGGCCAGGCCCTGCTGCGCAGCGGCGCGCGGCCGGGTGACGACATCTATGTGAGCGGCACGCTGGGCGATGCCCGGCTGGCCCTGCAGGCCCTGCTGGGCCACATCGCCCTGCCCGCCCAGGTGCTGGCCCGCGCGCGCCAGCGGCTGGAGCGCCCTACCCCGCGTGTGGCGCTGGGGCTGGCCCTGCGGGGCGTGGCCCACAGTGCGATGGACGTGAGCGACGGGCTGCTGGGGGACCTCTCGCACATCCTCAAGGCCTCTGGCGCTGGCGCCCGCATCGACACCCATGCCGCTTCTTTTTTAATAGCAGAAAAAGCTTACGCATCAGGCGTAACAGGCTATTTTGATATTGAACTGGTGCGCCAGTGCACCCTGGCAGGCGGCGACGACTACGAGCTCGTCTTCACTGCACCGCCCGAGCGCCGTGACGCCGTGGCCGCAGCCGCGCAGGCCAGCCAGACCCGGGTGAGCCGCATTGGCACCGTGGAGGCCGAGCCGGGGCTGCGGCTTCTGGACGCCCTGGGGCAGCCCCTGGAAAACCGCTACGCATCGTTTGACCACTTCGGGTAGGCGCAGCCGCGCTCCGATATTTTTTTGTGGGCCCATGAATCCTTGTGCCCGGTCAGCGCCTCTTGGTGGAGAGGACACCCCGTGTCGGTGTCCTGTTCAACCCCTGAAGGAGTATTTGCCATGTGGTTTCGCAAAAACATGAAGCGTCCGGAAAGCCTGCTGCGCATTGCCGCGGGCCTGGCCATGGCGGCTGTCAGCCTGTGGTGGCAGGGCGCATCGCCGCTGGGCCTGGCCCTCGCAGCGGCCGGCGTGGGTATCGGGCTGACCGGGGCTTTTGGCTACTGCCCAGCCTGCGCCATGATGGGGCGTCAACCCACCGAGTAAAGCCCATGGCAGACGCGAACCCCCGAGCACGCACCGTGGCCCAGCTGCTGCCCGCCGCCCGCCAGGGCGATGCACAGGCCATGGAGCAACTGTTGCAACTGGCGCGCCCGGACATTCGCCGCTGCGCGCAGCGCCACTGCGCGGCCTCGGCAGCGACCGATGACGTGGTGCAGGAGGCGCTGATCATCGTGTACCGCCGCGTCGGCATGCTGCGCGAGGTGGCCGCCTTTGGCGGCTGGGTGCTGCGCATCGTGCAGCGCCTGTGCATGCGCCCCGTGCTGACCTGGCTGCGCGCTGAACCGCTGGCTCAGGTGGAAGACCACCTCGATTGGTCCCACCGGCCCGACCACGAACTGCGCCATGACCTGGCGATGGCCATCGACTCCTTGCCGCCCCTGTACCGAGAGGCCTTGCTGCTACGCGACTTCGAGGAGCTGACCATCGAGGAAATAAGCCAGCGCCTGGGGGTGACTCGCGAGGCAGCGAAGAGCCGTCTGCATCGCGCCCGCAACCTGGTGCGCGAGTATCTGTCGCCACGCACCAGCGCGGGCCATGCCCGCACCCCGGACGGCCGGGCATAGGGGGCACCTCCAACCCAGCCCGTTACACCCGCACGAACCGCTCCAGCGGCCGCCGCGGTGTGGCCGGCACCGCGCCCTTGCCATAGCCGATGCGGCAGAACATCTGCACGGTTTCATCACCGGCCACGCGCGGCGCGGGCTTGCCCAGCACCAGCTGGTGCGCGCGCTCGTAGTGCGGAGCCATCTCGGCAAACTCCTGCAGCGCCTGGCTCATGGGGTGCATGCCAACCCCCAATGCCGTGGACTGCAATTGCAGCCGCACGTAGGCACGACCGGCGTTGATCTGGTCGCTGCGGCTGTTGCCGCCCGTGATCCACACAAAGCCCATGGCCGTGCGGCTGTGGCCCTCAAAGCGTTCCATCGCGCTCTTGTAGG
Source organism: Acidovorax sp. (assembly GCF_046341535.1). Taxonomy (GTDB): domain Bacteria; phylum Pseudomonadota; class Gammaproteobacteria; order Burkholderiales; family Burkholderiaceae_C; genus Acidovorax. The sequence goes on along the minus strand of NZ_JBKDRI010000155.1, from coordinate 5,883 downwards.
CTGCGCTGCCTTCGGCGGGCGGTGCGGCGCGGTCAAACATGCCCAGCGCCGTCACCGCGCGGATGAACGGCGAGTTCAGCGAGATGCCGTCTCGGTGCTGGAGGATCTCTGCCGGGCCCACGCGGGTGAGGTGGATGCTCTCCATCATGGTGCGCGGCGTGAGGATCTCGACCTTGGCGGAATCCCAGCACAGCGTGCGCAGTGCGGGCAGGCGGGAGGCATCCACAGTGCCGCCAACGCGCAGCCCCGGTGCCGGATTGACCGGCCCTTGCAGCAGGGCGGCGAGGGTTTCGGGTGTCACCACGCGGGCCGTGTCGTAGTCGGACTTCGGCGTGCGGCGCTGCAGGACCTGCGCAAACAGCGGGTCGGGCTTGCCGCCGGGCGACAGTTGCAGCACCGCGATAGGCCGCTCGCTCCAGCCCTTGAGGTCGCCAGGCAGCTCGCCCTCGGGCCACAGACGCACCTCGCTTTGCAGGCCTTCCTGCGCCAGCGCCATCACCAGCAGCTCCAAAAAGGCGCCATGGCCGATCAGGATCTGGCGGCCGAACGGGTCGGTATGCGGCAGCACGCGCTGTGGGTCGGTGGTGATGGTGATGCGGCCCGGCACGCGCAGGTCGGCCACCCAGGGCTGCAGGTTGTGCGGGTTGGGCGCGGTGATGGCATAGGCCAGCGCGCGCTTGCGCGGGTCGCCCAGTTCGCCGGGCCCGCGCCAGGCCTCCACGGCTTCGGGCGGGTACTCGCCGCTCAGCGCACCGCAGGCGGCCAAAGAGGCTGCCGATGCGGCGATGACGGTGCCGCCGCCAGCCAGGCGGATGAAGTTTCGACGGTTCATGAACAACTCCTTTGGCCAGCGGCCATGTCGGTGTGGAAAGAAAAAACAGGTACCTCAGGGCAGCGAACGATGGCGCCCGCTGGTGCAATCAGGCAGCCACTGGATGCGGGATAGCGCGGGAGGCCCAGCCCAAGTCGTCCAGCGACTGGTGTACGGCCTGGCCGAACGGTGTGTGCGGCTCTGGGCCGATCAGGGCACACAAGCGACTGTGATCAAGGCTGTGCGGCGTCGTCCAGAGGTAGCGCATAGACGCCAGAGCGGCCATGGAGGGCATGGCCAGTCCTGCCAGGCGCAGCAGTGGCCAAGGCAGCGACCCCATCCGCAGAGGCTGCCCCGCCGGCAGCCAGCCCCGCGCTACGGCCTCGCCGTGCAGGGCTTGCAGCCACGGTTGCGCAGTGACGGCGTGCCCGGCGAAGTGCAGGCGGTCGAACGCCGCCAACCGGTGCCGGTGCTGCGCCACCTTCACCAACGCTGCGGCCAGGTCGGGCAGATATGCCCAGGCAGTCACCACCCCCTGCGGACCGGGCCAGGTCACGCGGCCACGGGGCAGGTCCTTGGCGATGGCCAGGTCGAGCCAGCTACCCGTGCCGCTGCCGAAGAAACTGCCAGCGCGCAACACCACGGCGCGCATGACGCCGTCGTGGGTGGCTGCTTGCAGGCGCTGCTCCAGCTGCACACGTACCTTGCCCATCGGCGTGGTCGGCTGCTGGGGCGTGTCCTCGTTCAGCACGGCGGGCATGCCGTGGCCATAGTTGTACACATTGCCCGGCAGCATCAGCGTGGCGCGCAGGCGGCGAGCCACGGCAATGGCAGCGTCCATCAGGGCGGGCGCCTCATCGCTCCAGGCCCTGTGCGTGTAGGCCGGATTCAACGCGTGCACCACCACCTGGGCGTCCTGTGCCTGGGCTGCCAGTGCGGCCGTGTCATGCACATCGGCACGCAACCACTGCACGCCATCGATGGCCGGCAGCGCCCCAGCGCCGGGCCGCGCCTGGGCGACCACCGGCCAGCCAGCCTGGGCAAACGCCCGCACTGCAGCCAGTCCGAAACGGCCACGGGCACCCAACACCAGCACGGCGGAGGGCGCAGCGGGCGGCGCATTGGTGAATCGGTGTGGTGTCATGCGGGCTCCAGACATAGTGGGGATGACAGGATTGTGGAAACCCGCGGCAATCTACACAATTGCCTAGCACCACATACCAGATATTCATTGATGAATATCTTGAAGGTCGTCAAATCCACCCGTCACCTCAACACACACGCCATGAAAAAGAACTTTGACTGGAGTCTGATACGGTCATTTCTGGCCGCGCTGGACCAGGGCAGCCTGCTGGGCGCAGCGCGCGTTCTCGATGCCAGCCAGCCCACCATAGGCCGTCACATTGCCGAGCTGGAATCACAGCTGGGGGTGGTGCTGTTTGAGCGCACCGGCCGAGGGCTGTCGCCCACGGCCACCGCCCTGCGCCTGGCCGAATCAGCTCGTGGCATGGAGGCCAACGCGCACCAGCTCGCGCGCAGCGTGTCGGGCGCAGAGACGACCATCCGCGGCACCGTGCGCATCACCGCCAGCCAGCCCGTTGCGTGCGTGCTGATCCCCCCGGTGCTCGCCCGCATGCGCCAGGCACTGCCAGACGTGCAGGTCGAGCTGGTGGCCAGCAACGAAGTCACCAACCTGCTGCGCCGCGAGGCAGACATTGCCCTGCGCATGGTGCGCCCCGATCAGGTCAGCCTGATCGCAAAGCGCATTGGCACTGTGGCGCTGGGCGCGTTCGCCCACCGCGACTACCTGCGTCGCAAGGGAACACCACGCCAGCCACCCGAGCTGCTCCAGCATGAGCTGATTGGCGGCGACCGCAACGAGGATATCCAGCAGGGGTTTGCCGCCGAGGGATACCCGGTCGAACGCGGGCATTTTGCGTTTCGTACCGACGACCTCATGGCCTACTGGGCGGCAGTGCGCGCCGGGCTGGGCATCGGCTTTGTGGGCACCTACATGGCCCGCACCGACCCGGATGTGGTGCAGGTGCTGCCCATGCTGTCGCTGCCCGAACTGCCCATCTGGCTGACGGTGCACCGCGAGATTCGCAGCAGCCAGCGGATTCGCGCGGTGTATGACTTTCTGGCGCGGGAGGTGCCCGGGGTGCTGTAGCAGCCAGACTGCCGCGGGCCCGGCATGGCTTGTACAAGCCCTATCCGGCGCACGACTTAGCACGCACCCATCACCGCAATGGTCAGCGACGCGCCAGCCGCCACGGCGGCGCGTTGGAAAGCGCTGCAGCACCACTCCCAGCGCCATCGCCTGATCGCGCGTGGTCGGGCCGAGGCCGGGCAGCACACTGGCAAAGCCAAAGCTGTGGCTGCGGGCGAAGCCGCACACCGCTTTCGCGATTGTCGCGCCAGCCGCGACAATCGCGCCATGGCCGAATCCCATCTCTCTCACGCCGCCCCGTCCGCCCGCCCTGGCGTGCGCTTTTTGCTGGCGCATCCCGCGCACTTCATTGCGCTGGGTTTCGGTGCCGGCCTATCACCGGTGGCCCCGGGCACGGTGGGCACGCTCTGGGCGTGGCTGACGTTCGGCGTCTTGCAGCTCTGGTTGTCGCCCGCCCAGATCGGCCTGCTGCTGGCAGGCAGCACGCTGGTAGGCTGGTGGGCGTGCACCATCACCGCACAGCATATGCGCGTGGCCGACCCCGGCAGCATCGTCTGGGATGAGGTGGTGGCCTTTTGGCTGGTGTTGTGGGTGGCCATGCCCATGGGCCTGTGGGGGCAGTTGGCCGCGTTTGCGCTGTTCCGCTTTTTCGACGCTGCCAAGCCCGGCCCCGTGGCCTGGGCCGACGGCCTGTTCAAAGGTTTTGGCTGGCGTGGCGGCTGGGGTATCCTCTTTGATGATTTTGTGGCCGCCTTTTGCACCCTGCTCGTCATAGCCTTCTGGAGATTCTGATGACCGTTACGTCGCTATCCAACAGTGAGCTTCAAGCACTTGATGTCGATGCCCTGCAGGCCAACTTGACGCAGATCTCTCTGATCCTGATGCAGCACGGGCACCGCCTGGCCACCGCCGAAAGCTGCACGGGCGGCATGATCGCCGCGGCCTGCACCGACACGGCTGGATCCAGCCAGTGGTTCGAGCGCGGCTTTGTGAGCTATTCCAACGCCGCCAAGACCGAGATGCTGGGCGTGCCCGCCGGCCTCATCGAGCAGCACGGAGCCGTGAGCGAAGAGGTGGTGCGGGCCATGGCCGACGGCGCCATCGCGCATTCGCAGGCCCACGTCAGCCTGGCCGTGACCGGTGTGGCCGGGCCTACGGGCGGCACCGCTGCCAAGCCGGTGGGCACCGTCTGGTTTGGCTGGTGCGTGAACGGCCAGACCCATACCGAGAGGCAGCACTTTGCGGGCGACCGCGCCACCGTGCGCGCAGCCGCGGTGCGCTATGCCCTGCAACGGCTGCTCGGCTGGCTCACCGCCTGAACAAGCCGTCCGGGCCTTGCACGCCTGACTGAACCCATGACTGAACCCATGACTGAACCCATGACCGAGCCCATGACCGAGCCCATGACTGAGCCCATGACGGCTGCCCCCCCCTGGTTTGACGGCTTTTCAGCGCAGCGGATTGCCACGACGGACGCCGAGATCTTCGTGCGCACCGGCGGGGCGGCCGGTGCGCCGCCGCTGTTGCTGCTCCACGGCTTTCCGCAAACGCATGCCCTGTGGCACCGCGTGGCCCAGCAGCTGGCACGCGACTTCTTCCTGGTGCTGCCGGACTTGCGCGGCTACGGCGATTCGTCCCACGCGCCGGGCCGGCCCGACCACGCCAACTACAGCAAGCGTGCCATGGCCCAGGACATGGCCGAGGTGATGACGGCCCTGGGCCACGACAGCTTCTTTCTGTGCGGACATGACCGGGGCGGCCGCGTGGCGCACCGGCTGGCGCTGGACCATGCCGCGCGCGTGCGCAAGTTGTGCCTGATCGACATCGCGCCCACGCTGGACATGTATGCCCGCACCGACATGGAGTTTGCGCGCGCCTACTACCACTGGTTCCACCTGATCCAGCCCGCGCCGCTGCCCGAAACCATGATTGGCGGCAACGCGCGTGCTTACCTGCACGCCAAGCTCGGTGGCTGGGGTAGCGTGGGCCTGAGCTACATCGAGCCCCAGGCGCTGGCCGAATACGAACGCTGCTTTTGCACGCCCGAGGCCATCCACACCGCCTGCGAGGACTACCGGGCCAGCGCGGGCATCGACCTCGAGCACGACCGCGAAAGCCGCGCAGGCGGCCTGAAAATCACCTGCGACACGCTGGTGATCTGGGGGGAACGTGGCGTGGTGCACCGCCTGTTTGAGCCGTTGGCACTGTGGCAGGCGCAGTGCAGCGGCCGTGTCACCGGCGAAGCCGTGCCCGCAGGGCATTTCATCCCAGAGCAATTGCCCGAGGCCACGGCCCGCGCGCTGCGCGACTTCATGCGCTGAATGCGACGGGTGGGGGCCGGGGGGGGGCAGGTCTGCGCCCTCCAAGCCCGTTGTAGCATCGCCACCCCTGAGGAAGAAAACCCATGCACCCCAACGCCCAGACCCTGCAACGCTTTTACTCCGCCTTTGCACAGCTGGACCACGCCACCATGGCCGCGTGCTATGCACCCGACGCCACCTTTGATGACGAAGCCTTTTCGCTCAAGGGCCGCGAGCAGGTGGTGGGCATGTGGCGCATGCTGTGCACCGCCACCCAGAAGCCAGGCGCGCGCGAGCACTGGAAGCTTGACTCCAGCGGCATCGAGGCCGACGCACAAGGCGGCCAGGCCCATTGGGAGGCGCATTACCTCTTCAGCGCCACCGGGCGCACGGTGCACAACATCATCGACGGCCGCTTCACCTTCACGCCCGACGGGTTGATTGCCACGCACCGCGACCGCTTTAGCCCGAATATTTCACGGCAATTGGTCGAAGGCGGAGCGAAGCGAGTTTTTCTGTTGATTTTGGGCTGCCAAGTGCTCTGGCCAGGGCTTTGATGTGCTGCAAAAGGCTATGGCGTGGTAACCAGGCACACCGGCCCC
>NZ_JBKDRI010000154.1:0-22962 GCF_046341535.1 Acidovorax sp. | reverse complement strand
CCGAGAGCAAGCCAGCACGCTTGCCGCACTGAACGTCAAGAACCCCAATCCAGACCCCCAATTAAGCCTCTTGTAGTGGCAATTCGCGAACGCGATCTATATAGATCAAGTACTTACAGCGCTTCGTGTCGAACTCGGGTGTTCTGTCGCGCGGGTGCCATCCAACAGCTCCGGGGACTCCGGATATGGATGGTTAATACGATAAAAAAATCCGACCCAGCTTTATGCCGAGTCGGACATCTCGGTATTCGCGAAGCCCCTGCCTCTGCTTGCCGACAACTTGGAGTAAAAAAATCCCGCTTAAATTCCCTGTGTTTTTAGGTCTCCTTCGTTAAAAAGAATAGCGCAGCCCAGCGCCAATAGCAGTCAACTTCGCACCGCTACCGATACTTCCAAGTCCACCCGAATCGTAGTCATAGCGTGCTCTGCTGCGATTTTGCAGTACCGATACAAAAGTATCAAACACAAGCTCTTTGTTGATTGCATAGTTGTATGCAAGTACGACTTGGCGCATTCCCGTATTAGCTCCGTCCAGAGCCGTTCCGTTGGCAAGCCTTCCGGAGTAATTGCCTGCAGATCCGAAGCCTCCGTAAACTGCATGCTTACCAAAGTTGTGCTTGGCGCCTATAACCCAGCCCGATTTGGAAAGAGAGCGGCGTGCCGTACCGGTAGCTGTATCGTCTGAGTAATTCTGCCGATCAAATGTGATTGCAACGATCGTGCTCGTAGGGAGGGTGTATCGTGCACCAATGCGGTACACCTTGTCGCTTGTCTTTGCGCCCGAGCCGGCATTCAGCGTTTGCTTGTCATTGCGCAGTTCATAGGCGGCACGGAGATCCAGAGGTCCATTGACGTACTGCGCGCCTAAGCTGTACGAGTGGTCGCTGATGCGCTGTCCGGTGGTGACTGCCGAGTTACTCTTGCCTTCGTTGGCTGAGTAATAGCCACGCACTGAAAAGCCGTTCCAACGCACGGATTCGAACCCGATGGCATTGTCCAGTCGCGCATTGAATAGGGGCGACACGATCCCTGCCGCGCCCGACAGCGCAGCCTGGTTGTCCTGAGGTCCTGCCCCCGCGGGTGAAAAGTCGGGCGTTCCACTGATCCAGCGTGCAGCGCCAGTCAGGCGCCCCAGCTTTAGTGTGCCGGCTTCATCGAACGAAAGCCCGACGAAAACATCTTTCGCGGTTCCCCACATCCCTGCCTGCGCTGTGCTTCCATCGGCATTCAATCCCGTGACGGCAGAGGCGACACCGGTCAGTCCATTTCCGATTTTTACCGACGCGCGAACTCCCAAATCCGAGCTGACGTTACTTAATCGAAGCCTGTTGGGTCGATCTGTGAGGGGCGAAGGTGCTCCGGTCGCTGTCACGGAATCTGTGGCGCTAATGCTTTCCATTTGAGCGGCGAAATTGCCGAATATGGTGTAGCTCGCCTGTGCATGGGTGCCGATCGACACGGTTCCCAGTAGTGAGCCTATCGCGATAGGAATCAATTTTTTCTTCACATATTTCTCCGGAGCATGCATAGTGATTGTTTTGACGGTTGGTTGTTGCCCCACCGCTTAAACGCCATCGAGTGCGTAAGTTCGACACTGTGTTTTCGCATGAACACAAAACGAATTCGCCCAATGATGCAACCGTTTCACCGAGGCATCGCGCGGTTTTCGCTCCATACTCCGATGGTGTCGTTGCGAAAATTCATTGAACTTCCACCCTCTGTGGGGATGATGCGTATCGCGACCATGGTGAGTAAGCGGAAAAGCACGCACAGATAATGAAAGCATCGTGAAAGTCTTAGCCAGGACTTCTTGCGGCTTTCAGTTTTTGGCCAAATATTTCAAGTTGCTTTCAACTGGCATGGGGGGATTGCGCAGTGACAGCGTCGCGCTTTTCCATGACGATGCTGCCTGTACAGACACGAGGCCAACGCATTCGGCCCCGTCTGCAGTGCAGGGCTGGCCCCTCCACGCTTGTATTGAACGTTGCTGAGGTGTTGGGTCATGAACGTACTACTGGTGGAAGACGACTTGGATCTGTGCGATGCGCTCAGTCGGGTGCTGCTGTCACGCGGCTTTCAGATCGTTTGTTGTTCCACTGGGCTGGAAGGGTTGGCATTGGCTCGGCGACGCAGCTTTGATGCACTCATCCTGGACCTCAGCTTGCCCGGCGTGGACGGTCTTGAGGTTTTGCAGCGCTTACGGGATGGCGACGCATCGGTTCCGGTGCTGATCGTGACCGCCCGCGGATCCGTGAGCGATAAAGTGCATGGCCTGGAGGTGGGCGCGGATGACTACCTCAGCAAGCCATTTGATGTGGAGGAGTTGGTGGCTCGCGTCAAGGCGCTGATCAGGCGGCGCCACGGCGACGACTTGCGCTGTGGGAGCTTGTGGTTGGACGCTAAATCCGGAATTTTCTACAGTGGGATGCGTCCTCTGGAACTTTCTCCAAGGGAGGCATCGCTGCTCAAGGCGCTCTTGGAGCGCCAAGGGAAGGCGGTGAGCAAAGAGGCCCTGCGCGAGTCTGTGTTCGGGCCTGACGCTGTCGAATCGAGCGAGGCCGTTGAGGTGCTCGTTCATCGGCTGCGCAAACGATTGATAAAAGCTACTGTGGAACTGGTCACGCTTCGCGGTCTGGGCTATCTGCTGATCGATCAGACCTCGATGAGTCAGGAGTCGGAGGCATGATTTACACGGGCAGGTTGCGCGCCGTTTGGGAAAGGCGGTCTTTGCATCGGCTGGCCTGGGCCTCCTCTTTGGTGGGGTTTGCCCTGCTGTTCATGTGGGACGGCTGGCATCGGTACGAGGACATGGTCAAGGCGGTCAGCAAGCGGCACGATTTGGCCTTGTTGCGGGTCGCGACAGCGGTTGCGTCGGTGCAGGCGTCCGGCGGGGTCGTCACGGCGTTTCGCGCGTCGCAAATCTACATGGATGAGGTGGGCTTGCCATTGGTTCACGAGATGAGCCACCAGGTCACCACGTCCGACGGGCACTACATCTCCGGCAATGTCGAGCTAGAGATTCCTGAAGAAATGAGCCGCAAGATTGCCAAAGGAAGCCGTGAGCCGTATCTCTTTGACGGGTGGTACCGAAATGAGCCGGTTCGTATGGCGTCGGTCAGCACGGTTACCGGTCAGGGCGAGGCAGCTTTTCCGGCAAGACTTCTGTTGGTGGAGCCCCATCAGAACCGCCAGGAGGCCAAAGGCGAGGGGCTCCAATCCATCGTGGTTCGCGGGATCCTTAGCTGGATGGTCTCCACCCTGTTTGTGGGTTGCTTGCTGTGGCTCTCACTCCAGCCCATCTACGCGCTGTGTAGCGAGCTGGCTCGACGCGGTGACAAGAATTACCTCCCGTTGGACGAAGAGCGTCCCGCAGAGCTTACCCCCCTGGTGCGCTCACTGAATCAACTCCTGGAGGCCCAGCGTACCTCAGTGGAACAGCAGCGCCGGTTTCTGGCGGATGCGTCCCACCAGCTTCGTACACCGCTCGCGGTGCTTCGCACCCAGATGCAGGGCATGGCCTCCGGCGAACTGAACGTCCAAGAGACGCTGCCCAAGATGATCCGTACTGTGGATCGATCTACAAGTTTGGCGACGCAATTGCTGTCGATGGTCAAGGTCGAACAGCTGTCGCATGAAGCCCGCTGGGCCCCGGTATCCCTCAATGCAGTGGCAAGCGACGTCGCCATCGAGTTTGCCCCCTTGATTGCCCGAAAGCGTCTGGAGTTTTCCCTCGATGCGATCCCGGTCACGCTCAGGTCTGATGCCTGGATGCTTGGCGAAATCATTCGAAATCTAATGTCCAACGCGATCCATCATTCCCCTGTTGGGTCGTCGATTGGCATCGTCATCCGGCGGCTCCGACACGAGGTCGAGTTGATCGTCTGGGATGCCGGCGGCGGCGTCAGCGAGTCCGTCCAAGAGCGACTTTTTGAACCGTTCATGGCCTCCAAAGGCGGAACTGGTATCGGACTGGGGCTTGCAATCTGCCGCCAGATTGCCGACGCCATGACGGCGCAGGTCTACCTGTTCAATCGGCAGGAGCGTGGAACCGTCGTGGGGTGTGATGCCGTGATCCGCTGGCCGTCCTTGCTCTTGGTTCCGGCAGCGGATGCACAACCGCAAGCAGTGCGTCGTGCAGCAGTCGGGGCTGCCCAGATGTCAGAAGGCGCTGGTTTATGAGTGCCGCGTCCGTTCTGTTTGCCGATCGCGATGCGCTCGGGCCTGTGGCTGCCGCCATTGAGCTTTGCGGCGTGAGCAAGTGGTATTCGCTGGGGCAAGCAGCCATCCGTAACGTGTCGCTTCGGATTCCGCACGGATGTCTTACTTCCTTGATTGGCCCTTCCGGCTGCGGCAAATCAACGCTGCTGCGATTGATTGCGGGCCTGGAGCGGCCCGATGAAGGTCGCGTGTGGCTGCATGGCCTCGACATCACGGATCACGACCCTGCACAGCGTGACATAGGGCTGGTTCTTCAAAACTATGCCCTCTTCCCTCATTTGAGCGTTCTGGAGAACGTCAGGTACGGTCTCTCAGCAACCGCTACGCAGCAGCCTGCCGCCAAAGACCGGGCTCAGGCGGTCTTGAAGCTCGTGGACCTGGACGGCTATGAGTCCCGCTCGACAGCGTCCTTGTCTGGCGGGGAGCAGCAGCGGGTGGCTCTTGCTCGGGCCCTGGCGGGCGAGCCGCGGGTGTTGCTTCTGGACGAGCCGCTTTCAAGCGTCGATTCAGGTTTGCGACGCCAACTGCGTGAGCAGATTTGCGATATTCAAAAGGCGTTCTCGCTCACGGTTGTGTATGTCACCCATGATCAGGCCGAAGCATTGGCAGTGGGCGATCACGTCGTAGTCATGCATAACGGCGAGGTTTTGCAGGATGGCACGCCGAGAGACGTGTACCTGACTCCATGCAACGAGGTTGTTGCGGAGATCATGGGCGCGGCCATGTTCCTTCCAGCCCAGGTCGTAGAGGCTGGCATTGTCGAGCTCTATGGGTACCAGATGGCGCTGCCAGATGCATCCGACGTGGGTGCGTGCGTCACGCTGCTGATCAGGCCTGAGGCGTGGCAGGTGGGTGCCGCGGGTTCCCCCGGCTTCGCCGGAAAGATCTTGAGCTGCACCTACTTTGGACGAGGGAGTGAATACCTCATCCAGCTGGAGTGGGGCGATGTACTGGCGACGGTCTGGGGTGCTCATACGCCGTACCAGATTGGATCGCCGGTCACGGTGCTCCTGAACAGCGCGAGCGTGCGCGTGAGCAAGTATCGCGTTCCAGCCGGACCCGCGCCGCCCTGATTGTGTTTCACCCATTGGTCTGAACAACACAGTTTTCAGTGTTGAGAGGGCGTTTTTGCCCAATGTTTTTTGAATAGAGGAGAGAACATGAAGATGAAGTCCGTTTTAATCGCTGCCGCTCTGGGAAGTCTATCCGTTGCCGCGCTTGCACAGCCAAAAGAGCTGAATGTGATTTGCTCGGTGCAGGCCCAATGGTGCAACCTGATTCAAACCACGTTTTCGCGCACGTCCGGTATCACGGTCAACATGACCATGAAAGGGACCGGCGAAGCGCTGGCGCAGATCATGGCAGAGCGCGCCAACCCCAAAACAGACGTCTGGTTCGGCGGCACGGGAGATCCCCACATGCTCGCCGCCGAGCAAAACCTGACTCTGGAGTACAAGTCGCCGCAGTTGTCGCAATTGCATAGCTGGGCACAGCGCCAGGCCGAGCAAGCAGGCTATAAGACGGTCGGCGTTTATTTGGGGCCTCTGGGGTTTGGCTATAACTCCGAGTTATTGGCGAAGAAGAAGATCCCAGTTCCAAAAACCTGGAACGACTTGCTCAAGCCAGAATACAAAGGCGAGATTCAGGTGGCCGACCCCCGCGCCAGTGGTACGGCTTACACGATGATCGCCACACTCGTCCAGATTATGGGCGAGGATAAGGCTTTTGATTATCTGGCAGCCCTTCACAAAAACGTCAGCACTTATCCGCGCTCAGGGACAGGGCCCATCAAAGCCGTCGCACGCGGAGAGGCGACCGTTTCCATCAGCTTTATTCATGATGCCCCTGGTGAAAAGGCGCAGGGTTTTCCTGTTGAAACGGTAACACCAACCGATGGAACTGGGGCCGAAATTGGCTCGATGTCCATCGTGAAGGGCGCGCGCAACCTTGAAAATGCCAAGGCATTTTATGAGTGGGCACTGACCCCTTCTGGTCAGCAATTCGGTACGGCTGCCAACCAGTTTCAGGTTCCATCCAACAAAGGTGCAGCGACGGATCCACGCATGCCCGACCTGAAAAAGATCAAGCTGATCGATTATGACTACGCAAAGTTTGGTCAGGCAAATGTGCGCAGGCAGCTCATCTTGAACTGGGAACGCAAGGTTTTTAACCAGCCCAAGTAATGACCGGCAGGATCATTTATCGCTTCCCGTGTCCGGACATGATTCCGGGCAATTAAAGATATCCACCGAGTGCAGTTCAAATGCTAGTCCGATTAACTGAGCGAACCCAGCGTGCCATTTATGCCTGGGTACTTACAGGCTTGTTAGCCTACGTCGCGCTCCCGTGGTTTTTCCTCCAGCGGAGCTCGTTTTCGTCAGCGATGGCCCATTTGTTTGGAGATCCATCGGTTGCTAATGGACTGACTCAGGCCGCCATTCATGGCCGATATTGGCTCTGGACCGGCGTGATCGGACTGCTGATAGCGGGTTTCGGCGCAGTCTTGCCAGCGGGCCGGCGTCAGGGCAGCGCCCTCGTCGCTGGCGCCTTGATCGGGCTGGTGGGGCTGGTGGCAAGCGGCTACTCCATAGGGGCAATGGGCTGGAATTTCGCGTGGATGGAGCGGTTGTTCGGGCCGTTGCCGCAGGGGCAGTACGGTATCGGCTGGGGAGGTTTTATCGTACTGGTTTCGCTGGTCATGCTGCTCGGTGCTGGGCTGGCGCGGCTTGGATATTTCAAAAGGGATGTGTTTGTAGCTGCGGCGGTGATCGGTTGCGCCACCTTGCTGGCAACGTTTGTGGTTCTGCCGGTAGCCAAATCGCTCTTGGCAGGCTTCTATGACGATGCCGCGAATTTCTCCCTGCAGTCCCTGGCGGATCGCATCTTCACCGAGCGGATATGGGGCCTGGGCTGTTTGGCCGAGGCGGGCCGCTGCGGAGTGGCGTGGAACACGCTTTATCTCGCATTGTTGACAGCCGCTGGAACCACGGTGCTGGGCACCATGATCGCCCTGATGGCTGAGCGCGGGTCGCGCCGGATGGGAAAACCTCTCAACGTACTTGCAATGCTGCCCATCATTACGCCCCCTTTCGTGGTTGGCCTGGGGTTGATTCTTTTGTTCGGCCGCTCGGGCGTGGCAAACCAGTTTCTCGAATGGGCATTTGGAATACCCCCAACTCGTTGGTTTTATGGGGTTTTTGGCGTATGGCTGGCACAGCTTTTCGCATTTACGCCCATCGCATTCATGATCATGCGCGGGGTTGTGCAGGGGATCAGTCCGTCTCTGGAAGAGGCTGCCCAAACCCTCCGTGCAAACCGGCTGCGGACCTTCATGACCGTTACGTTGCCGTTACTCAAGCCCGGCCTTGCAAACGCTTTTTTGGTTGGCTTTATCGAAAGCATTGCGGACTTTGGTAATCCCATCATTCTTGGGGGATCTTATTCGGTTCTCTCCACTGAGATATTTTTTGCCATTGTTGGTTCATCGCTGGACCAAGGTATGGCCGCCGGACTGGCATTGATACTCACCGCATTTGCTCTTACGGTTTTCTTTATTCAGCGTAAATTGTTGGGTAGCACCAGTTTCACAACAGTTTCGGGTAAGGGGGATGCCGGAGTTCCAATGGAGCTACCGACGCTCGTCCGTAGAATCTGCAATTGGATTGCATTGCCTTGGCTGGCCTTTACCGTCATCGTTTATTGTTTTGCTTTTGCAGGCGGCTTTGTGAAGGTGTGGGGGAGAGATTACACATTCACCTTCCAGCACTTCAAATCGGCCTTTGATTTTCAGGTCGGTGGGGCTGGTGTTCAATGGCTGGGTTCCGCTTGGAATTCGCTGTTCAACACTATTTATCTGGCAGGCATCGCAGCGCCTATCTGTGCGGCCATCGGACTATTGATTGCCTGGCTGCTGGCTCGCACGGACTTTCGTGGAAAAGCGGCGTTCGAGTTTTCGGCATTGTTAACGTTTGCAATCCCTGGCACCGTGCTGGGTGTGAGCTACATCCTTGCCTTCAACGTTCCGCCGGTCGAGCTGACAGGGACCGGTCTGATTATCATTCTTTGTTTTGTTTTTAGAAATCTGCCAGTCGGGGTGCGGGCCGGTACTGCGTCTTTCAAGCAGCTGGATCGGTCTTTGGATGAGGCATCAGTCATGCTGAGGGCTGGCAGTCTCACTACATTGCGTAGAGTGATTTTTCCGCTGCTCAAGCCAGCCCTGGTAGCAGCCCTTGTTTATAGCTTTGTCCGATCGATGACTACGGTATCGGCAGTCATCTTTTTGGTGACTGCTGAATACGATCTTGCCACCACATACATCATTGGCAGAGTGGGTAATGGTGATTATGGCGTCGCACTGGCCTACTGCACGGTGTTGATTATTTTTATGTCGCTCACAACATTTGCCATTCAGAAGGTTGTGGGTGAAAGAAAGCTTGGCCGTCGACGTGTGGGTGCCGGTCGCGTTGTAGTGTGAATCAGATTGGAGTGGACATGAATAGTGAGTTAAAAAATGACGGCGTTGAGTTCAGAAATGTGATTAAAAGGTACGGTGGTAAAGAATCCAGTCTGGTGGTCAAAGGAATCAGCTTCAAGGTGCCGAAGGGAACCCTGACGACCATTCTTGGGCCGTCCGGCTGCGGAAAGACCACCACGCTGCGAATGATTGCCGGTTTGGAGGCTCCAAGCGGCGGGCAGATTCTCATTGATGGCAAGGATGTCACCCACCTCGGCCCGGCCGAGCGGAACGTGAGCATGGTGTTTCAGAGCTACGCACTGTTTCCACACATGTCGGTCCTCGATAACGTCTGCTATGGCTTGTCGGCCAGCGGGGTCAATCCAGCAGAGGCTGTAGAGCGTGCTCACAAGGCTATGCATGCAGTCGGGCTGGACGGGTATGACGATCGGATGCCCAGCGAGCTTTCTGGTGGTCAACAGCAGCGGGTTGCGGTGGCGCGTGCTCTGGTTCTCGAGCCCGCGGTGCTCTTGTTTGACGAGCCTCTGTCCAATCTGGATGCGCGCCTGCGTCGTTCCATGCGCGAGGAGATACGAAGTCTCCAGCAGCGGCTGGGTCTTACTGTGGCCTATGTCACGCATGACCAAAGCGAAGCTTTGGCGGTGAGTGATCAGATCATCGTGATGGATCACGGCACGATCGCGCAGGCCGGAACACCTTCCGACCTGTACGAGCGTCCCTGCAGCGAGTTCGTTGCGGGATTCATGGGCGAAGCCATGCTGTTCGCCGGGGAGGTACTTGCGGACGGCGATCTGCTGCTCGGACCGCTGCGTCTAAAGACATCTACACCCGCCGCGCCAGGTCCTGTCAAGGCGGCAGTGCGCCCCGAAACCTGGCGCGTTCAAGCCTCTGGCTCTGGCGGACTGGAGGGCATCGTGTCTAAAACCGCTTATCTCGGGAGTTTCCATGAGATAACGGTCGAGACGTCGCTGAGCAGCATATTCATTATCTCGTCCGATATCAATCGTCGGTGGAATATTGGTGAGCGTGTCTCGTTGCAACTGCCTGACCGTGCGGTGTCGGTAGTTCCCGTTTGATTTGATAAAAGGTGGCGAGCATGATGATGTCATACGTTGCAAAAGCTGCTTGCTTTTTTTTGAAGAATCTCTGCCGAAACCGGCTAACAGCTTTTGAGGTAAAGCTATTGACTGCTTTGCTTTGTACTATCTTTAGTGGAACTATACATGCTTCATTAGCAGATGGTCGAATCGATTTCGGATTGATATCACCGCGCGACCCCGAGCAGATACGGGCTAACTGGCAACCTTTCATAGATCGAATGGAAAAGGCGCTTGGTGTCCGTGTGGGACTGCGGGCATACGAAAACCAGGAGGCCTTGGTTCGGGATTTTATAAATGCCCGTCTTGATGCTGCTTGGGTTGGTAATGTGCCTGCTCTCGAAATCGTCGAGAAAGGTGTTGGATCGGTATTTGCCCAGATGGTGACAAAAGATGGCAGTCTAGGATATCGCTCCGTACTCGTAGTACACGGTAAATCACCACTGAAAGACGTTCAACACGTTATAGCAAACGCCGGAAAGCTCCGATTTGGCGACGGTGATCCTAAAAGCACTTCGGGTTTTCTTGTGCCGCTGTATTTTGCATTTCAAAAGAATGGTGTTGCGGAAACCAAGAAGATTTTTTCATCTGTTCGTGTTGGGTCGCATCAGGAGAATATGCGACGGGTGGTTGCAGGAGAGGTCGATGTCGCCACGTCAAATAACGAGGAGCTCGGTTTTTTTCTCAAAGACCCAAAATATGCAGGAGCAGAGATCAAGGTTATTTGGGAGAGTCCGTTGATTCCACAGTCGCCTCTGGTATGGCATAACTCACTGCCGCCCGCTTTTAAGAAAAAGATGGCAACGTTTGTGACTGCTTTCGGGGGCGACGATGAGGAAAAGGCAATCCTCCTGAAGATGAATGGTCTATCCCGTTTTCGCGCGTCGAGTAACCTCCAACTGGTTCCTATTGCCGATTTGGAAATGTTCAAGGCCCGTCAAGCTATTGCGATCAACTCATCTCTGACTCCTGAGCAGCGTCAGGAAAAAATTCAGCAGGTGATTCAGAGGAGTTCCATGGTGGAGCTTCGATTGAAACTGAGCCCGTTTTGAGTTGCGGCTTATCTGGAGTAAGAATGAAAACCATCATTGGGCGGCTTTCTATATCCATTCGGCTGAAGATTGGATTCGGTTGTATTTTATTGTTGTTGATCTGTGTAACGGGCTTGGGTATTGCTGCCCTGAACCGCGCCAGCGAGGACATGACACGCCTGGTTCAGGTCAACCTCGCACGGCAGAGCCTTGCTGGGGAACTGATGATTCATATCGGGAGGATGGCCACCGAGGTACGTAACATTGCCCTGCTCACCAATATCGATCTCATCGACAAGTCCGGTGCTGAGCTCAGGCGACTTGACCGAGAAGTGCAGGATCTCCAGGTCAGACTGTCAACAAGCCTTCAAGGCTCTGACGCAACCCAAGAGGAAATGACCACGCTTCAACAGATCGTGGAGGCCAGCGAGGCGACTCGTAACGAGGTGGTCGTGGCGGCGAAGCAAGGCGATGCGGGCGACAACAGCGGCGCTATTGCCACGCTCAACGACAAGGTCTTGCCTGCTGAATTGAGATGGCGTTCCCACGTCGAAGCCTTCATCGGAATTCAAAAGTCGAACGCCGATTTGGTGGCAAACGCTGCGCGTGACAGCCAGCGTCGCACCGTCTTGCTCCAGGTGGTCCTGGTCTGTCTCTCACTTGGTCTGGGGGGCTTGATCGCCTGGAGGATCACTTTGGGCGTGGTTCGACCTGTGTCCCTTGCAGTCAAAGTTGCCGAAGCAATTGCCCAGGGTGACCTAACGTCTAGTGTCCCGAAGGGATCGGGTGACGAAACTGGTCGGCTGCTGGATGCCATTCGGGAGATGCAGGAAAGACTCAGGTACCTTGTGAGCAAGATTACCGAGTCGTCGCACAGCATAGACGCGTCCAGCTCCGAGGTGGCCTCGGCGACGGTCGAACTGAGCAACAGAACGGAGGTGGCGTCGCAGAATCTTCAATCAGCCGCGTCCAGTTTGGCGGACCTCACGGATGGAGTGGAGGGGACAGTGAAGTCCGCTGGCCTCGCCCGGTCGCTGGCGGCTGCGGCGTCTGGCACCGCGGTGCGCAGCGGCGAGGTCATCTCGAAGTTGGTGCTGACGATGGATGGAATTAGTGAAAGTTCCCGCAAGATCTCGGAGATTATCAGCATTATTGACAGCATTGCGTTTCAGACCAACGTTCTCGCCCTTAATGCTGCCGTTGAGGCGGCCCGGGCTGGAGCTCAGGGTCGCGGGTTTGCAGTGGTGGCGACTGAAGTGCGAAGTCTCGCTGGCAAGTCAGCGATAGCAGCTCGCGAGATCAAGGGCCTGATCGGAGCAAGTGCCGTGCATGTCAAGGCGGGCGCAGAGTTGGCTTCAGACGCGGGCAGCACGATTCATCAACTGGTGGGTGCTGTCAAAGAAGTTTCCGTGTTGGTGGAGCAGATCTCCACGACCATGGCGTCACAAGGGCATGCGATAGGAGACATTGCCGGAGTGGTGTCCGTCATCGATGGGACGGTTCAGGAAAATGCGGCTATGGTGGAGGAAAGTGCTGCAGCGGCGCAAAGCCTGAGAGATCAAGCCACCAGTTTGGCCGACATGATGCGTTTCTTCAGGCTGGCCGATGATGATGCGCAGGCAGCGACGACCGTCCTGCCGGGCATGTCGGCAGCACATGGGCCGAACACCAGGTTTGTCGGATCGGACCTGCACTGGCCCAAGGTATCTTCGAGGTCGGTGTTACACCGGCAGCAAAGTCGATAGCGGCCATCGGCCCAAATTAGCGCGACATGTGCAGCCATAGCAGGCTGCTGGAATACCTCCCAACAACTCCAAAAACTGCGTTCCCGACGGTCTCTTACCCCTTGGGAGCCTCAAAAAACTCGCCTATAGCTCGATTTATGAGGTCGAGCTTTTGCGGTTGACATCAGCAATCCAGTACTTCAGCAGCCTGCTAAAGCTTCTTGACCAATACCTGGCTGCGCCGGTCCCAGTTGTATTTGCGCTTGCGCGCCTCGGGCAGCCAGTCTGGGTCCACGGGCTGGAAGCCGCGTTTGATGAACCAGTGCATCGTGCGCGTGGTCAGCACGAAGATGCTGTCCAGCCCTTGTAGCCGCGCCCGCTGCTCGATGCGTTTGAGCAGCTTTTCGCCGTCGCCGGTGCCCTGGCTTTGTGGCGACACGGTGACGGCCGCCATCTCGGCCGTGCGGGCCTCGGGGTAGGGGTAGAGGGCGGCGCAGCCAAAGATCACGCCATCGTGTTCGATGATGGTGTAGGCGGCAATGTCGCGCTCAATCTCGGTGCGGTCGCGCTTGACCAGCGTGCCGTCCTTCTCGAAGGGTTCGATCAGTTGCAGGATGCCGCCCACATCGTCGATGGTGGCCTCGCGCAGTTCTTCGAGCTTTTCGTCAATCACCATGGTGCCGATGCCGTCGTGCACATACACCTCCAGCAGCAGCGAGCCGTCCACCGCAAAGGGCAGGATGTGGCTGCGCTCCACACCCGCCTTGCAGGCCTTCACGCAGTGCTGCAGGTAAAAGCCGGTGTCGGTGGGCGTTTGCGCGGTGGGCAGCGTGGCCAGCAGGGCCTGGGCAGCGGCCAGCGGTAGCTCGGTGTCGATGGGGTTGTCTTCGTCGTCGGCTTCCAGGGGGTTCACGCGGATGCCGGGCACTTCAGTCAGGAAGATCAGCTTGTCGGCGCGCAGCTCGATGGCCACGCTGGTGGCGACTTCTTCCATGCTCAGGTTGAAGGCCTCGCCCGTGGGGGAAAAGCCAAACGGCGACAACAGCACCAGCGCGCCCATGTCCAGCGTGCGCTGGATGCCTGCCACATCCACCTTGCGGACCAGGCCCGAGTGCTGGAAATCCACGCCATCGACAATGCCCACCGGCCGCGCCGTGAGAAAGTTGCCCGAAATCACGCGCACCGTAGCGCCCGCCATGGGCGTGTTGGGCAGGCCCTGGCTGAAGGCGGCCTCGATCTCGTAGCGCAGCTGGCCCGCAGCTTCCTGGGCGCAGTCAAGCGCCACTGAGTCGGTGATGCGGATACCGTGCGAGTACTTTGCGGCATGGCCCTTGGCGGCCAGTTGCTCGTTCACCTGGGGCCGAAAGCCGTGCACCAGCACGATGCGCACGCCCATGGCCTGGATGAGTGCCAGGTCTTGCGCGATGTTGTGCAGCTTGCCTGCGGCAATCGCCTCGCCAGTCAGGCCGATCACAAAGGTCTGGTTGCGGAACTTGTGGATGTAGGGCGCTACCGAGCGGAACCAGGGCACAAAGGTGAAGTTGAATACGGTAGACATGGCGTCGGGTGGGCTGGGGGGCGATGCTCGGCTGCGCGCGGGTTGCGATCTCCGCGCATCATAAGTGGACATGGCTTGTGCCAGGGCCATGGCAGCGCCGGCAGCAGTGCACCGGGATAATGTCGGCCTTCATGACCGAATCCGCGCCACCTCAGACCCTGCCCGCAGCGCCGCCTGCAGCCCCCTGCGCGGAACGCCCGCCGTTGGTGATCGAGTTTCCCGAATCCTTGCCTGTCTCCGGCAAGCGCGAAGAGATCATGGCCGCGATCCGTAAGCACCAGGTCGTCATCGTGTGTGGCGAAACCGGTTCGGGCAAGACCACGCAGCTGCCCAAGATTGCGCTGGCGCTGGGCCGGGGCAAGTGCAATGCCAAGCCGGGGCATAAAGGCCAGTTGATTGGCCACACCCAGCCGCGCCGCATCGCGGCCAGCAGCGTGGCCAAGCGCATTGCGCAGGAGCTGAACACGCCGCTCGGTGATGTGGTGGGTTTCAAGGTGCGGTTTCAGGACCGCCTCTCGCGCGATGCGTCCGTCAAGCTGATGACGGACGGCATCCTGCTGGCCGAGACGCAGACTGACCCGCAGCTCTTGGCCTACGACACCATCATCATCGACGAGGCGCACGAGCGCAGCCTCAACATCGACTTTCTGCTGGGCTATCTGCGCCAGCTTCTGCCGCGTCGGCCGGACCTCAAGGTCATCGTCACCTCGGCCACCATTGATGCCGACCGGTTTGCCAAACACTTCGAGAGCGCCAAGGGCCCGGCACCCATCATTTACGTATCGGGCCGCACCTTTCCGGTCGAGCAACGCTACCGCCCGTTTGAAGAAAGCCGCGACTACGGCCTGAACGAGGCCATTGCCGACGGCGTGGACGAGCTGTGGGCGGGCCACCCGGCGCCGGGCCGCCCCAAGCCGGGTGCGGCCCCCTCGGGGGGCAGCGACGACGCGCAGCGCGGAGCGTGGGGGCCCGGTGGAGCCGGCGACATCCTGGTCTTTCTGCCCGGCGAGCGCGAGATCCGCGAGGCGGCCGACCACCTGCGCAAGCACCTGTCGCACCAGCCGGTGATGCGCGCTGCCGAGGTGCTGCCGCTGTTTGCGCGGCTCAGTCAGGCCGAGCAGGACCGCATCTTTGACGGCCACACGGGCCGCCGCATCGTGCTGGCCACCAACGTGGCCGAGACATCGCTCACCGTGCCGGGCATTCGGTATGTGATTGACGCGGGCACGGCGCGCGTCAAACGCTATTCTTTTCGCAGCAAGGTCGAGCAGTTGCTGGTTGAGCCCATCAGCCAGGCGGCTGCCAACCAGCGTGCAGGCCGGTGCGGTCGTGTGGCCAACGGCATCTGCATCCGCCTGTATGACGAGGCCGACTTCAACGCTCGCCCGCGTTTTACCGACCCGGAAATTCTGCGCAGCTCGCTGGCCGGGGTCATCCTGCGCATGAAGTCGCTGCGCCTGGGGGATGTGGCGCAGTTCCCGTTCATTGAGGCTCCCTCGGGCCGCGCGATTGCCGACGGCTACCAGCTACTGAATGAACTGGGCGCGGTGGACGATGCCCATGAGCTCACCCCCATGGGCGTGGAGCTGTCGCGCCTGCCGCTGGACCCCCGCGTGGGCCGCATGATCATCGAGGCGCGCGACCGCAAGGCGCTGGACGAAGTGCTCATCATTGCCAGTGCCCTGAGCGTGCAGGACGTGCGCGACCGGCCCCTGGAGGCGCAGCAGCAGGCCGACCAGGCGCATGCCAAGTTCGACGATGACAAGAGCGAGTTCAGCGGCTACCTCAAGCTGTGGAAGTGGATCAACGAGGCCCGGGGCGGCGTGCCCAGCCTGCCATCGGCCCGGGCGCAAAAAGCCATGGCGGCGCAAAAGACGCCATCCCAGGCCGTTTTGCCAGTGGATCGGCGCGTTGCTGCGCCCGCACCTCTCCCCGCTGCACCTGCTGTTGCGGCCGCCACCCACAAGCTGAGCAACCGCCAGTACGAACAGCTGCTGCGCCAGAACTTCATCAGCATCCGCCGCCTGCGCGAGTGGCGCGACATCCACACGCAGCTGCTCACGGTGGTGACCGAGCACCGGTGGCCCATCAACACCCAACCCGCCAGCTACGAGCAGCTGCACCTGTCCATGCTGGCCGGCCTGCTGGGCAACGTGGGCTGCAAGAGCGACGAGGAAGACTGGTACCTGGGCGCACGCGGCATCAAGTTCTACAGGCACCCCGGCGCGCACCTGAACAAGAAGCCCGGTCGCTGGATCATTGCGGCCGAGCTGGTGGAGACCACGCGCCTGTTTGGCCGCGGCATCGCCGCCATCGAGCCGCAGTGGCTGGAGCAAATTGGCGGGCACCTGCTGAAGAAACAGTTGCTGGACCCGCACTGGGAGAAGAAGTCGGCCGAGGTGGTGGCGCTGGAGCGCGCCACGCTGTACGGCATCGTGGTCTACAACAACCGCCGCATCAACTTCGGCAAGGTAGACCCGCACGCCGCGCGCGAGATTTTCATCCGCGAAGGCCTGGTGGGCGGCCAGTGGGAGACCAGGCTGCCTTTCCTGGCCGCCAACCAGAAGCTGATCGCCAAGGTGGAAGAGCTGGAACACAAGTCGCGCCGCCAGGACGTGCTGGTGGACGATGAGCTGATCTACGCCTTTTATGACCAGCAAGTGCCGCCCGAGGTGTGCAGCGGCTACACGTTCGAGGCGTGGTATCGCGAAGAAGTCAAAAAGCAGCCCAACCTGCTCACGCTGACCCGCCAGGAGCTGATGCGCCACGAGGCGGCATGCATCACCACCAACGCCTTTCCGCGCACGGTGCGGCTGGGCGGCGTGGACTGCGCCGCGAGTTACCTGCACGAGCCGGGCGACGCGCGCGACGGCATCACCGTGACCATTCCACTGTTTGTGCTCAACCAGGTGAGTGATGAGCGCTGCGAATGGCTGGTGCCCGGCATGCTCAAGGACAAGATCCAGGCCCTGCTCAAAAGCCTGCCGCAGCGCCCGCGCAGCGGCTTTGTGCCGCTGCCCGATTCGGCCACCCGCCTGGCCGCACTGCTGGGCGCGCCCGAGCGCTTTGGCAGCGGCAGCCTGACGGACATGCTGCTCAAGCAGGTGCGCGATGAGACCTCACTCGATGTGAAGCGGGCGGATTTCAAGCTCGACATGTTGAGCCCCCACCTCTTCATGAACTTCCGCGTGGTGGACGAGCACGGCCGCCAGCTTGGCCACGGGCGCAACCTGGGCGCGCTCAAGGCCGAGTGGGGCGCCAAGGCGCGGGGAGCCTTCCAGGCGCTGGCAGGGCTCAAGCTGGGCGGTAGCGCAGCAGAGGGCGAAAAAAATGATTCAAAACTGCCACCCGCGCTTGATGGTAAATCGCTTGTAGCTACAAAAATAGTAGCAAAAAGCATCTCGCCTCCTGCCGTGCAACCGGCGAGCGTTGCGCCCACAGCGCCAGCCGGCCAGCGCTATGGGGCCTGGACATTTGGCGATCTGCCCGAGCTCATGGAGATCAAAAAGGCGGGCCAGACGCTGATCGGCTTTCCGGCGCTCATCGACGGCGGCGATGCCGTGACTATCGAAGTGTTTGACGAGCCCGAGGTCGCCGCCACCAAACACCGCGCGGGTCTGCGACGCCTGTTTGCGTTGCAGATCAGGGATGCGCTCAAGTACCTCGAAAAAAACATCCCCGACCTGCAGAAAATGGCCGTGGCCTACATGCCCCTGGGCACGCAGGAAGAGCTGCGCGCGCAGATCATCGATGTGGCGCTGGACCGCGCCTTTTTGCTCGAACCGCTGCCCACCGACGAGTTCGCCTTCAAGCGCCGCGTGGAAGAGGGCCGTGGCCGCCTCACGCTGATCGCCAACGAAGTGGCGCGCCTGGCGACCACCATCCTCAACGAATACGCAACCGCCGTCCGCAAGATCAAGGACACCAAAAACGCTCCCGAGACTACGCAGGACGCCCAGCAGCAGTTGCAGCGCCTGATGCCCAAGAACTTCATCGCCGTGGCTCCCTGGGCCCAGCTGGCGCATTACGCTCGCTACCTCAAGGCCATCACCTTGCGCCTGGACAAAGTCCGCGCCGACCCCGCCCGCGACGCCACCCGGCTGGCCGAACTGCGCCCGCAAGAGCAGCGCTACTGGCGCCTGGTGGCCGAGCGCAAAGGGCAGGTGGATGCGCGCATGCAAGAGCTGCGCTGGCTGCTGGAAGAGCTGCGCGTGAGCTTCTTCGCGCAAGAGCTGCGCACGCCCCAGCCGGTGAGCGTCAAGCGGCTGGACAAGCTGTGGGCGCAGATCAATAGCTGATGGCGGGCAGGCTCGCCCCGGTCAGGCCGTCAGATCCAGGCCTTTCCACGCCTCGAACCCGTCGATCTGTTTTTTCAGCCAGTCTGCGGGTGCCATGCTGGTACCCCAGTGGTGCAGCCGTCCCACAGCTTCTCCCATGTTCCACAGATGGCGCAGCTGCACGAACATCGGCAGGGCCTTGATATCGTCTTCGCTGATCTCGCCACCTGCGCAGCGGTAGCCGCGCAGGTAGTGCGTCCAGCGCTCGCGCAGGGTGTCATCGGGCTCCCTGATTGTCTTGCGGACCATGTAGGACCATGGCAACACGCTCAGGTCATACGCCAGAAACCCCGGGCCAGCATCGTCAAAATCGAAGAACGCAGCCGCTTTGCTTCCGTCCGGGCCGGTATGGATGTGATTGTTAAAGCCGTGGGTGTCACCGTGGCAGACAACGCGCGATAGGCCTGGCTCCAAGGCGGTCAATTCTTCAAGTAGCCTCCCTGCCAGCGCGCGGTATGCATCCAGCACGGCCGGGTCGAGGTCTGGGTACGCCTCCAGGTATTGCAGCGTTCTGCCTACGAGATGGTGGCCGTCCAGGATGTAGCGGCTTGGCGGGCCGGCGTAGTCGCGGGCTGCAGCATGGATGTGTGCAAGGGTGCATCCGGTCAGTTCGAATTCCTCCAGTGTGTCTGGCACTGCGCCGTCGACATACTGGAACAGCGTCAGAGCCCGCGTTCCTTCCGGAAAGCGTAAAACCGCGTGCGTCTGCCCGTTGTGACACTTCACCAGCGGGGCCACGCCTGCTCCGCGATCATGCAGGTGCTCTAACAGTGCCGCCTCGAAATCGATGTTGAAGCCACCCCGTGGCCGGATGGAATACACCCGGACAACGTAGCGGGCACCGCCCCTCGCACGCAGGTCGTAGTTGTCATTGAGGCCGCGCCGTATCAGGTGGCAGCGCTCCACGGGGATGCCGTGATGCAGCGCTACCCAATGCGCGACCGAGGTACTCGCAGCGGTGGTGTGGGTTGCAATCAGGTCGGTGTCGTACGGCGGTACTTCAGGCATGGCGTCCACCAGGGCGGGCATGTAGCCATTTCGGCTGGCGGGTAGCTATCCGCAAGCGCATCCGTGCCGATTGATCCGTTGCGCCGTGTTGCTGGCTTGGGGGGGGCGCGCTTCCGCTCGCCTTGATCAGGCAGACGCCTGGGTCAGTTCGGCCAGATCACGTTCGATCAGGGAAGGGTTGCCCAGCTGCAGCTCGATCAACCGGCGCAGGTGGGTGACGCTGTCCAGGTCGATGCTGCGGCACTGCAGGCCGGTGGCTCCGTCCTGCAGGTGCGCAACCTCGGCCGACATGGCGATGTGGGTGCCGGTTTCCGCCAGGGGAATGGTCAGCTGGCAGGGCATGCCGATCGACAGTTCTGCCACGGAGGGTGCCGTGAGCAGCGCCCCCTTGAGCGACACGTCCACCACGTGCACGCTGAATGCTCCGCGTGCCGTGGTGAGCAGGGCGGGGGCATCAAAACTGACGCGAACGAAGTGGCGGCGCTCGTGCGGCATGGCTGACTCCAAAGGATGGCAACGTTCACATGCTACTCCAGTAGGCTTGCCAACAGGCGATCTCCCTGGCGACATGGCGAAAACAATCTTGCTTGGAGCCCTTGCCACGCAGGGCGGGCGCGGGCAAGGCCCCAACGCTGCGTTGGCCCCGGGCTGCGGTTAAGCTCGGACTGCTATGTCTCAACCGAGTTTCATTCCCCCGTTCACCACCCCGGCCCATGTGGCCGAACACCTGCGAGCCACCGGGTTCGCGGTGCTGGCGCCCGCCGATGTCGCGCTGTGGATAGGTGCCGATCTGCCCGCGCTGAGGGCCCTGGAAGGTGACTGGGACAACCTGCCGCCCGACGAATTCCTCAAGGACGGCGGGCGCTACCGCAAGCGCCGGCATGCCTGCTTCGTGGTCGAAGGTGGCGACGTGCGCCCGGTGCCCCACCGGGCCCATTGGCAACCGGTCGAGTACAACGCGCTGCACGGCGGCATGGAGCGCTGGTTTGCCCCCATGGCGGCCGCCACGGCAGCATCGCCCGTGTGGCAGCAGTTGCTGGCGGCCCTGGCTGGCGTGTCAGACATGGTGTTTGCCGGCGCACAGGCACCCGTGCCCTGGTTTGTGGAGGCGCACCAGTTTCGCATCGACACCACCGACGGCATTGGCCGCCCCACACCTGAGGGCGCGCACCGCGATGGCGTCGATCTGGTGGCTGTGTTCCTGGTAGGTCGGGTTGGCGTCAAGGGCGGCGAGACGCGCGTGTTTGAGGCCAGTGGCCCCGCGGGGCAGCGCTTCACGCTGACCGAGCCCTGGTCGCTGCTGCTGCTCGATGATGCGCGCATGATCCATGAGACCACACCCATTCAGCCCACCGCCCCGGGCGGCCACCGCGACACGCTGGTGGTGACCTGCCGACGCGGCAGCTTTCAGGGGGCTGATGTGGTGTCGGGCACAGCCGCTGCTGCCGCGGCCTGAGCACCCATCCGCCGGAGCATGCGGGCGGCTTTAGGGCGGTTGGTGGGGTGTCGCTGCGCTTTGAATGGCAAGGTTTTGATGCGAATCAAGATGCCCAACCGCGCCTGGGCAGACACTCGCTGCAAGGGTCAGGTCACCGTCTGGCCCTCACCCCACTCAAGGAGAAGCACCATGTTCAAACACATTCTGGTTCCTGTTGACGGCTCTGATACATCGCTGCTGGCCGTAGCCAAGGCCGCGGGGCTGGCCAAGGCCTTTGGCAGCGCGGTCACTGCCCTGTATGTTCTCGATCCCTATCCCTTCACCGGCGTGGGGGCTGAGTTTGCCTATGGTCAGGCGCAGTACCTCAACGCAGCCAGGGCCCAGGCCAACACGGCGCTGGATGCCGTGCGCAAGGCCATGGCCGACGCTGGCGTGGCCGTGACCACGGTGGTGGGCGAAGACCAGGCGGTGTATGAAGGCATCAGGCAGGCACTGGAAGGTACTGATATCGACCTGATTGTCATGGGTTCGCACGGCCGCCGTGGGCTTGAAAAGCTGATGCTCGGCAGCGTGACGCAGAAGGTGCTGAGCATGGTGCACGTGCCGGTGATGGTGGTGCGCAACTGAGGGCTGCGAGCACCCGCGTCGATGCGCGTCTGCTCAGGCTTTTTGCAGGTACACGTAGCGGCCCGCAATGGGCTGATGCTCGTGAAAACGGATCGGCGCATCCACCACCTGCCGCACTGCCAGCCCATGGGTCTGCGCCAGCGCGCGCAGGTAGGCCTCGCGGTGGGCATAGCGCAGGCTGGGTAGCAACTGGACATCGGGCCCCTGCGCCGCATCCTCCACGGTGAAGGTCAGCCAGCCGCCAGGCTGAAGGCGTTGCGATGCCAGTTCAAAGGCCCGCTCCAGCGGGCCCACATAAATGAACACGTCGGCCGCGACGATCAGGTCGTACTGTGGCCCGGGCTGTTCGAGGTGGTGGTGGATGTCACAGACCTGCAGGTCGTCGTACAGGCCTCGCGCGCGAGCCTTGTCGATCATGGCGGGCGACAGGTCCACCCCCGTCAGGTGCCCTGCACGGGGGCGCAGCAGCGGGGCGCACAGACCGGTGCCGCAGCCCAGGTCCAGCACCTGCGCGGCGTAGCCGGGGCAAGACGGCGGCATCTGCGCGATCAGCACGCGGTGGCCCTGGTAGCCCAACTGGCCTACCAGGTGGTCTTCGAAATCATGGGCATAGCCATCAAACAAGGCCTGCACATAGGTGCGCGGTGCCTCCACCAGGGGCGCCTGTGGCCGCAGTGCCGCCAGGTAAAACTGGTGCAGGGCAGGGTCCGCGCCCAGGTCCAGGGCGCGCTGGTAGCAGTCAGCGGCACGGCTGAGCTGGCCGCTTTCGCGCAGCACGTCGCCCAGCGCGCTCCAGGCTTGGACCAGCGTGGCATCGGCCTCGAGCGCCTTTTCGTAGTGTTCCACCGCTGCGGCTCCGAGCCCTCGGCGCCACAGGCTTTCTGCCAGACGCAAGCGCAGCGCAACCGAGTCGGCACCCAGCGCCAGCGCTCGCGCATGGCTGCGCGCTGAATCGCCCCAGCGCTGCAGATGGTGGTGGGCGAGCGCCAGCGCGCTCCAGGCATCGCTGGCATCGGGCAGGGCGGCCGTGGCGGCTTCCAGCAAGGGCAGGGCTTGTGCTGGCTGGCTCTGGTGCAGCCGTGTGACACCCAGGTTCAGCAGCACGGATGGACGCCCCGGCGCCAGGGCCAGGGCGTACGAAAACGCCTGTGCCGCGTCATCAAAGCGTTGTTCGGCAAATGCGGCGGTGCCTTGCAGGAATGCAGTGCGGGCTTGTTCGAGGGCGTCGCTGGTCATGGTGGGGCTGGCAGTGCAGGCTGGGCAACCCAACGCCCCCTGTGCATGCGCGTGGGGCGTTGGTGCGCGGAAACCCTAGCCCGGATATTTCACCGTCCTCCGTAAAAACGATGACGGCATGGCCCTTTGAGTGCGCGTTTATCGAGGTGTAGAAACTTGATGAACGAGCGAGCCATGCCGAATCCAAACTGTACCGAACAAACTGAACTCGATC
>NZ_JBKDRI010000153.1:0-4542 GCF_046341535.1 Acidovorax sp. | reverse complement strand
CGAGGTCAATAATGCGGTTTACGCATTGAACCACAGGCCTAGAAAGTGCTTGGGATACCGCACCCCTCATGAGGTGTTTTACGGCCTGGAGATCACCCCCATTAAACTGCCATCTGATGCACTTTGTCTGTGAATCCGCGTGATGAATGATGGGCTACGCGCTACAGCAATAGTCTTTGTGCTACTAAAACGATAGCAATGATCGCAACAACCGATGAGCACTTCATGCAGCTTGCGCTGGCTGAGGCGGAGGCTGCCGCCCGTGCGGGAGAAGTGCCGGTGGGTGCGGTGGTGGTTCGGGGTGGGGAGGTCGTTGCCACGGGCCGCAATGCCCCGGTGCAGGGGCACGACCCGACCGCGCATGCTGAGATCGTGGCCCTGCGTGCGGCGGCGCAGCGGCTGGGCAACTACCGGCTGGACGGCTGCACGCTCTATGTGACCCTGGAGCCCTGCGCGATGTGCAGTGGCGCCATGCTTCAGGCACGCCTGGACCGCGTGGTTTTTGGCGCAGCCGAGCCCAAGACGGGCGCGGCCGGATCCGTGCTCAATCTGTTTGCGCACACCCCGTTGAACCACCAGACCACGCTCCAGGGCGGCGTTCTTGCAGATGCGTGCGCCGCGCTGCTCAGTGACTTCTTTCGGCAACGGCGTCAGCAGCAACGCACCCAGGCGCTGGCCAGCCACCCGCTGCGTGACGATGCGTTGCGCACGCCCGAACCCGCCTTTGCCGATCTGCCCGGCTACCCCTGGCCTGCCCGTTATGTGAGCGACTTGCCCTGCCTGGCCGGTCTGCGCATGCACTACCTGGACGAGGGGCCGCATGATGCCCCGCGCACCTGGCTGTGCCTGCATGGCAACCCGACGTGGAGCTATGTGTACCGCCGTATGCTGCCGACCTTTCTGGCCGCCGGAGACCGTGTGGTAGCCCCTGACCTGATCGGTTTTGGCAAAAGCGACAAGCCCAAGAAGGATGCCGCGCACCGCTTTGATTGGCACCATCAGGTGCTGCTGGAACTGGTGGAGCGCCTGGACCTGCGCCGCACGGTACTGGTCGTCCAGGACTGGGGCGGCATTCTGGGCCTCACGCTGCCCATGGAGATGCCTTGGCGCTTTGATGGCCTGCTGGTGATGAACACGCTGCTGGCGACCGCAGATGCGCCGCTGCCCCCCGGATTTGTGCAGTGGCGTGCCATGTGCCGCGACAAGCCACTGTATGGCGTGGGCCGGTTGCTCGGCCGGGGCAATCCGCACCTCACGGCTGCGGAATGCGCTGCGTACGATGCGCCGTTTCCAGATCGCGGTTACCGGGCGGCGCTGCGCGCGTTTCCCGAGCGGGTGCCCGCCGATCCGGGGGATGATGGGGCGACGGTATCGTGCGCGGCGCGCAGCTTCTGGCGCGACCAGTGGCAGGGCCGCAGCCTGATGGTGGTGGGTGCGCAAGACCCGGTTCTGGGCCTTGCCACCATGCAGGCCCTGCGGCAGGATATTCGCGGTTGCCCGGAACCCGTGGTGCTACCGGCTGCCGGCCATTTCGTGCAGGAGCATGGCGAGACCATCGCGGCCCGCGCTGTGGAATACTTTGCGAACTAATCGCCCCCTGCTGCCCGCGCCTTCGGCCCTGCGGCAGCGCACCTTGTCTACGGAGCGGGCCGCCAGCGGCCCGAGCGCTTTGCAAAACCATCACGATTCATCGCTGTACGACCACGGTCCCAAGCACATTTACGTTTATTCGCCGTCAAGCGCCGTGCGCGACAAGGCGGCCTTCAAGCGCGGCATTGCACGGCTGACGTCTTTGGGGCACGAAGTGGAGGTGGACCCGGATGCGCTTGCAGTACACACCCGTTTTGCTGGCGACGACGCCACCCGTCTGGCCGCCATCCACCGTGCGGCGGCCAGCGGTGCCGATGCGGCCCTGATCTCGCGCGGCGGCTATGGCCTGTCGCGCCTTTTGCCTGGCATTCGCTACAAGGCAGTGGCCAAGGCGGTCGAGAAGGGCACACGTTTTGTGGGCGTGAGCGACTTCACGGCCTTTCAGTTGGCGCTGCTGGCCCAGACCGGTGCAATCTCGTGGGCCGGTCCTTCGCTCGGGGCCGACTTTGGCGTGGCGGGTGGCGAGCCTGACGACATCATGGAGGCCTGCTTCGATGACCTGCTGAGCGGTCATGGCGAGGGCTCCGGCTGGCGCATGCACCGCGAAAAATCGCAGGCGACGCCCGGCAAGCCTGCGGCGGCGGGTCTCTATGTCAAAAGCGCCGTGCTGTGGGGGGGCAATCTGTCCGTGCTGGCCTCGCTGGTCGGCACGCCGTATTTGCCCGATGTGAAGGGCGGGGTTTTGTTTCTGGAGGATGTGCACGAGCACCCCTACCGGATCGAGCGCATGCTCACGCAACTGCTGCACGGGGGCGTGCTGGCGCGCCAAAAGGCGGTGGTGCTGGGGCAGTTCACCAGCTTCAAGCTTGCGCCCCATGACAAGGGCTACAAGCTGCAGTCCGTAGTCGACTGGCTGCGCTCTCAGATCAAGGCGCCCGTGCTGACCAATCTGCCGTTTGGCCATGTACCTACGAAGGTGCTGCTACCCGTGGGGGCTAAGGTCTCGCTTTCGGTGGAAGACCGCGATGCGCTGATCTACTGGGGCCATGCGCGCTAGGGAGGCGCTGCATCACCGTCGCGATCCCGCGCCAGCGCCGGCCGCAGGGATTGATGCAGAGGTTGCGCAGCAGGCTTGACCTATCCGGGCTGGATGCGTGCCACGCTTGCCGGACAACGGCACAAGCGCAGCCATCGCGATCGAGCCTGCGGGTTGCGCGGCAAGGGTTCAGGCAACCCGTCGCGGCAGTGGTTCCCGAAGCGCCATCGGTAACTGCCCGTGGAACAGCTCCGTCAGCTGGTCCAGCGTGGCGCGTGCCGGGCCTTCCCCCTGGATGTCCGACAGCATGCTGAACAAGTCATCACGCAGGTACCACAGCGCCTCGATATCGGCAGCGTAGCGCAAGCGGATGTTCATGCGTGCCGCGTTGCATCCGGCAATGCCGGCAAGGCTGGCGAGCATGGCGTGCCTGATGCGCTCGACGCCCTGGTGGTGCACCCATGCGGTCGATGCCGGCCGGTCACGGCCGAGCATGTGGTCGATAGGGGAGCGAACGTCGGGCAAGGTCCAGCGCATGGGATTCGGTAAAAACACCGTAGCAGTGCAGGGCCGCCGAAGTTACGTCCGTCACAGGGTTTGTGCAATGAGGGTTGCTACTGATGATTGAAAAAAGACCACAGTGCCTGCACCCGGTTGTTGCTGCGTCGCAGCAGGCGGCAGCGCCGTTGAGCGGCCTGATGCGAAAGCGCTGCGGCCGACAGAGACCTCACACCAGCGCGCGCGGCGCAGCCGGCCCGGGCTGCCAAACCGCGGCGCAACCATGGCTCGCGCGCTTGTGGTGCCGCTGGACTAAACTGCCTAGATGACGTTGCGTAAGTTCAGCTTTCGATGAGTACGCTCCAGACGGTAGTCTTTGCCGACATCTTTGACAGCGTATCGCTGTACGAGACGCTGGGCAACGAGCGCGCGACCGCAGCGATCACGCGGCTTACCCAATGGCTGGCCGAGACCCTGCAGGCGCACGGCGGCCGTGTGGTCAAAACGCTGGGCGATGGCGTACTGGGCCTGTTTGGGGATGCCTCGGGCGCTGTTATAACCATGGCGCACCTGCTGCGCCAGCATCTGTTGCGGCAGGACTGCCTGCCGCTGCCGCTGCAACTCGATATCCGGGTGGGTATTGCCAGCGGCGAAGTGCTCGATGTGGACGGAGACTGTTACGGCGATGCCGTCAATGTGGCGGCCCGTCTGTGCGAACTGGCTGGGCCTGGCGAGATCTGGACCACCGAGACGACCGTGATGCTGGCCGGCAACTTGGCGGAGGTGCAATACCGCAACCTGGGCCCGATGGACTTGCGTGGCAAGGCCAATCGACTCGTCCTCCACCAGATCGAATGGCGCGAAAACGAGGCCCCTGAGTTGCTCACCACACAGGCTGCACTGGTGAGCAACTTTGCGCCGGTGGATGCCATCCGCGGGCAGATACAGTTGTCCGGTCATGGCATCGACATGAGCTTTGCTTCGAGCGATGCACCGGTACATATGGGCCGAGCGGACCACGCGCAGCTTTGCATCAACGATCCGCGCGTGTCGCGTCTGCATGCGCGCATCGACTGGCGCAACAGTGGTTTTTTGCTGACCGATCTGAGCACTTTCGGCACCTGGGTGCAGTTTGACGGCAGTGCGTCTGCGGTCCGGTTGCGCCGGGATGCCTGCATCCTGCACGGCAACGGCAAGATTGCGCTGGGGATGTCGTTCAGCGGGCCCAGCGCACCAGTGCTCAGCTTTCGCGTGGCTGGCCCCAGCGTTCACCGGAGCTAGCCCGAATATTTCACGGCAATTGGTCGAAGGCGGAGCGAAGCGAGTTTTTCTGTTGATTTTGGGCTGCCAAGTGCTCTGGCCAGGGCTTTGATGTGCTGCAAAAGGCTATGGCGTGGTAACCAGGCACACCGGCCCCC
>NZ_JBKDRI010000152.1:0-6135 GCF_046341535.1 Acidovorax sp. | reverse complement strand
TAGCTTCCGGCAGAGTGGTCCATGGTGTAGCTGGTGGGCGTCTTGCCATCGACCTTCTTGTAGTAGATCTTGAAGTCCTTGGCCACGGCGGCCAATTGCTCGGGCGAGCCCCGCAGCGCCAGAAAGCTCGGATCAAAATTGCCCATGTAGGCCGCGAGCACCTCGGGCGTGTCGCGCTCGGGATCCACGGTGACGAAAATCCCTTGCAGGCGGTCGCCGTCGGGGCCCAGCATTTTCTTGACCTCGGCCAGTTCCAGCATGGAGGTCGGGCAGACATCCGGGCACTGGGTGAAGCCAAAGAACACCACCACCACCTTGCCCGCAAAGTCAGAAAGGTGGCGCGCCTTGCCGTGCTGGTCGGTCAGCGGCAGGTCGCGTGCGTACTCAGCGCCCGTCACATCCACGCCCCGAAACTCCGGTTTTTTCTCAGAACAGGCAGAAAAAAGTGCGGTTACGCACGCCGCTATTGCGATAGAAGCTATTATTTTTATAGCAAAATGACGTTCAGGCATGGGGGCAGTCACAGCACGTAATGGTCCACCAGCAGGGCGGCAAACAGCAGGCTCAGGTGAATGAGGGAAAAGCGGAAGGTCTTGCGGGCCAGCGCATCAGAATAGTTGCGCCACAGCGCAAATGCATAGGCGCAAAAGCCCCCGCACAGCAGCACCGCCGCCACAAGGTAGATCCAGGAACTCATGCCGTACACAAACGGCATCAGGCAACCGGCCAACAGGATCAGCGTGTACAGCAATACCTGCAGCCGGGTGAATTCATTGCCGTGCGTGACAGGCAACATGGGCAGGCCCGACTTGCGGTAGTCCTCCACACGGTAAAGGGCCAGCGCCCAGAAATGCGGCGGCGTCCACAGAAAAATGATCAGAAAGAGGATCAGCGCCTCGGGGCCGACATCGTTGGTCATCGCCGCCCAGCCCAGCACCGGCGGCATGGCCCCCGATGCACCACCAATCACGATGTTCTGGGGGGTCAGGGGCTTGAGGATCACGGTGTAGATCACCGCGTACCCCACAAACGTGGCAAAGGTGAGCCACATGGTCAGCGGGTTGACGAAAACCCACAGGATCGCCGACCCGGCAGCGCACAACACGGCTGAAAACAGCAAGGTCTGGGCGTTCGACAACTCGCCCTTGGCGGTAGGACGCCATGCCGTGCGCTTCATCTTGGCATCAATGCCCTGCTCCACGATGCAATTGAATGCGGCAGCAGCGCCTGCCACCAGCCAAACACCGGCTGATGCCACCACCATCCGCCCCAGTTGCTCGCCAGAGGGCATGCCAGGCACCGCCAGAACCATGCCGATCAGCGCGCAAAAAACAATGAGCTGGACCACGCGCGGCTTGGTCAGCGCGTAAAACTGGGCCAGACGGGACGGCAGCGCAACCGCTACGGGGGAAGCAACACTCATGCGGAAACTCTCGGTGCACGCGAAGGTGCAGATCGCTCTTGCGGCTGCGCGGCCACCCGGCACGATGCAAGAGACCATGTCAAAACCACCACCAGCGCCGCGGCGCCACCGGTGTGCAGCACGGCCGCAACCAGCGGCCAGCCCAGGATCACGTTGGAAAGCCCGGTCAGCAGTTGAAGCGCACCCAGCGCGGCAAGCCACCATGCCTGTACCACCAGCAGCCCGCGGCGGTGCAGTGCCCAGGCCACGCCCGCTATGACCGCCAGCACCAGGTAGGCCATCAGGCGGTGCACGTAGTGGATGGCCGTCAGTGCGGCAAAGCTGATGTGGGTGCCGTCCTGCAGCAGACCCAGCTTGCGCCAGATCTGAAAGCCCTGCGCGAAATCCATCTCTGGCCACCAGCTCCCCTGGCAGGTGGGAAAGGTCGTGCAGGCCAGCACGGCATAGTTGGTGCTCACCCAGCCGCCCAGCGCGATTTGCACGGCCACCAGGGTGGCAGCGGCCACCAGCGCATGGCGCAAAAAGCCAGCCAGCGCGACGGGCTGGCGCCCCTGCGCCCAATGGGTGTGCCGCACCGCCTGCACGCACAGCAGCGCCAGCAAAACGAGGCCTCCCATCAGGTGCAGCGTGACGATGGCAGGAAAGAGCTTCATCGTCACGGTGAGCGCGCCGAACGCACCCTGCAGGCACACCCAAAAGAGCGTGAACGTGGGCCACCAGGGGCTCAGCGGGGACTGCTGCGCGCCCGTGCGGTCTGCCTGACGCCGCTGGACCCATGCGGATACCGTCATGACAATGATGAGCACCCCGACGCCCGTCGCCAGGTAGCGGTGAATCATCTCGATCCACGCCTTGCCATGGGTGACGGGGCCGGTCGGCATGGCCGCCTGGGCCGCTGCGATTTCCTCGCGTGCTCCCATGGGGCTCGCGCTGCCGTAGCAACCGGGCCAGTCGGGGCAGCCCAGCCCAGAGTCCGTCAGGCGTGTGAATGCCCCGAACAGCACCAGGTCAAAGGTGAGGAAAAGGGTCAGCACCGTCAGCGCCTGCAAACGGCGCACAGGCGTGCTGGCACGGTTTCGCAGCGCAATCCACACCAGAGGGCCCAGGGCAATGACGATGCCCACCAGCATCAGCCGCGCGATGGGCGCCAGGTCGTAAAGAGGCTGTGTGTCCATCATGGCTTGACCGGCCG
Organism: Acidovorax sp.; assembly: GCF_046341535.1. GTDB lineage: Bacteria > Pseudomonadota > Gammaproteobacteria > Burkholderiales > Burkholderiaceae_C > Acidovorax. Next base: position 3,520 of record NZ_JBKDRI010000152.1, on the reverse strand, counting down.
GCCGGGTTCATCCCACGACGATGAGGCACGCAGCAGACGCTCCAGATCGCGCTTGGCCTTGGCTGCCCCGGTGGCATCCATGGCGGCCGGAAAGCGCATCATCCAGTGGCCCATCGGGTCCACCACGTACAGGTGATCGGCCATCGCGTGGCTCGGGGCCGGGGCAAGCCAGGTGCCCAGCGAAGCCGCATCCAGCCGCAGCACCGTGGCCTTTTGCAGGGCGGCGCTCAGCTCTGCAGGCAGCGGCGCCGCATCATCCACCAGCCAGACCCAGTCAAGGCGGTCTTTTTCTTTGCCAAGGCTCTCGCGCAACTGGCGCTGCAGGTACAGATGCTTTTGGCACGCGGCATCGCAGGCTCCGCCCGCCACGCTCACCAGCAACCATTGCCCCTTGAGCGAGGGCAGACTCAGCGACCCTCCATCCACCGTCGCAGCCACCACGTCCGGAATGGCGCGCGGTGGGTCGATCAGTTCGCCATAGTTGCGGCGGCCCTCAGGCCGTATGACGTAGTACGTGAAATACGACGCAATCACGGGTGCCGCACAGATCAGCAGCACCCCGAGCATTTTCAACCGGCCGTAGCGTCCACGCTGGGCCTCGGCAACCGCCGCTCCCGCAGGCGGCAGCGTGTGCACCGTGAGCCCCAGGGGATGCTCCCCCCCCTCGTCAGGGGGCCGGCTGGCGGCGCGGGCGAATGAACCGTCGGACGATGTGGAACCAGACATAAAGCGTTGCAATCAGGCCGCAAAGCCCGAACCATTGAAAGGCGTAACCGTAATGTTTGTCGATGCCGGCGCTGATGACCGGCCAGTCGCGCAGCAGACCATCGGCGGATTCGCTGGTCTGCAGCACGGTCAACGCAAGGATCGGCAAACCGGTCTCGGCGCGGAAAGCCGACAAATTCAGATTTTGCCGGATGGGTGAAGACCTTGGAGTTGCCGGGCCAGCATCAAACTCATACAGGCGCGAAGGCGACGGGGCAATACGGCCTTGCACAGAAACCTCGTCGTCCATTGGCGTGCCCACGGGCGGCAACTGCGTGCGATCCTGGAAATTGCGGGGCGCCCAGCCGCGCTGGACAAGCACCACTGCGCCTTCGCCCGCCGGATCGGTCAACTGCAAGGGCGTAAGCACAAAAAACCCGGGGCGGCCGTTCATCTGCCGGTTGTCAAGGAACACCGTGTGCTTGCCAAGCCACCGCCCGCGCAGTGCTACCGTCCGGTGGACAAGATCGTCCAGGGGTGCCTGTAACGCAGCGTCCTTATCCTGTGGCTGGGTGGGCGAAGGTAGCGCCTTGGACTGCACCAGCGTGAGCACGTCCACGGGGCCCATCTGCCTGCGCTCATCGATCGAGGACTGGAGAGCCTGCTTTTGTGAGGCACGCGAGAGCTGCCAACGCCCCAGCGATGCCGTGACCCCGATGGCCAGCACGGCAGCGACGGTGATCAGCCAGAAACGCCTGTCTGCAGCGCGGGTGGGGGCAGTCACGGGATAATGGCGTCCATGAAATATCTGGTGTTGGTGGCTTTCATTGCCGTTCTCGCAAGCCTGGCTTCAGCGCTTTTCTTCATGATGCGCAACGGGCGCGACGACAAAAGCCGGGGCAACCACATGGCCAAGGCGCTTGCGCTGCGCGTGGGGCTCTCCATTTTGCTGTTTGTCTGCATCCTGATTGCCTGGCAGCTGGGCTACATTCAACCCACCGGGCTGCCCGCGACCCGTTGATCCTGTTCAACGAGGCGCAAGCATCCTCGCCGGGCTGCAGGTGGCCACCACAACAAAAAAAGCGCCGCGAGGCGCTTTTTTCAAGTGCTTTGGGCCTACATCCAGTAAACGAGCACGTACAGGCCCAGCCAAACCACGTCCACAAAGTGCCAATACCAGGCAGCGCCTTCAAAGCCAAAGTGCTTGTCGGCGGTGAAGTGCCCCTTTTGCAGGCGCAGCGTGATCACCAGTAGCATCAACATGCCCAGGAACACGTGGAAGCCGTGAAAGCCGGTCAGCATGAAGAAGGTCGAACCAAAAATACCGGAGTTGAGCTTAAGGTTCAGGTCGGTGTACAGGTGATAGTACTCGTAGCCCTGGACGAGCAGGAAGACAAGACCGAGCAAAACGGTGAGCCACATGAAGCCTATGGTCTTGCCACGCTGGTTTTCACGCAGTGCATGGTGGGCAATGGTGAGCGTGACACCCGACGTTAGCAGCAAAGCCGTATTGATGGTGGGCAGCCAGAAGGGGCCTACCGTCTGGAACGGCTCCACGATGCCTGCTGGCGAGGCGGTTGCACCCGCAGCAATGCTGGGCCACACAGCCTTGAAGTCAGGCCACAGCAGGGCGTTATCGAGGCTTCCCAAGGTGGGCACCGAGTGGGCGCGCGCCCACCACAGCGCTGTGAAGAACGCCCCGAAAAACATCACCTCAGAGAAGATGAACCAGCTCATGCTCCAGCGGTAGGACAGGTCGATCTTGCGACCGTACAGACCGCCTTCACTCTCGCGAATCGCATCACCAAACCACTGGTACAGCACAAACAGCCACCAGACCAAGCCAAACGCCAGTGAGTACTTGCCCCAGTCGTGGCCGTTGATCCACTGCCCCGCGCCCAGGATCACAAAGAACAGGCCAACGGCTGCCATGAAAGGATGGCGCGATTCGGCGGGCACATAGTAGTACGGAGTTCCGCCGTGGGTTGATGCACTCATTTCAGCTCCTGAATTCTCAAAATCTCAAAACTTAGGGTGGCGCCCCCTGCCGACAAATGGCACGCCACGTATCTTCTAAACGATCCAGTTCACCAGACCAACCAGCCCAAGGACCAGCGCAAACACTGCCACCAGCCCCACCGCAATGATGTGAAGCGGGTTTAGGCGCTGCACGTCCTGCTCATATTCACTACCCTGCCGCAAACCTATCAGCGCCCAAGCCACGGCCCGGATGGTGCGGGGCAGTGAACCTCGGCGCGCAATCGACCCTGCATCGCCCGCCTCGGGTTCCGTCACGAGCCTGCTCCGGCACGCGCCACCAGCGGCGGTGTTTCCACCACGGCCGCCTGGATGTGGGTCGCGCCCCCTGCGCCGGCGGAACCCGGAGCGGCGGGCGTCTTGCCACCCACCTCAAAGAATGTGTAGGACAACGTGATCGTCGTCACGTCCTTGGAAAGACGTGGATCAATGACAAACGCCACAGGCCATTCTTTCTTTTCGCCCGGCTCCAGCGTGTACTGGTTGAAGCAGAAACACTCCAGCTTGTTGAAGTGCGCTGCCGCCTGGCGCGGTGCGTAGCTCGGGATGGCCTGCGCTGCCATGCGACGGTTTTGCACGTTTTGGAACTCGTACATCACTGTCGTCAGCTCGCCAGGGTGAACCTGCACGGATCGCTGGGCAGGTTTGAAATCCCACGGACCGCGCGCATTCGCGTCGAACTCCACGGTGATCGTGCGGGTCCGATCAATCTGGCTGTTGGCCGGCAGCTTGACGTCTTTTCCGGCTGTGCCATTGCCAGGCACCTGACGCTCTGACA
>NZ_JBKDRI010000151.1:0-55807 GCF_046341535.1 Acidovorax sp. | reverse complement strand
GCAGCACGGGCCAAAAGCTCGGTGCAGCGCTCATACAAGCGGTTGAAATCAGGCGCGATCTCGCTGACCATGTCCAGTGCCTCCAGCACATCGGCGCAGCCCGAGCAGACGAGCTGCATGGCTGCGCCCCAGGCGGTGGGGTGGATGCCGTCGGGCACCGCTTGCGTCCAGGGTATGCGTGAGGCGGTGGCCCGCTCCGTCCCCGCGGCCTGGCGAAGCGCGCTCGCAGCCTTCTCCAGGCGGGCCACCAGCCCAGCCCAGTCCGCCAGACCCCGCGCATGTTGCATGCCGCAGGCCAGCAGGTCCCGCGACAAATCGAGAAGTTGCCCGGTGGACCACTGCAGTCCCAGAAACTGCACGCCGGTTTCATTGAGTTGATGGGCCTCATCGAAGATCACGACGCGCACCGATGGCAGCAGCTCCGCCATGCCCGACTCACGCACAGCCAGATCCGCAAAAAACAGGTGGTGGTTGATCACCACCACGTCGGCCGCGAGCGCCTCGCGCCTGGCGGCATGTAGATGACATTCGCGAAAACGCGGGCACTGCGAGCCCAGGCAGTTCTCACGTGTGGACGTAATGAGTGGAATGACTGGAGACCGTTCGTCCAAACCTGTCAGTTCGGCAAGGTCGCCCGAGCGCGTCAACCGGGACCATTCCTGCACCTTGGCCAGGACCCGAACCACACCCCGGTCCCGCGCCAGCACGTCCTGCCAGGCCTGCTCCATGCGGTGGATACACAGGTAGCTGGCGCGCCCCTTGAGCAGCGCCAAACGGACCGGCAGCCCGAGGGTCCGCACCAGCAGGGGCAGGTCTCGGGCAAAAAGCTGGTCCTGCAGGGCCTTGGTGGCGGTAGAAATCAGCGCCCGTTCGCCACTGAGCAGCACAGGCACCAGATAGGCGTAGGTTTTGCCCACGCCGGTGCCGGCCTCGACCACCAGCGCCCCACCCAGCTCGATGGTTTGAGCCACAGCCACCGCCATCTGCGCCTGCCCCTCGCGCGGCTGGAAATGCGTATCTGCACGTGCCAAAGCACCACCAGCGGAAAACGCATCTTCGACATGCTGTGTCAAAGTCATGCGGGGCCAGGGATGTGACCCAGACACAAAGCCGTCAGGCCGGGTTGGTAACTGCGTGCAAATTCAGAGCCCGCGAGGCCGCCAGCGCAAGCAAACCTGAACGAAAAGGGGAGAGGGAAACGAAGGCTCGGGATCAAGTCAGAGGCCGCAGACGCATGGCAAAAATGCCACAGGTGGACAGATAATACGCGCTGGTTCGACCTTCGGCGACTACCCTGCGCGTCCGCCCCCACACAATCACCAGCATGACCAAAGCGTTTCGCCTCATCGCGTCCACCGGCATCCACAAGGGTGACCGGGAATACCAGCAAGACCAGGTCACGCTCATCGCGCACCCGCGCCACACCGGCTGTGTGCTCGGCGTGGTTGCGGACGGAATGGGCGGGCGCAGCGGTGGTCGCAAGGCGTCTGATCAGGTGATGATGACGGCGCGGCAGCTTTTCGAGCGCTACTCACCTGACACCGACGATCCTGTCGCCACGCTGCGCAGCATCGCCGCCGAAGCCCACATCGTGATCCGCCTGACAGCCATTTCCGCAGAGCAAGAGCCACACAGCACGATTGCCGCCTTCCTCATCAACCCTCGCGGCGACTGCCATTGGTTGCACGCGGGCGATTCGCGCATCTACCATTTCCAGGGTTGCCGCATGGTGTCGCGCACCAGTGACCATTCCTATGTGCAGGCGCTTGTCGACCGTGGCGAACTGACCGAGGCGGAGGCCAATTCGCACCCGCATTCCAACATCCTCGTCGGCTGCCTAGGAACCGAGAGCGATCCCCCCATCACGACGCACATCATTCCCCAACTGCAACCCGGAGATGTGCTGTTGGCCTGCAGCGATGGTGTTTGGCACTACTTCTCGCCGACCGAACTCGGCTCCGTGGTCGAATCCCTGTCACCGAGAGAGGCGACCGAGTTCCTCGTCGAAAAAGCCCGTTCGCGCGCTCGTGGCGGTGGAGACAATCTTTCCCTGGTGATCGTGAAGATCGAAGCCCTGGTTGAGCAAAAGAAGCCTGCTCCGTTGCTACCCCTGACGCCCTCCGCGACAGGGCGCTCCTAGGCCGTCACCTCAAGGCGCGGCTGCCGCTGCCTTTACGCTGCCGAGCAAGTGGTGTTTCCACCATCGGATGCAAGATTTCAGCGGGCTGCCAGTCTCTTGGGCAGACCCTACCGGGAAGCAGCCGGGACTGGGGGCAACGGTGCCGCCGGCTGTTTACCCGAGGCTTGCTCTTGCTCCCGCGACGCGTCTGCCTTGTCGCGGCGCTCTTGGGCCTTGCGCAATTTCTCGGCATACCGCGCTCGGGATTGGGCTTCGCGCTCGGCGTCGCCGGCAGCGCTGGCTTTTTGGGCCTGGCTGCGCTGCTGGATCTTGTCGCGCTGCTCTTGCGCCCTGCGGACGGCCTGCGCGTCACGAACCTCCGCCGTTGGTGTCCTGTCCGTCGCAGGCTTTCGCTGCACCTCACTCGCTGCCCCGGCCTTGCCGCCTTGCTCTGGCGGTGTAGCGCTCGTCTGCTTTTCCGCAATCGTGCGCTGGCGCTCAGCCGCTTTTTCCTTGCGCTCCGCGTCTTTGATAGCGATCTCTTGCGCGCGCAGACGGGCGTCAAATTCCCTTGCACCCGCCCGTACGCTGCGCAGGCAATCCTCCACAGCGAACTTCCTGTAGCACTCAGCCTCCTGCGTCTGGCGCTGGGTGATCAAGGCTTCACGCTCACGTCGAATGCGTTCAAGCTCCGTCGTGCGCGGCGGCGCAGCGCCACCCTCCAGCAAAGGCGACGGGGCTGACAACTCGTCAGCCGATAAGTCCGGCATGCGTGGGCCCAACGCCTGCGCCCAGGCGGCTGATGTCGCCAAAGCGATCGCTGCGATCACTAGGAACATGGACGCGCGCGCAGCGTGGCTCGATGTCATGTGAGCCCGGTATCCACTGAACGGCGATCCAGCGCCAGGAACTCCTTGGACTGCATTTCATTGAGTCGTGAAACCGTGCGAGGAAACTCGTGCACGAGCGGCCCTTCTGTGTAGAGCTGCTCTGGCGGCACCTGCGCAGACATGATGAGCTTGACCCTGCGGTCATACAGAACATCGATCAGCCAGGTGAAGCGGCGCGCGGGCGACGCCATGCTCACGGGCATGTGCGGCACATCTGACAGTAAAACCGTGTGAAATTGCGTGGCGATCTCCAGATAGTCGTTTTGGGAGCGCGGCCCCCCGCACAGGGTGCGGAAATCAAACCAAACCACCCCGCCAGCCTTTCGCCGGGCACGGATTTCACGCGCCTCGATATGCAAGGTCGGGTCCTCATCACGCACTTCGGCCAGCCGGTCGAAGGTTTCGCGCATTTCCGCATCGGCCTGCGCTCCCAGCGGCGTGTGATAGAGCTTGACCTGCTCCAGCGTGCGCCGCCGGTAGTCGGTGCCGTTGTCCACGTTCACCACCTCCAGCTTTTCGTTGAGCAAGGCGATTGCCGGCAGGATACGGTCGCGATGCAAGCCGTCGGGGTAGAGGTCGTCGGGTTTGAAGTTCGAGGTGGTGACAAATCCAACACCGTTGGCGAACAATGCATCCAGCAACCGATGCAAGATCATGGCGTCCGTGATGTCCGATACGTGGAATTCATCAAAGCAGATGAGCCTGTAACGCTTGGAAACGCGCGCACCCAGCTCGTCAAGCGGGTTGACCGTGCCCTGCAGGCCCGCCAGTTCGCGATGAACTTCGCGCATGAACTCGTGAAAATGCAGCCGCACCTTGCGCTTGATCGGTACCGCATTGAAAAAGCAGTCCATCAAGAAGCTTTTTCCCCGGCCCACGCCGCCGTACATGTACACGCCCCTGGGAACCCCGGGGCGGTGAATCAGTTTCTTGAATGCATTTGAACGAAGGGCTTTGTACGCAGCCCAGTCGTCCGCGCAGCGCTGCAAGGCCTCCACCGCTCGAAGCTGAGCTGGGTCGCTTTGATAGCCTTTGGCGGCCAGCTCGGCAAGGTAGGCCTGTTTAACGGTCACGGTGGAATGCCTTATTGCTATCAATTAAATAGCTATAAACCCAAGCAAATCAAGCGTAACCGCACAATTTAACGTCAACATCAGAAGTTGAGCGTGCGCTTGTCGACCGCCAGAGCGGCTTCCTTGGTGGCCTCAGAGAGCGACGGGTGGGCGTGGCAGATGCGCGCGATGTCTTCGCTGCTGGCCTTGAACTCCATGGCCACCACGGCCTCAGCAATCAATTCGCTGGCCTGCGGACCCACGATGTGCACGCCCAGGATTTCATCGGTCTCAGCGTCCGCCAGCATCTTGACCATGCCGGTGGTATCGCCCAGTGCACGCGCGCGGCCGTTGGCCAGGAACGGGAAACTGCCCGCCTTGTACTTCACACCGTCTGCCTTGAGCTGCTGCTCGGTACGGCCCACCCACGCGATCTCGGGGCTGGTGTAGATCACCCAGGGGATGGTGTTGAAATTGACATGCCCGTGTTGACCTGCCATGCGCTCGGCCACGGCAACGCCCTCTTCTTCCGCCTTGTGCGCGAGCATGGGGCCGCGCACGACGTCGCCCACTGCCCACACGCCGGGCAGGTTGGTCTTGCAGTCAGCGTCCACCACAATGGCGCCTCGCTCGTCCAGCTGTAAGCCCACGGCTTCCGTGTTCAAGCCGATGGTGTTGGGTACACGGCCAATCGAGACGATGAGCTTGTCCACGTCCAGCGACTGGGCCTCACCCTTGGCATTGGTGTAGGCAATGCTCACGCCCTTCTTGCCGGTCTTGACCTCGCCGACCTTCACGCCGAGCTCGATCTTCAGGCCCTGCTTGTCGAAAGCCTTCTTGGCTTCCTTGGCAATCTGCTCATCCACTGCACCCAGGAACGTGGGCAGACCTTCGAGGATGGTGACTTCGGCACCCAGGCGGCGCCAGACCGAACCCATTTCCAGACCAATGACGCCCGAGCCGATGAGGCCCAGCTTCTTGGGAACAGTACCGATGCGCAGTGCACCGTCGTTGGACAGGATCAGTTCTTCGTCAAACGGTGTGCCTGGCAGCGCACGGGCATTGGAGCCGGTGGCGATGACGATCTGCTTTGCGGTGAGCGTTTCTTCGGCGGCGCCAGCCACCTTGATCTCGTAACCACCATCGGCCACCTTCACGAACGAACCACGGCCATGGAAGAAGCTGACCTTGTTCTTCTTGAACAGGTACAGGATGCCGTCATTGTTTTGTTTCACAACGGTGTCCTTGCGGCCAATCATCTTTGCCACATCAATCTTCACATCGGACGCCGTGATGCCATGGTCGGCGAAATGCTTGTTGGCATGCTCAAAGTGCTCGGACGACTGCAGCAGCGCCTTGGAGGGGATACAGCCCACGTTGGTGCAGGTGCCACCCGGCGCAGGCCCGCCCTTGTCGTTCTTCCACTCGTCGATACAGGCCACATTGAAGCCAAGCTGGGCCGCGCGGATGGCGGCGATGTAGCCACCGGGGCCGCCACCGATGACGATCACATCGAATTGTTTGCTCATGGGAAATCTCATTGGGTCCGTTGGAGAAAGACCCACCGACGGGCCGGACAGATTCCGGGCGGCACATGTGGGTCCGTGCAATACATGCCAAGGGAGCGCTATGCGCCAAACTCCCCCGGCCGATGAAGCGCGTGGAGCCACATCAGTGACCGCCGCGCAAAGGCCGCCCCGCCGCGCCGGCAGTGTCCCCCTTCCCGAATTGCGTAGCAATTCGAGAGAAGGGAAAAAGCGCGAAGCGACTCAGGGCGGTGCATCTCAAATATCAAACAGCAGGCGCGATGGGTCTTCCAGCGCGTCCTTCATGGCCACCAGGCCCAGCACGGCTTCGCGGCCGTCGATGATGCGGTGGTCGTAGGACATGGCCAGGTAGTTCATCGGACGAACCACAATCTGACCGTTTTCGACCACGGCACGGTCCTTGGTTGCATGCACGCCCAGGATGGCAGACTGAGGCGGGTTGATGATGGGTGTGGACATCATCGAGCCGAAGGTGCCACCGTTAGAAATCGAGAACGTGCCGCCGGTCATTTCCTCGATGCCCAGCTTGCCCTCGGCCGCCTTTTTGCCAAACTCGGCGATCTTCTTTTCAATGTCGGCAAAGCTCATCTGGTCGGCATTGCGAAGGATGGGCACCACCAGACCACGGGGCGAGCCCACGGCGATACCAATATCAAAGTAGCCGTGGTAGACGATATCGGTGCCATCGACCGAGGCGTTGAGCACCGGGAACTTCTTGAGCGCATGCACAGCGGCCTTCACGAAGAAGCTCATGAAGCCGATCTTGACGCCATGCTCCTTGGTGAACGCATCCTGGAACTTCTTGCGCATTTCCATCACGGGCGCCATGTTCACTTCATTGAACGTGGTCAGGATGGCGTTGGTCGACTGCGATTGCAGCAGGCGCTCGGCAACACGCGCGCGCAGGCGGCTCATGGGCACGCGCTGCTCTGGACGGTCGCCCAGGTCTTGCCTGGCGGCCGGGGCGGCCACCTGCGGCAGCGCCTTGGTGGGCACGCCGGTCGGAATGGCGCTGGTGGCCACTGCCGCCTTGGCTGCACCGCCCGCCACAGCGCTGAGGACATCGCCCTTGGTGACCCGGCCATCCTTGCCGGTACCGGCCACTGCCGACACCGACATATTGTTATCGGCCAGCAGCTTGGCGGCTGCGGGCATGGCCACGTCGCCCTTGGAGCCGCCCGCCGTGGCGGCAGCAGCGGCAGGAGCCGCGGCGGTGGCTGGCGCTGCAGCTGGCGCAGCGGTGGCGGGTGCGGCAGCGCCAGCCTTGCCTTCCGTGTCGATCTTGGCGATCAGCTGCTCGGCCACCACGGTGGCACCGTCGCCCTGCACGATCTCAGAGAGCACGCCAGCGGCAGGCGCGGGCACTTCCAGCACAACCTTGTCGGTCTCGATCTCGATCAGGATCTCATCGACAGCCACGGCCTCACCGGCCTTTTTCTTCCACGTCAGCATGGTGGCTTCAGCCACAGATTCGGACAGCTGGGGGACTTTGACTTCTACGATAGCCATTTGAAATTCTTTCAGTAGGATTCTGTTCTGTGTTCGTTGGGGTAGCTGGCCTTACTTGGTCAGGACAAAACCCTTGAGCTTGGCAAACGCACCATCCACCAGAGCCTTTTGCTGTTCCTGGTGCAGGTGCGAATAACCCACCGCAGGCGATGCCGAAGCAGCACGACCGGAGTAACCGAGCTTTTGCCCTTCGAGCATGTTTTCGTGGATGTAGTGCTGCACGAAGAACCATGCGCCCTGGTTTTGCGGCTCGTCCTGGCACCACACCACGTCCGTTGCGTTAGGGTACTTTTTCAGTTCCGAGGCAAATGCCTTGTGTGGGAAGGGATACAGCTGCTCGATGCGCAGGATGACCACGTCGTCCGCTTGCTTTTCGGCGCGCTTTTTCACCAGGTCGTAGTACACCTTGCCCGAGCACGCAATCACGCGCTTGACTTTGGCAGCCTTCTTGATGACGCCTTCGTCCTGCTCGGGGATCACGGTCTGAAAGCCACCACGGGTGAACTCGGACAGCGGCGAGGTCGCGTCCTTGTTACGAAGCAGGGACTTGGGGGTCATGATGACCAGCGGCTTGCGCAGGTCGCGCACCATTTGGCGGCGCAGCACATGGAAGATCTGGCTGGCCGTGGTCGGCTGCACGATCTGCATGTTGGTGTCTGCGGCCAGCTGCATGAAGCGCTCCAGGCGAGCCGAGCTGTGCTCCGGGCCCTGCCCTTCATAGCCATGCGGCAGCATGAGCGTGACACCGTTGACGCGGCCCCACTTTACTTCGCCAGACGCGATGAACTGGTCGATCACCACCTGGGCGCCGTTGGCAAAGTCGCCAAACTGGGCTTCCCAGATCACCAGGGTATTGGGATCGTTGGAGGCATAGCCGTATTCAAAGGCCAGCACCGCCTCTTCGGACAGGATGGAGTCAATGACGACAAACGGAGCCTGGTTTTCACCGACGTTTTGCAGGGGCACGTAGGAACCGATGTCCCACTTCTCGCGCTTTTGGTCATGAATGACGGCGTGGCGGTGGGTGAAAGTGCCGCGACCGCAGTCCTCCCCCGACAGGCGCACCGGATAGCCGCTGGCCACCAGAGATGCAAACGCCATGTGCTCGCCCATGCCCCAGTCCACGGGGATCTCGCCGCGACCCATGGCTGCACGGTCGTCATACACCTTCTTGACGAGCTGATGCGGCGTCACACTCTCGGGGATCGTGGTGATCTTCTCGGCCAGGCGCTTCCACTCGGCCAGCGGAATCGCCGTATCGCCAGCGTCCGTCCACCTCTTGCCCAGGAAAGGGCTCCAGTCCACCGCGTACTTGCTCTTGAAGTTGGTGAGCACCGGATCAACCGTGTGCTTGCCCGCATCCATCGCCGCGCGATAGGCCTTGACCATGTCGTCGCCAAGCGATTCGCCCAAGCCCTGTGCAGCCAGCTTGTCGGCATACAGCTTGCGCGTGCCGGGGTGCTGGCCGATCTTCTTGTACATCAGTGGCTGGGTGAGCGAAGGCGTGTCCTGTTCGTTATGGCCCAGCTTGCGAAAGCAGATGATGTCCACCACCACGTCCTTGCGGAACTCCATGCGGAACTCCAGCGCCAGCTGGGTGGCCAGCACCACGGCTTCCGGATCATCACCGTTGACGTGCAGCACGGGCGACTCGATCATCTTCACAATGTCGGTGCAATACAGCGTCGAGCGGGTGTCACGCGGGTCTGAGGTCGTGAACCCGATCTGGTTGTTGATGATGATGTGCACCGTGCCGCCGGTGTAGTAGCCACGCGTCTGGGCCAGTGCAAGGGTTTCCTGGTTCACACCCTGGCCCGCAAAGGCCGCATCACCATGCACCAGCACGGGCAGGACCTGCTTGCCCAGCGGATCGGCGCGGCGGTCCATACGGGCCCGCACCGAGCCTTCAACCACCGGGTTGACGATTTCAAGGTGCGAGGGATTGAACGCAAGCGACAGGTGCACGGGGCCGCCAGGCGTCGTGACATCCGAGCTGAAGCCCTGGTGGTACTTCACGTCACCGGCAGGCAGGTCCTCGGGGGCGGTGTGGTCAAACTCGGCGAACAAGTCCTTGGGCATCTTGCCCAGCGAGTTCACCAGCACGTTCAGGCGGCCGCGGTGGGCCATGCCGATCACGATCTCCTGCACACCCTTGGCGCCAGCGGACTGAATCAACTCGTCCATGGCGGCGATAAAGCTCTCGCCACCTTCGAGCGAAAAACGCTTCTGGCCGACGTACTTGGTGTGCAGGAAGCGCTCCAGACCTTCTGCGGCCGTCAGGCGGTCCAGGATATGTTTTTTCTTGTCTGCGCCGAAGCTGGGCTTGCTGCGGATGGTTTCGAGCTTTTGCTGCCACCAGCGCTTTTGGTTCTGGTCGGTGGCGTACATGTACTCGGCCCCGATGGAGCCGCAGTAGGTCTCGCGCAGCGCATTGATCAGCTCGCGCAGCGTCATCGATTCTTTGCCAAAGAAGGTGTTGCTGGTGTTGAAGACGACTTCCTGGTCTGAGTCGCTGAAACCATAGAACCATGGCTCCAGTTCAGGAATGGCGGGGCGCTCGGTACGCTTGAGGGGATCAAGGTCCGCCCAGCGCTGACCCACGTTGCGGTAGGCAGCAATCAGTTGCTGGACTGCTGTGCGCTTTCGACCAAGCTCTGAGTCAGCACCCGCTGCATCCACCACCTTCGAACCGCCCTGCTTTGCCCGCTCGGCAAAGGCATTGATGACGGGAAGGTGCGGCACGTCCCTGGAATTCGATCCATCGACGGCGGGAACGTGCTGAAGGGCGTCAAAATACTCGCGCCAGGTGTCGGGCACACTGCCCGGATTGGCGAGGTAGTTTTCGTACATCTCTTCGACATAGGGCGCATTGCCGCCGAAGAGGTAAGTGTTGCCTTGATAGGCTTGATAGACGGATGTCGTCTCGCTCATATTCCGCTGACCTCCGCTTTCCTTGGGAAAGCATTAGTTGGTTGAAAAACCTTCCGCGACACGGCTGAACCGATTGGCGGATGCGACTGTGGCTAGGGAAGGGCCTTGGGTTGCAGGCCGTATTGTGCCACTGAACTGAGCAATCTCTTGCAGAAACGATCCTGACCAGGCACCGAAACGCCGACTCGATGCGCCAGGGACCTCACGCTGGCGTACATTCCGGCATTCCACCGATGTGCCACTCGAAACGTATGACACCCCCCAATATTGAAAACAAGTTGTTCCTGTTGCTGTTGTCGCTGGTGACTGTCGCCTTCGGAGCGATCCTGTGGCAGTTTCATGGTGCCGTGTTTTGGGGGGTCATCCTCGCCATCCTGTTCGCGCCATTCCATCGGCGGCTTTTAGCGCGCATGCCTCGCCGCCAGAACCTCGCAGCACTGTGCACGCTATGCCTTTGCCTGGTCATCGTGATCATTCCAGTGACCGTGATTTCCATATCCCTGGTGCAAGAGGCTTCCGCCATTTACGAGCGCGTGAAGTCGGGGCAACTCAACTTCGGGCTCTACCTGCAACAAGTCATTGGCGCCATGCCCGCGTGGGCCACCAGTCTGCTTGACCGATTCGAACTCACCTCGCTCAGCGACATTCAGGCGAAGTTCGCGTCGGTCGCCGTCCAAGCCAGCCAGTTTGCGGCGGCACAAGCATTGAACATCGGGCAAAACACGCTGGAATTCATCGCCAGCTTCGGCATCATGCTGTATCTGCTGTTCTTTTTGCTGCGCGATGGGGCCGCTCTGGGCAAGCGCATCGGACAAGTCACCCCACTGCACGAAGAACACAAACGCCAACTCGTCGACAAGTTCACCACGGTGATCCGCGCGACGGTCAAGGGGAACATCGTGGTGGCCGCAGCCCAGGGCGCCCTGGGCGGTCTGATCTTCTGGATCCTGGACATCCAGGGACCTGTCTTGTGGGGCGTGCTGATGGCGTTTTTGTCGCTGTTGCCCGCGGTCGGTGCGGGCATCATCTGGGTACCCGTAGCCATCTATTTTTTGGCTACCGGGGCTGTGGTGCAGGGCGTGGCGCTCACCGCTTATGGGATCCTGGTCATTGGACTGGTTGACAACGTTCTGCGGCCCATCCTTGTGGGCAAGGACACCAAGATGCCTGACTATGTCGTACTCATCTCCACGCTGGGAGGTATGGCACTTTTTGGGCTCACAGGGTTTGTGATCGGCCCCGTCATCGCGGCACTGTTCATGGCGAGTTGGGACCTGTTCGGGACAGATCGGGCTGGTGCCCGCTGAGTGGGCGAAATCACCGCAACCAGCGAGCGCGCAGCGCTCATCGTACAAAAGCACATACCAGAAGCGGCTTCGCTCAAGTAGCACTTGCCATCCAGAACATGTAAGCCGGCTACGTAATGGGTAGACGAGCGCCTCAGTGCCACGAACACACCTGCCGGCTCATCGTCCCCGGTAACGGCTCCCCCAGCCCATCCCCGCTTGCCCAACGCTCCATGGCGGCCATGTTCTCCAGCAGGGTTGCATGCGGGCGCAGCCCCAGCGCCTCCAGCTTGCGCAGCTTGGTGTTGATGCAGGACAGCCAGAAATGCCCTGCCTGAATGGTCCCTGCCGGCGGCTTGCGCAGGTACGGCGGGATGTCGTCCGACACGCCATCGTCCGGGACATCGGTCCATCGTTCGTCTGGCATTCGTTCCTCCCAAGCGGCAAGCCACGCAAACACTATTGCCGCACACCCCCGGTGCCGTCCGGGCAGCGCCCAACTCAACGGCGCGCCATGGCACTCGCCCCATCCTCACGCCCATTGAACCAGATCAAGCACCCCACGGTCCTCCCGTGGGCTAGGATGCTGGACAACTGTATCCGCCCCGGCGATACATTCCAAGTTAAAGAGATTTGCTCCCGCATGAACCAACAAACCCTCTCCGCCTTCATATGGTCCGTCGCTGACCTGCTGCGCGGTGACTACAAGCAATCCGACTACGGCAAAGTCATCCTGCCCTTTACCGTGCTGCGCCGGCTGGACTGCGTGCTCGAAGCCACCAAGCCCGCCGTGCTGGCCGAACTGGCCGACAAAGAAAAACTGGGCGTCAACCCCGAGCCCTTTCTGCTGCGCAAGGCAGGCCAGAGCTTCTACAACACCTCCACGCTCGACCTCAAAAAGCTGCTGGGCGACCCCGACCACATTGCGCAGAACCTGTTCAGCTACGTGCAGGCGTTCTCGCCCGCCGTGCGCGATGTGTTCGAGCGCTTTGAATTCCACACCCAGGTCGAGCGCCTGGCCAAGGCCGGGCTGCTCTACCAGGTGACAGAGAAGTTCGCCCAGATCGACCTGCACCCCGAGGCCGTCAGCAACATGCAAATGGGCCTGGTGTTCGAGGAGCTGATCCGCAAGTTTGCGGAAATCAGCAACGAAACAGCCGGGGAGCATTTCACGCCCCGCGAGGTCATCCGGCTCATGGTCAACCTCATCTTCATTGAAGACGACGTCATCCTCAGCAAGCCCGGCGTGGTGCGCACCATTTACGACCCCACCGCCGGCACGGGCGGCATGCTCAGCGTGGCGGGTGAATACCTGGCCGAGCACAACCCACAAGCGCGCCTGACCGTGTTTGGCCAGGAGCTCAACCCCGAGTCCTACGCCATCTGCAAGGCCGACATGCTGATCAAGGGCCAGGACGTGGCCAACATCGCCTTTGGCAACACGCTCAGCGACGACGGCCATGGTCACAAGAAATTTGACTACATGCTGTCCAACCCACCCTTCGGCGTGGAGTGGAAGAAGGTCGAGAAGGAAGTGCGCAAAGAGCACGAGCAACAGGGCTACAACGGCCGTTTTGGCCCCGGCCTGCCCCGGGTTTCCGACGGCTCCATGCTGTTTTTGTTGCACCTGATCGCCAAGATGCGCCCGGCCCACGAGGGCGGCAGCCGCTTTGGCATTGTGCTCAACGGCTCGCCCCTGTTCACCGGCGGCGCGGGTTCGGGCGAATCCGAAATTCGCCGCTACGTACTGGAAAACGACCTGTGCGAGGCCATCGTCGGCCTGCCCACGGATATGTTCTACAACACCGGCATCGCCACCTATGTCTGGATCCTCAGCAACCGCAAGCCCACAGCGCGCAAGGGCAAGGTACAGCTGATTGACGCCTTCGGCATGTGGCAGAAGATGCGCAAAAGCCTCGGGTCAAAGCGCAAAGAACTGAGCGACGCCCACATCGCGCACATCACCCGCCTGTTTGGCGACTTTGTGGAGGCGCCGGGCGACGACGGCACCCCCATCAGCCGCATCTTTGACAACGAAGCCTTTGGCTACCACAGCATCACCGTCGAGCGCCCGCTGCGCGATGAAAACGGCCAGGTCGTGCTGGGCCAGAAGGGCAAGCAAAAAGGCAAGCCCCAGCCCGACGCCAGCCTGCGCGACACCGAAAACGTGCCGCTCGCCGAAGACGTGGGCGAGTATTTCAAGCGCGAAGTGCTGCCCCACGCCCCCGATGCCTGGATCGACCCCGACAAAACCAAGGTGGGCTACGAAATCCCGTTCAACCGGCACTTCTACGTGTTCAAGCCACCGCGCCCGCTGGCCGAGATTGATGCCGAACTCAAGCAAACCACCGACCGCATCCTGGACATGATCAAGGGGCTGTCGGCATGAGTTTTCCGCGATACCCGGAGTACAGGGACAGTGGGGTGGAGTGGCTGGGGGAGGTGCCGACGCATTGGATCGTGGATCGACTCAAAGCTTCCATAATCAGCTCGAAGAATGGCATCTGGGGCGACGAGTCGAAGGGTGACGAAAACGACATACCGTGTGTTCGAGTTGCGGATTTTGACCGCCAGAAACTGCGAGTCGAATTGAAAGAGCCCACCATCAGAAACGTCACCAGCCGGGAGCGTGAAGGGCGAACCCTGAACAAGGGAGATTTGCTGCTTGAGAAATCGGGTGGTGGCGAAAACCAGCCAGTTGGCTGTGTCGTCCTGTATGACGATGAACGCCCAGCTGTGTGCTCGAATTTCGTGGCGCGTGTGCAGCTGGCACCCGGCATGGTTTCATCCTACTGGCGTTACGTACACGCTGCGGCCTACGCCGTAAGGTTGACGACCGGCTCGATCAACCAAACGTCCGGTATTCAAAACCTGGACCAAGATCGGTACTACAACGAGCGCGCTGCATTCCCGCCGCCCGAAGAACAAACCGCCATCGCCGCTTTTCTCGACCGCGAAACCGCCAAGATCGACGCGCTGGTGGCCGAGCAGGAAAAGCTGATCTCCCTGCTGCAGGAAAAGCGCCAGGCCGTCATCTCCCACGCCGTGACCAAGGGGCTGGACCCGAACGTGACTATGAAGGACTCGGGCGTGGAGTGGCTGGGGGAGGTGCCGGGGCATTGGGTGGTAGGAGGTCTTACACGCTTTATTGGTCCAGTGGTTGACTACCGTGGCCGTACGCCTACCAAAGTTGACGAGGGCATTTTTCTTGTCACCGCAAGGAACATCCGCGACGGACGCATTGACTATGAGGCTTCCGAAGAATTTGTCGATCCAGATTCAGCCGCGTCGCTACTCGCGAGAGGCAAGCCTGAGATTGACGATTTACTGTTCACGATGGAGGCCCCATTCGGCCAGGTGGCCTTGATCGATCGTACGGATATTGCTCTTGCACAGCGCGTCGTGAAATTCCGTGGCGTACCGACCCTAATGAGGAATAGCTACTTGCTGTACTGGCTGATGAGCACAGGCTGTCAAAGTCGCCTGGAAACTCTGGCCACTGGTTCCACAGCGCTCGGCATCAAGGCAAGCAAGTTGGGAATGATCGAGTGCTTAGCCCCGCCTTTAGATGAGCAGGACAGCATCGTGGCCTTGATCAAGCACGAAACCGCCAAGCTCGACACCCTGAAGACCCAAGCCCAATCCGCCATCACCCTCCTGCAAGAACGCCGCACCGCCCTGATCTCCGCCGCCGTCACAGGCCAGATCGACGTGCGCGGGCTGCCGGGCGGCGCTAATGCTCCTGATTCAATAGCTGTGACCGCTTATCCAGAAAGCGCTGGGGGCTGATTTCGCTTCAAACCCACCCAATCCACTTGCCCCATGAAGCCTTAAAGGCAACAATCGTCGCCTTATGAGCAACACACAGGACGCCATGAACCTGATGTTCCCCGCCCAGCGCCAGCAGGTGCTGGCGGCGTTGCTGCTGCAGCCGGGGCACAGCCTGCACCTGCGCGAGCTGGCGCGGCTGACCGGCAGCCACGCGGGCACGCTGGGGCGCGAGCTGGGCAAGCTGGCCCAGGCGGGGCTGCTGCTGCGCAGCGACCAGGGCAATCAGGCGCGCTACAGCGCCAATGTGCAGCACCCGCTGTTCCCTGAGCTCTCTGCCATGTTCCGCAAGACGCATGGCGTGGTGCCCGCGCTGCGCACGGCGCTGGAGCCGCTGGCGGGGCAGATTGCGCTGGCGTTTGTGTATGGTTCGCTGGCCAGCGGCACCGCCACCGAGCACAGCGATGTGGATGTGCTGCTGGTGGGCAGCGTCGATTTTGTCGCCGTGGTGCAGGCGCTGTACCCGCTGCACGAGCTGCTGGGGCGCGAGGTGAACCCGGTGGTCTGGGCACCGCAAGAGCTGGCCGACAAGGCCCTGGCAGGCGATGCCTTTGTGCGCGACGTGCTGCGCAAACCCAAACTGTGGATTCAAGGGAATGACCATGAGCTTGAGCAACTTGCAGGCCATTGGCCGCCTGCAGGCGCAGCCGCCTGACCCGCCCGCCATGGCCAAGCTGCTGCAGGCAGCGCGGCAGAACCTGGCCGATGCGCGGGTGGAACAAATCAGCGCCAGCAACCGCTTTGATGCGGCCTACAAATGCATCATGCAGTGCGCCATGCTGGGCCTGTGGGCCAACGGCTGGCGCACCTCCACCAGCCAGCCCGGCCACCACCAGACGGCCATCCAGACGCTGGACCAGACCCTGGGCGTGCCCAAGCCCGACCTGATCGTGCTCGACGCCCTGCGCCGCCAGCGCAACGTGAACGACTACGAGGGCGACCCCATTGCCGACGCCACCCTGCACGCCTGCTTGGCGGCCGCAGAGAAGCTGCTGGGGCATACGCAGCGTTGGCTGCAGGCCCAGCACCCCGAATGGGGGTTGGTGTGAGCCTTTGCGCGGCGTGTAACTATCAATTTCATAGCTGCTTGCGTTTGTCTGGCAAGCGCTAGAGCCATTTTTTATTCAACATTGCCATGGCCCTGCACAACGAAATCGCTTTCGAGACCGACATCTGCAACCACCTGGCAGCGCAGGGCTGGCTCTACGGCGCACCCGGCACCGAGGGCGACGCCAGCGGCTACGACACCCCCCGCGCCCTGTACCCCGCCGACCTGCTGGCCTGGGTGCAGCAGACCCAGCCGCAAGCCTGGGAGGCGCTGGTCAAGAACCACGGCGCGGCAGCCGAAGCCATGCTGCTGGACCGCCTGCGCAAAGCGCTGGACGACCGGGGCACGCTGGAGGTGCTGCGCGTGGGCATCGACCTGCTGGGGCTCAAGGCCCCGCTCAAGCTCGCCCAGTTCAAGCCCGCGCTGGCCATGAACCCCGACCTGCAGGCCCGCTACGCCGCCAACCGCCTGCGCGTGGTGCGCCAGTGCCGCACCAACCACGACGACGTGATTGACCTGGTGCTGTTTTTGAACGGCATCCCGGTGGCCACGGCGGAGCTGAAGACCGACTTCACGCAGGACATGAACGCGGCGGTGGACCAGTACCGCTTTGACCGCATCCCCAAACCCAAGGGCCGGCCGTTTGCCGAGCCGCTGCTGGACTTTCCGCGGGGTGCGCTGGTCCACTTTGCGGTCAGCAACCGCACGGTGATGATGGCCACGCGCTTGCAAGGCCCTGCTACGCGCTTTCTGCCCTTCAACCAGGGCGACCACGGCGGCGCGGGCAACCCGCCCAACCCCGCAGGCCACCGCACGGCCTACCTGTGGGAGCAGGTGTGGCAGCGGGATAGCTGGCTGGAGATCATCGGCCGTTACCTCGTTACCCAGCGCGACAGCAAGAAGCAGGTGACGGGCTTCATCTTCCCGCGCTACCACCAGCTCGACGCCACGCGCAAGCTGCAGGCGGTCGTGCTGGCCGAGGGTGCCGGGCACAAGTACCTGATCCAGCACAGCGCGGGCAGCGGCAAGACGAATTCGATTGCCTGGACGGCGCACTTTCTGGCCGACCTGCACGATGCGCAGAACCACAAGCTGTTTGACAGCGTGCTGGTGGTGAGCGACCGCAATGTGCTCGATGCGCAGTTGCAAGAGGCCATTTTCGACTTCGAGCGCACCAAGGGCGTGGTGGCCACCATCAAGGGCGAAGGCGGCAGCAAAAGCGGCGAGCTGGCCGAGGCATTGGGCGGAGGCAAGAAGATCGTGGTCTGCACGATCCAGACTTTTCCGTTCGCCCTCAAGGCCGTGCAGGAACTGGCCGCCACGCAGGGCAAACGCTTTGCCGTGATTGCCGACGAGGCGCACAGCAGCCAGACGGGCGAAGCAGCTAGCAAACTCAAGCAACTGCTGAGCGCCGAAGAACTCAAAGACTTGGCAGATGGTGGCGAGGTGGGCACCGAAGACCTGCTGGCGGCGCAGATGGCGGCCAGAGCCAACGACGTGGGTATCACCTACGTGGCCTTCACGGCCACGCCCAAGGCCAAAACGCTGGAGCTGTTTGGCCGCCGCCCCCAGCCCGACCAGCCCGCCGGGCCGGGCAACCTGCCCGCGCCGTTCCACATCTATTCCATGCGCCAGGCGATCGAGGAGGGCTTCATCCTCGACGTGCTGAAGAACTACACACCCTACAAGCTGGCCTTCAAGCTGGCCAACAACGGCAAGGAGTGGGACGAGAAAGAGGTCGAGCGCAGCGAGGCCATGAAGGGCCTGATGCGCTGGGTGCGCCTGCACCCCTACAACATCAGCCAGAAGGTGGCCGTGGTGGTGGAGCACTTCCGCGAGAACGTGCAGCCCCTACTGGGTGGCCACGCCAAGGCCATGGTGGTGGTGGGCAGCCGCCAGGAGGCAGTGCGCTGGCAGCTGGCCATGCAGAGCTACATCCAGGACAACGGCTACCAGCTGGGCGCGCTGGTGGCGTTCTCAGGTGAGGTGAGCGACCCAGAGCACTTGGACGAGCCCGTATCAGAGAACAGCACCCAGCTGAACCCGAACCTAAAGGGCCGCGACATGCGCGAGGCGTTTGCCACCGACGAGTACCAAATCCTGCTGGTGGCCAACAAGTTCCAGACCGGGTTTGACCAGCCGCTCTTGTGCGGAATGTACGTGGACAAGCGCCTTGGCGGCATCCAGGCGGTGCAGACCCTGAGCCGCCTGAACCGTGCCTACAGCGGCCCCTTCGGCGTGAAGGACACCACGTACATCCTCGACTTTGTGAACGAGCCCGATGACGTGCTGGCCGCGTTCAAGACCTATTACGAAACCGCCGAGTTGGCCGGGGTGACCGACCCGCACCTGGTGTATGACCTGCGCGCAAAGCTCGATGCCTCGGGGCACTACGACGACTTTGAAGTGGAGCGCGTGGTGCTGGCCGAGCTGAACCCCAAGGCCACACAGGCCCTGCTGGTGGCCGCCATCGAGCCCGTGGCCGACCGGCTGCTCAAACGCTACAAGGCGGCGCGACAAAAGCAACAGGACGCGGAGAGCGGCGGCATCGTAGATGGCCCGGCAGCGCAGGCCGCCAAGGACGCTCTGGCAGCCCTCACCCTGTTCAAGCGCGACCTGGGCACCTTCGTGCGCGTGTATGCCTTCCTGGGGCAGGTCTTCGACTACGGCAATACCGCCATCGAAAAGCGCGCCCTCTTCTTCAAACGCCTGCTGCCCCTGCTGGACTTTGGCCGCGAGCGCGAGGGCGTGGACCTGTCGAAGGTGGTGCTGACCCACCACCGGCTGAAAGAGCAGGGCCAGCGCAGTCTGGCGCTACATGACACGGATGGCGACTACAAGCTGCAGCCCCTGACAGACACCGGCGCGGGCGCGGTGCAGGACAAGTTGAAAGTGCTGCTGTCGGAGATTGTGGCCAAGGTGAATGACTTGTTTGAGGGTGAGCTGACCGATGATGACAAGCTGGTCTATGTGAACAACGTGCTCAAAGGCAAGCTGCTGGAGTCGGAAATTCTGGTGCAGCAGGCGACCAGCAACACCAAGGAGCAGTTTGCCAATTCACCCGACCTAGCCAACGAGCTGATGAACGCCATCATGGACGCCTTCGCAGCGCACACCACCATGAGCAAACAGGCGCTGGACTCGGAGCGCGTGCGCGGCGGGTTGAAAGATATTTTGCTGGGGCCGGCTCAGTTGTATGAGGCGCTGAGGGAGCAAAGCAGTCATCAGCCCCGAAGCGATGCTCGCTAATTTGACGCGCTAACCAACACCAAACTGTCACCAGACTGTCACCGGCCGAGAAATGAAAAAAGCCCGCTACCAATTAGATAGCAGGCTTTCTATATTTTTCGCCGTGTTGGTGGTAGGACGTACTGGATTCGAACCAGTGACCAACGGATTAAAAGTCCGCTGCTCTACCAACTGAGCTAACGTCCCATCATTGCACTAGGCTTGTTCGGTCAGGTGCAAAGCCTTGGATTATAGCGTCAGTTTTGGCCGCTGAATGCGTCGGAAGTGCTTGCCAGCCCGTCGAGCACCCAGCCTGCCGCACAGTGGCCAAAAGTGGCCGTCACAGCCACCACCGATCCATAGCCATGGCAGTTGAGCGACCCGTCTCCATCGATGGCACACGAGGGGTCTGGGCCGGCGACGGCTTCACGGCTGAATACGCACTGTAAGCCCATCGCTTTTCCATCCCGTGGTGCGCCGTGGTGCTTGCGCAATCGATAACGCAACTGCGACAGCAGCGGATCGTGCGTCGTGCGCGCCAGGTCGTCCACATCGACCTTGTGCGCCAGCCTCTTTCCGCCAGCGGCACCGACGGCGATGTGCAGGACGTCGGTGCGCCGTGCCCACAACGCCACGGCCAGCTTGGCCTTGATTTGATCGCAGGCGTCAATGACCGCATTCACAGGCCGCCCTTCGATGAGCGCAGGCCAGTTGTCTGGTTCGACGAACTCTTCAACGCAGATCACCTGGCAAGCCGGGTTGATCCGGAGGATCCGGTCTCGCATGGCAAGCACCTTCGCCTGCCCCACGGTCTCCGTCAACGCATGAATCTGGCGGTTGATATTGGACTCGGCCACATGGTCCAGATCGATCAGCGTGAGCGTCCCAACGCCGCTTCGCGCAAGGGTCTCTGCCGCCCAAGAGCCCACACCGCCGATACCGATCACGACCACATGGGCAGCCCTGATCCGCGCAGCACCCGAGCGACCGTATAACCGGTCAAGCCCGCCAAAGCGCCGGTCAGACTGCTCTTGCCTGGTCGAGGCGGCCTCTCCGTGGGCTGGTGCAGGCTGCGACCCAATGGCCCCTTCCAAAGGCTTCACTTCAGACGCGACAAACGCTCCTTGGCTGCCAGAGCAGCTTCGGACTGGGGGTAAATGCGGACAAGGTCTTCCAGCGTCTTGCGGGCCGAGCGCGTGTCCTTGAGTTCAATCTGGCAATTGGCGATCGACAGGGCTGCCTCGGGGGCGCGCGCATGTGCTGGGGCATCCGACAGCATGCGCTGAAAGTTGCCGATGGCTTCCTTGTACTCTCGGGTAGCGTACTGCGAGTTTCCAAGCCAGAATCGCGCCGATGGCCCAAAGCCGCTGCGGGGGTACTGTCGAATGAAACCTGCGAATGCTGCGTTGGAGTCGGCAAATTTGCCTGCACGGAAGACAGCCAGGGCCGCTTCGTAATCGCGCTTTTCTGCGGGATCGGCCTGGAACTCCAGCCCATCCAGACTGACCTTGACGGGCTCGAACTGCCTGAAGCGCTCGTCCACGCCTTGGGCGATGTCTTTTTGGCGCCGCTGCAAATCGCTCACATCGCGTAACAACTGCTCGTTTTGTCCACGCATCTTGGCGTCTTCAACACGGAGCGCTTCGATCTGCGTTTGCAGATCCAGCAGGCTGCGGCGGAGTTGGGAATTTTCTTCGGTGAGGCGTCGAACCTCGTCAGCAGTCCGCTGCCCGGACGTTTGAAGCACGTCAATCCGCTGCCGCATCTCCAAAATGGCACGCCGCGCCTCGCCGTCCTCAAAGAGGGCCGCGCTGGCTGGCAGCATGAAAGCCGTGGCACAGGCAAGCGCCGCCACAGCCTTCAGGCTCAACCGTGGGGACTTCACGCGGTACATCAGCGATAGGACAGTTCAGCACGACGGTTTTGCGCGTGCACCGCCTCCGCGCCACCCTGCGCCGCCGGCTTTTCCTTGCCAAAGCTCACGGCTTCCACCTGGCTGTCGGGCACTCCAAGCAAGCCGAGCGAACGGCGAACGGCCTCGGCACGCTTTTGACCCAGCGCTAGGTTGTACTCACGGCCGCCACGCTCGTCCGTGTGGCCTTCGATCATTACCTTGCGATTGGGGGCCGCCTTGATGAAACGGGAATGCGCTTCGATGAGCGACTGGAACTCCGGCTTGATGACATAGCTGTCGTAATCGAAGTAAACAATGCGGGCCACACCCACAGGGCCAGCGCCATCGCGGCCGGACTGCCCGAGGTCCACCGGAGCAACACCGCCCTGGCCCGTGGCGCCGGAGTTGGCGCCACCCGTACCCGCACCCATGGTGGACGTCGCGTTCTTGTCTTCCACCGGCACATCGTCGAGCTTGACACCGGAACTGCAGCCTGCAACCAGGGCAGCCAGCGTCAGCGCGAGGGTGATGCGCTTCAATCGGGGCTTGTTCATCCAAAAATCTCCTGAAAAATAAACACTGAAACTGAAAAAACGGGAAAGTTCATTCACTGCTTCTGAAAGGGTCCCCAGTCAGGTTCGCGAATGTCGCCGCCCTGCCCTGCAAGGCGCGCCTTGATCTTGCCGTCGAGCGTGGTCGTCATGAGCGCATCACGACCCTGCTGCTGCGTGGCATAGACGATGAGTCGGCCGTTTGGCGCAAAGCTTGGGTTTTCGTCGGCCGAGCTGTCCGTGATGGCACTGACGCTACCGCTTGAGAGATCCATCACATGCAGCTTGAAGGCACCCGACACGCGTGAGATGTACGCAAGCCACTTGCCATCAGGGCTGATGGCGGGCGAGATGTTGTAAGAGCCCGAGAAGGTCACACGCTCGGCGTTGCCACCGGATGTGGACACCCGGTAGATCTGGGGAGCGCCTCCACGGTCACTCACAAAGAAAATGGTGCGCCCGTCGCTCGAAAACACGGGTTCGGTGTCAATGCCCGCCGACTGCATGAGGCGGCGAGGCTCTCCGCCATTGGCATCAATGGTGTAGAGCTGCGAGCCGCCGTCACGGCTCAGGGTCACGGCCAGCGTGCGACCATCGGGCGCCCATGCAGGTGCGCTGTTGGACCCCCGGAAGTTGGCAACCAGGCGTCTGCGACCAGAGGCCACATCGTGCACGTAGACGACAGGTTTGCGCGACTCGAAAGAAACGTACGCAAGCTGAGCCCCGTTGGGTGACCAGGCCGGAGAAATGATGGGCTCCGGGCTCGACAGCGCAGACTGGGCATTCTCGCCATCGGCATCGGCCACCCAAAGACTGTAGCGGGTCCCCAGCTTGGTGACGTAAGCGATCCGCGTCGAAAACACGCCGCGCTCGCCGGTGAGCTTCTCGAAAATGAAATCAGCGATACGGTGCGCAACCAGCCGCAGATCAGCCTGCGTGACCACGAAGCTCTGCCCCCCCAGATCCTGGCCTTTGACCGCATCCCAGAGCCGGAAACGCGCATCGTAGCGACCGTCTGCAAGGCGCGTGATGCTTCCGACGGCCAGCGAATCTGCGCCCTGCTGGCGCCACAGTCCTAAATCGGGTCGCGCCGTTTCGTCCAGCACAGCGCCTGCGGCATCGATGGCGCGAAACTGACCGCTTCGCTCCAGATCGGCCTGAACAATGGCACCGATCTTTTGCGGCGACTGGGCGTCGCCCCGAAAGGGCGCAATGGCGATGGGCAGCTGCGTCAACCCGACGCCAGTGACCTCCACCTTGAATTGTGCGAGCGCCGGCAATGCAGAGGCCGAGCCAATGGCGGCCAGGACGAGGCGGCGGTTCAGTTGCGGCGAAGCCGCGACGCAGGAAATGGAGGGAGTGTGGACTTTGTTGATTGACATCCGGCGTTCCTGGATGGGCGCTAGGGCAAACGCGAATGTTACACACTGGCAAGCCTGCCCTGTCACAAGCCTTGCAGTAACAGGCGCAAAAGAAAGGAACGACGGCACCAGACTGCCAGCATTGACAGCCCTAAGGCTCGCCGGGTTTTCCAACGGAACTCCACCTCTGTCATCCTCTTTGGAGGGCCGCTGTGCGGTTCCTTCGGAAACTGGGGCAGGCCACTTAAAATCGCGCGCAAATGCACAACACCCCACCGGGCGACACACCGCCAACCGCCCCGTCGAAGACAGGCCCTCTTTTGCCTAGACTGCGCCGGCTGGCAGTGTACTTTGGCAACCAACGCGCAGCATGGTTTGTCGCCATCGCGGCCACACTGATCGGAGCGGCGACCGAGCCACTGATTCCTGCCCTGCTGCAGCCGCTGCTGGACAAGGGGTTTACGCAGGGAACGCTGGCGCTGTGGATGGTGCCGCTGGCCATCCTTGGCGTCTTTCTGGTGCGAGGCATTGCCCAGTTTGTCGGGCAGTACGCGCTGGCCCGCATTGCCAATGAGGGGATACTGGTCCTGCGCAAATCCTTGTTCGACCGCGTGCTCGCGGCCGATATGGGCCTGTTTGCCCGGCAGTCTGCCAGCGCGCTGTCCAACACGGTGGTGTACGAGGTGCAAACCGGGACGTCGCTGCTCGTGCAGGCGCTGCTCGGGATCTCGCGCGACGGATTCACGCTGATCGCTCTGCTGCTCTATCTGCTCTACCTCAATTGGCAGCTCACGCTGATCGTGGCCGTTGTCGTACCGGGTGTGGCGTGGATCATGAAGACACTTTCGCGCAGGCTGTATCAGCTTACCAAGAGCAGCCAGCAGGCCACGGACGAACTGGCCTACGTTGTGGAAGAGAACGTGCTCGCCCACCGGATGGTCCGGCTGCATGGCGCCCAGCAGGCCCAGGCAAGCCGCTTTGCCCACCTGAGCCAGAGCCTGCGCCGCCTGGCCATCAAATCGACGATTGCATCGTCGGCCATGACGCCCCTGACGCAGTTGCTTGCAGCGGCGGCACTTTCGGTGGTCATCTGCATTGCCCTGTGGCAAAGCCGCGGCGCGGTGGACAGCAAGGACGTCACGGTGGGCGGCTTCGTTTCTTTCATTACCGCCATGCTGATGCTTATCGCCCCGATCCGCCGACTGGCCGACGTGGCAAGCCCGGTGACGCGTGGCGTGGCGGCGCTGGAGCGCGGGCTTGCGCTGATGGGCAGCACGGGGGCCGAGTCCGGAGGCGACTATCGCGCTGACCGCGTCCGTGGCGCGCTCGCACTGCACGATGTGACGGTTTCCTTTGGCCCTGAGCACGCCCCTGCCCTGGACCGCGTCAGCCTGCAGGTCGCGCCCGGCGAGGTGGTCGCTCTGGTGGGTCCATCAGGGGCTGGCAAAACCACGCTGGTCAATCTTTTGCCCCGGTTTGTTTTGCCTTCGTCCGGCACTGCGTCGGTAGACGGACACGAACTGGCGCAGTGGGATCTGGGTGCCTTGCGGTCGCAGTTCGCGATGGTGAGCCAGGATGTGGTGATGTTCAACGACACCATTGCCGCCAATGTCGCCCTGGGCGGCGTGGTGGACGAACAGCGAGTACTCCAAAGCCTTGCTGCAGCCAATCTGGCGGAGCATGTGGAGGCCCTGCCCCTGGGGATCCACACGCGGGTGGGGCATAACGCCACCCAGTTATCGGGCGGACAGCGGCAGCGCCTGGCCATCGCCCGCGCGCTCTACAAGGATGCGCCCATCCTGATCCTTGACGAGGCCACCTCGGCGCTCGACACCGAATCGGAGCGGCTGGTGCAGGATGCCTTGCAGCGCCTGATGCAAGGGCGCACCACGCTGGTCATTGCCCACCGCCTGTCCACCATCGAACACGCCGACCGGGTGGTGGTGATGGAGCGCGGCCGCATTGCAGAGCAGGGAACCCACGCGGAACTGATGGCGCGGGGCGGCTTGTATGCGCGGCTTCAGAGTCGCCCGGCCTCGGCAGCCGCGCAGGGCTGAATCCACATCTGCGCTGCCCAGACAGACCTCGGAGCACGGCGCTTTTGTCGTTACCACTTGCCGCGGTTGGGCTGCCGCTTGCGGATCGCCGCGGCGATTTTTTCTGCGCTTTCCTTGCGGCCCACACGCAGCGCGAAATCTGCCGCCGTCAGACCCAGCTGGTTGCGCA
This sequence comes from Acidovorax sp., assembly GCF_046341535.1. Lineage (GTDB taxonomy): Bacteria > Pseudomonadota > Gammaproteobacteria > Burkholderiales > Burkholderiaceae_C > Acidovorax. The sequence goes on along the minus strand of NZ_JBKDRI010000151.1, from coordinate 30,337 downwards.
GGGTCGGATCGGCGCCTTCGTTGAGCAGCAACTGCAAGGCTTGCTCAGAGCCATAGTGCGCCGCCATCATCAGCGGCGTGGTGCCGTTGGGCGATGTTGCGTCGATGAAAGCATGGTGCTCGAGCAACAGCGCGATGATTTCGGAGTGGCGTGGGCTGCCCGCAGAGGCGGCGTAGTGCAGCGGCGTCCATCCCGGTTTATTCACATCGGCGTCGCGGGCGATCAAAAGTTTGACTGCTTCCAGGTTGCCCTTGATGGCTGCGAGCATCAGAGGGCTCTCATCCTTGGAATTACGCAATTCGGCTTTCGTCTGCGTGGATGCCATCAAGGCGATGAACGCCTTGTCTGAGCCGTTTTGCAGCGCCAATATCAAACCGGGCTGGCCCTTGGGGTCCAGTGTGTTGGGATCAAACCCCCGACGCAGCAGAGCGATGATGGTCTCGGCGTCATCGCGCTGAACGGCCGTAAAAAAGTCGTCATAAGCCCCCGCACGGGCGAGCGGGGCCAGCGCAGCCAGGCAGGCAGCAAGGCACAGGCAGCGGCGGCTGAAGGTACGCAAGAGACTCATGCCATCACCTCCTTGAAGAGGGTCTCGAAATTGCGGCTGGTGGCCTCAGCCACGGTAGCAATCGGCACACCCTTGGTTTCGGCTATTTGCTGCGCCACATAGGGCACATAGGACGGATTGTTGACCTTGCCGCGATACGGTACGGGCGCGAGGTAGGGGCTGTCCGTCTCGATCAGCATACGGTCAAGCGGCACGAAGGCAACCACCTCCCGCAACTCGTGGGCGCTCTTGAAGGTGATGATTCCCGAAAAGGAAATGAAGTAGCCCACATCGAGCGCCGCACGCGCCACATCCATGGACTCGGTAAAGCAATGAAACACCCCGCCCGCAAGGTTCCCCGCACCGTCTTCCCCCTCTTCACGCAGGATGGCAAGGGTGTCGTCCGAGGCGCTGCGGGTGTGGATGACCAGCGGTTTGCCGCACGCACGGGCCGCACGGATGTGGGTGCGAAAACGCTCGCGCTGCCACTGCAGGTCTGCAATCGATCGCCCGCCTTTGCGGTCTTGCATGCCGTAGTAGTCCAGCCCGGTCTCGCCAATGGCCACCACGCGAGGCAAGGCGGCACGCTCGAGCAGGTCCTGCACGCTGGGCTCCATCACGCCTTCGTTGTCGGGGTGTACGCCCACGGTGCTCCAGAAGTTGTCGTGTGTGGTGGCAAGCCGGTGCACATCGCCGAACTCTTCCATCGTGGTGCAGATGCACAGTGCACGCTCGACCTGCGCCTGCGCCATCGCGTCCCGGATCGCAGGAAGGTGACCGGCAAACTCCGGAAAATTCAGATGGCAGTGGGAGTCGGTGAACATGTCGTTTCCATAGCGGGAAGGCGGGGTAAGACCGATGGACGGGGCAGGTGATGGGCCAGCGACAGCGGCACCCTGCAACGCACCCGACGCGCCAATAAAAATGCCGACTCGCGACGCGGGTCGGCAGGCCCTGGTACCCCGGCGGTCAGATGGTTTGGGTCGACCGGTCGGAGCCCAGCGCAGTGCCCAGCAGTTCCTCGATCTTGATCTTGAGCTGCCGCGACTTGTCATCCTTGGGAAACTGGATGCCTACGCCCTGGGTCCGGTTCCCGGAGGCACGCGCCGGGGTGACCCAGGCAACGCGTCCGGCCACGGGGTAGCGCTGCGTGTCATCAGGCAGGGTGAGCAGCACATAGACATCATCACCGAGCCGGTAGTCGCGCTGGGTGGGAACAAAAATGCCGCCTTCAGCAAAAAACGGAATGTAGGCAGCGTAAAGGGCTCCCTTTTCCTTGATTGCCAGCTGCATGACGCTGGGACGGGGCGCTGTGGATGGACTGCTCATGAATCAGTGGTGTGCGGCTCAATGGCGCGAGTGTATGGTGTTTCGCGCCTGGGCGACAAGCGCCTCCAGCATCAGCCCGGCATTGAAGGGGTGTTCGGCCGTGCGGGCCTCGCGGGTGAGCGCACGCGACCACCGCGACAGAGCGATCATCGAAGGCACGGCCCGGGGCAGGTCGGCGGCTGCAAAGTAGCGCGGTGGCGCGCCCACGCTGGCGGCCATCAGGTCATGGCAGAGCTTTTGCAGGGCGTCGATCACCTGGGGCGGCGGCCAATCGCTCACCGCAGTCACATCGCCTTGGGCCATGGCCTGTGGCAATGCCGCCCAGGCTGCGGGGCTGCGGCCCGAGCGGGCAAGTTCCAGCGCGTCGTCGGGTCGACCGCCTGCGGCGCGCAAAAAGGCCGCCGCCGCATCGGCGGTGAGGCCCTGCGCTTGCAACCAGGCCAGCATCTCGCCCTGCTGCGGCCAGACCATGGCGTGACCCAGGCAGCGGCTACGAATGGTGGGCAGCAGCTGGTGCGCGGCCTCGCTGGCCAGCACAAAGCGCACGTCGCCCGGCGGTTCCTCCAGCGTTTTGAGCAGCGCGTTGGCGGTGATGTGGTTCATCTGCTCGGCGGGGTACACCAGCACGGCCTTGCCTCGCCCGCGGGCCGATGTGCGTTGCGAGAACTCCACCGCGTCGCGCATGGCCTCCACACGGATCTCGCGGCTGGGCTTGCGCTTTTTGTCGTCGATGTCTGTTTGCGCCTTTTCCGACAGCGGCCAGCCCAGCGCCAACATCTGGACTTCGGGCATCAGCACGCACAGGTCAGCATGCGTGCGTACCTCGATCGCGTGGCAGCTGGCGCAGTGGCCGCAGGCGCCCCCGGCTGTGGGCGCGTCACACAGCCAAGCACGCACCATCTCCAGACCCAGGGCATATTGACCCAGGCCCGAGGGCCCTTGCAGCAACCAGGCGTGGCCCCGCTGCGCCAGCAGGCGGGTGCGCTGCGCCGCAATCCAGGGCGCCAACGGCACGGCGGCGGCGTTGGCGGCGAGGTTGGTTTCGCTCATCGGGGCCCTCCCTGCGTGGCCACCATGATGGCCAACCACCCTCGGCGCACGAATACGTTGGTCAACTGTTGCCACACCGTGTGGCGGTCCTGCGCCGCGTCGATGCGGGCAAACCGCTGGGGCGCCGCCGCGGCGCGGTCGGCATAGCCGCGCGCCACGCGGGCAAAGAACTCGGTCGGTTGCGATTCAAAACGGTCGGGCACGCGGGCGGTCGTCAGGCGCTGCGCGGCCACATCGGGCGCGAGGTCGAACCAGATGGTCAGGTCTGGTTCACGCATCAAATGAGGGTCTTGCGCAAGCCCCGTCTGGGCCATTTGCTCTAACTTTGATAGCACCTGCCAATCAAAGCCGCGTCCAGCCCCCTGGTACGCAAAGGTGGCATCGGTAAAACGGTCGCACAGCACCACGTCGCCACGGGCCAGGGCGGGCTCGATCACGTGGCGCAGGTGATCGCGCCGCGCGGCAAAAATCAGCAGCGACTCGGTCAGCGCATCCATGGGATCGTTGAGCACCAGCTCGCGCAGCTTTTCGGCCAGCGGTGTGCCGCCGGGCTCGCGCGTCACCGTCACGGCCCTGCCCTGCGTGCGGAACGCCTGGGCCAACCCTTCGATGTGCGAAGACTTGCCGGCACCGTCGATACCCTCAAACGTGATGAAAAGACCGGGTCGGGACATGGAAACCTCAGGTGATGCGTGGTGGCTCAAGGCTGGCCGCGCTGGTAACGGTTGACGGCGCGGTTGTGCTCCTCGAGCGACTCGCTGAAATGGCTGGCACCGTCGCCCTTGGCCACGAAGTACAGCGCGCGCGTTTGCGCCGGCTGCACCGCAGCCAGCAGCGATGCCTTGCCGGGCATGGCAATCGGCGTGGGTGGCAGGCCGCCACGGGTATAGGTGTTCCAGGGGGTGTCTGCCAGCAGGTCGCGGCGTCGAAGGTTACCGTCAAACCGCTCGCCCAGGCCGTAAATCACGGTGGGGTCGGTCTGCAGCAGCATGCCGATGCGCAGCCGGTTGGTGAACACCCCGGCGATCGTGGCGCGGTCACTGGCGCGGCCGGTTTCCTTCTCGATGATGCTGGCCAGGATAAGCGCCTCATCGGCCGACTTGAGCGGCGTGTCGGCCGCGCGCTGGGCCCACACGGCCTCCAACTTGCGGTCCATGGCGTGCAGGGACCGGCGCAACAGGGCCATGTCGCTCGAACCCTTGGCGTAGGTGTAGGTATCGGGGAAGAAGCGGCCCTCGGGTGGCACACCGGGGCGGCCCAGCTGGGCCATCAGGGCCGCGTCGGTCAGGCGGGCCGAGTCGGGTTTGAGATGCTCCTCCCGGGCCAGCGCCTGGCGCACCTGCCGCCAGTTCCAGCCCTCCACCAGGGTCAGCGCGCGCAGCGATTCCTCGCCGCGCACCAGCTTTTGCAGCAGCTCCCGCGGCGTGGTGCCGGGGGCCAGCTCGTAGTTACCGGCCTTGATGGCACGGTCCTGGCCCGAAAGGCGAAACCAGGCGTACAGAAGCCGGGCATCGGCCTGCGCCCCGGCGGCCACTGCATCGCGGGCCACGCCGCGTGGCGTCGTACCCGGCTCAATGGCCAGCTCCAGCGGTGTGTCACCCCCCACGATGGGCTGATGGAGCCACCAAAGCGCAGCAGCGCCCATCCCGATCAGGACGCATGCCATCAAAGCCAGTAAACGTCGCACAACCCTGCAGCCTGTATGTGTGTGGACCCGCCGAAGGGGCCTTGGAAGGTAACAGGGCATCATAATTCAGCGATGACTTACTCCCTCCATGGCGTTGCCCAGTTGTCCCATCTCGGTGTGATCCGCGCGCAAGGCGAGGACGCAGCCAAATTTCTCCACAGCCAGCTCACGCAGGACTTTGCCCTGCTGGGCATGAACGAGGCCCGCCTGGCGGGGTTCTTGTCTGCCAAGGGGCGCATGCAGGCCAGTTTCATCGGCTTCAAGCGCAGTGGTGCCGAGGTTCTGCTGATTTGCAGCCTGGATCTGCTGGCTGCCACGCTCAAGCGCTTGTCGATGTTTGTGCTGCGCTCCAAGGTCAAGCTGACCGATGCGACCGCTGATTTCGCCCTGTATGGCCTGGCGGGCGAGGCGGCGGCCGTCGGGCTGGCGCAGACGCCCTGGGCCAAGGCAGACCAGGGCGATGCCAGCGTGGTGCGCCTGTACCCGGCGGATGGCCAGCCCCGCGCCCTCTGGGTGGCGCCCGTTGCTGCGCCCGCGCCGGCCGGGCCCTCGCTCGACCCGGCCCTTTGGCACTGGAGCGAGGTGCGAAGCGGCATCGCCACGCTCACCACACCCCTGGTCGAGGCCTTTGTGCCGCAGATGCTCAACTACGAATCGGTGGGCGGCGTGAGCTTCAAGAAGGGCTGCTACCCCGGCCAGGAGGTCGTGGCCCGCAGCCAGTTCCGGGGCACGCTCAAGCGCCGTGCCTACATCGCGCACGCAGCGGCCGCTGTGCAGCCGGGTGCCGAGGTGTTTGCCATCGACGACCTGGAGCAGCCCTGTGGCACCGTGGTGCAGGCGGCTGCTGCGCCCGAAGGCGGCATGGACGTGATTGTCTCGATGCAGACCAGCGCCGCGACCGGGCCGGTGCAAGTGGGCGCGCCCACGGGCGTATCGCTGGAGCTTCGGCCCCTGCCCTACCCTTTGCTGGACGATCTCTGACGGGCCGTTTTCTGGTGCGCAACGCGGTGGTGGTGCGCGATTCATCCGCGGCCCTATTGCTATGATAAACGTAGCAATAAAGCATTACCCGTCGTGCGTAAACGCCCAAATTTATGGTCAAGTTTCTCCATCAAGACCCGGTGGCGACGCAAGAATGCGTGTGTGGCGTACCCCGGGGCTTAGGCCATCAACCACCCGGGTGAAGCACGGTGGTATCGATTCCGGTTTCGACCCACGATTCACCCATCACCAAAAAGCCTGCCGGTTGAAAAATGCGTAAGGCAAGGCCAGCCCACGCCGGTTGTTGGAAGCGGCCGCATGGATACACGCGAGAGGGTGGGCGTTGAGCACGATGTTTCATGTTCGCCCCGGCCTACCGCACGCGCAGGCACACAAAGCCGCAACCTTCGGCAGCTTGCATCTCAACGTCACTCCATGCAAAACGCCATGCGCAGCGCGCGGGCAGCATCGGCATGGGCCTTGCGCGCCTCGGGGATGGCGCGGCCCATCTTGATGAATTCATGGGTCACGCCGCGGTAGATTTCCAGATCTACCGCCACGGCGGCCCGCCGCAGCATGTCCGCGTAGGCGATGCCCTCATCTACCAGCGGGTCACATTCGGCCAGGCCGATCCAGGCCTTGGCGACGCTATCCACATCCGGAGCCAGCAACGGCGCAAAGCGCCAGTCCTCGCGCTCAGCGCGGCTTTGCACATAGTGGCCAAAGAACCAGCTGATGGCGGGCTCCTCCAGCACCAGTCCTTGTGCATACAGCGCGTGCGAGGGGGTGTCCTGGTGGGCCGCGCAGCCGGGGTAGATCAGCAACTGCAGCGCCAGCGGCAGGCCGGCGTCTCGCGCCAGGATGGCATTGACAGCGGCCAGCGTGCCGCCCGCGCTGTCGCCGCCCACGGCCAGCCGGGCGGGGTCTGCGCCGAGCTGATCCGCGTGGGCTGCCAGCCAGGCCAGCGCGTCCCACGCATCGTTGCTGGCGGTAGGGAACCGGTGCTCGGGGGCCAGCCGGTAGTCCAGCGACACCACGGCGCACCCGGCCAGTCGGCACAGCTCGCGGCACAGCGTGTCATGCGTGGCGATGGAGCCAATGGTGAAGCCGCCACCGTGCAGGTACAGCAACAGCGGCAACCCTGCCGCGAGCGATGGCGTATACAGCCGCGCAGGCAGCGCATGGCCGTCGCGGGCCGGGATGGTGAAGTCTTGCACCCGCGCAAGCGCTGCCTTGGGCACCTCCAGAACGCCTGCGCCAGCCTCGTAGGCAAGGCGGGCATCTGCGGGGGACAGGGTGTGCAGCGGTGGATGTCCGGCGCGCGCCATGCGCTCGAGCACGCTGTGCATTTGCGGGGTAAGGCGCGTGCGGTGCAGGTTCAGGTGGTGGTTCATGCGTAGGCGGGCGGATCCATCGGGGCGGCAGAAGGTGCAGCGCAGGCACCACATCGTGCAGCGCCTTCCGGCAACGTTTGACGATGCGATGTCGCAGAGGTGACGACACCCCAGGCATTGCACACCGGACACCGGCGAGCATTGTGGTCATGCGCGCCGACCGACTGTAGAGTGCGCGGCAGGCATCGTAAACCCAACCCTGTGCACGACCATGGCGTTCATCTACTACGTGACCCAGATCCAGTTTGACTTTGGCGCGATGGCGCTGCTCAAGCAGGAGTGCGAGCGCGTCGGCATCACCCGACCGCTGGTGGTGACCGATGCGGGCGTGCGGGCGGCGGGTGTGTTGCAAAAGGCGCTGGATGCGCTCCATGGGCTGCCGGTGGCCGTGTTCGACCAGACACCTGCCAACCCCACCGAAGCGGCCGTGCGCGCCGCGGTGTCCACCTACAAAGCGCAGGGCTGCGACGGCCTGATCGCGGTGGGTGGCGGATCGGCCATGGACTGCGCCAAGGGCGTTGCCATCGCAGCCACGCACGAAGGCCCGCTCACACACTACGCCACGGTCGAAGGCGGCTCGCCCCGCATCACCGAACGCGCCGCGCCGCTGATTGCCGTGCCCACCACCAGCGGCACCGGCAGCGAAGTCGCACGGGGCGCGATCATCATCGTGGACGACCACCGCAAGCTGGGCTTTCACTCCTGGCACCTGGTGCCCAAGGCCGCGATCTGCGACCCGGAGCTCACCCTGGGCCTGCCGCCCTTGCTGACAGCCGCCACCGGCATGGATGCCATTGCGCATTGCATGGAGACTTTCATGTCGGCTGCGTTCAACCCGCCGGCCGATGGCATTGCTCTGGATGGTCTCGCGCGCGGCTGGACCCACATTGAACGCGCCACCCGCAACGGCAGCGACCGCGAGGCCCGCCTGCACATGATGAGCGCCAGCATGCAGGGTGCCATGGCCTTCCAGAAGGGCCTGGGCGCGGTGCACTCGCTCAGCCACAGCCTGGGCGGCCTCAATCCCCGGCTGCACCATGGCACGCTCAACGCGATGTTTCTCCCTGCGGTGGTTCGTTTCAATGCGAGCGCCGAATCCGTCCGGCAAGACAAGCGCCTTGAGCGCATGGCCCATGCCATGGGCCTGGCGTGTGCATCGGACATTCCAGACGCCATCAAGGACATGAACGCCCGCCTGGGACTGCCATCAGGACTTGCCGCCATGGGGGTCGGGCAGGAGATGTTTGACCGCATCATCCAGGGTGCCATGGCCGACCACTGCCACCGGACGAACCCGCGCATTGCCACGTCCAACGAATACCGCGAGCTGCTGGCGCAGTCGATGTAGGGCACATCGCAGCAGGCTTTCGCTCCCGGCAGCCCAACGCGTCAGCCGCCGAAGTCCGCCACGGGCAGCCCGATCGCCACAGGCCGCGCTACAGCGTGAGCGCTCAATCACCACCACAGCCCGTGGCGTCCCAAAGCACCCCGGAGCGCGATGTTTGGCGTCCGCACGCCAAAGCGCCCATCCCGATGTACAATTTGTCACAATTACCCAGATTCTTCAAAGCAGACTGTTCGTGACGGCGCAATGTTTCCGGAAGATGGCACAAGGCTGCCAGGGTGAACTGGGCCCTCAGCAACCGGGTCTTTCAGGTGGGTATGCAAAACGGGCACAGCCAGACACACGCGCCGTATGCATCGAAGGAATGCCGCACATTGATCAAAAACCATGATTCGAAGGCTGGAGCTGACACCTATGCGCACCGGCAATCTCAGTAGATGGTTCCTGGAAGGGACGTACCCCCGCCTGTACGTCCCGCTGCTGCTGATCATGTTGCTGGTCAGTGGCGTGCGCTACCATTTTCTGATCGGCTCCGAGGCTGCCAACATTGTCCGGGTGGCGGATGTCCAGGCAAGCTTGGCAGGAGCCACATTGTTGCCTGTGCTGGCGGCCGTGCCCGAAGGCGACGTGCAGGCTGCCACGGGTGCGCTGGAAAAGGGGGCTGCAGGCCTGGGCGAGGCCTGGGCCAGCCTGCGCTGGCAGGGACCTGGCGCGGAGCCGGTCGTCCTCGAACGCCCTCTCTCATCGGTCGATGCGCCCGCCTGGTTCGAGCGATGGCTAGATATCGACCCGCCAATCCGGCAGTTCGATGTCGCGGCCGCTGAAGGGCGCACAGGTCGCCTGACCATCACGCTCCAGCCAGGACCCCTGATTGCCCAGGCGTGGGACACCGTCGGGGTACAGATGCTCATCTCGGCGTTCAACATCTGCACCATCCTGCTCCTGCTCATGATGATCATGCGCGCCAACCTGCGCATCCAGCGCAGGCTGGCAGTCGCCACCCGCGCTTTTCGCAACGGTCACCTGGGCACCCGGATGGAGGTCAGTGGCACGCTGGAATCCCGCGCTATGGCCGAGGCATTCAACGATTTGGCGGGCAAGGTGCAGTCGCTGGTCCTCTCGCTGCATGAGGCACAGCGCCAGTACAGCGAGCAGCAGCACTTCCACCGACAACTCATCGACGCGCTGCCCGTGCCTGTTCTGGTGCGCGATGCCAACGGCAATCAGATCGAGACGAATCGTGCCTGGCAGCGCGTGGTGCATGCCGCCGCGGATGATCCCGCCGTATCAGCCCAGATGACACCAAAAGGTGATGACCCACACGCTGTCAGGGTACCAAGGCCGTCATTGTGGAGACGGCTGGCAGATGCGCACGACACAGATGTTCGCATCCCTCTCGCCGATGGCACTGAAAAGGAAATGGCGTGCCACGAGGCCAGCTTCACCACGGCCAGCGGCGCGGTCGCAGGCAAGATCAGCACGCTCTTGGACGTGACCGATCGCAACCGCGCGCACAAGGCGTTAGGGGCTGAAAGGGCACGCGTTGAGGTCATGCTGAGATCCATCGGCGACGGCGTCATCACCACCAACCCCAATGGTGAGGTCACTTCCATCAATGAGGCGGCACAGTTGCTGACCGGGTTCACCCGGCAGCAGGCGCTGGGCCGGCAGATCGATGAAGTCTTCCGCCTTGGCGAAGACCCGGTGAGCCACAGCATGGACACCGGGGACGGGAGTGAGACCATTCCCGGAGCCCTGCCGCTACCAGCCCCTGATGTGCTGCTACATCGCTCGGGCGAGCATTACGCCATCGAGTACACGGCATCGGCCATCCGCCAGCCCGACGGCAGCGCAGCCGGGTGCGTTCGGGTGTTCCGCGACATCACCGAAACCCGCAACCTGCGCCATCAAATCTCCTGGCATGCTCGCCACGATGCATTGACCGGTGCGTACAACCGGAACGCCCTGGCAGAGCGCCTGACCCACGCCATTTTTATGGCGCGGCAAAAAGGCACCCTGCTTGCCGTGTGCATGCTGGACCTGGATTACTTCCAGGCCATCAACGAGGCCCATGGCAACCGGTGGGGCGACCGCCTGCTCAAGGAGACTGCCAAGCGCCTGACGGCATACGCCAGCGGTCCTGCAGAAACTGTGGCGCGCATGGGGGGGGATGAGTTCGTCCTGTTGCTGGGCGATCAGACGGACATCGCATCCATCGAATCGCGCATCGCCGCCCTGCTGGAGCAACTGGCAGCGCCCTACGCCATTGATGACCGCACACTGAGCACCACCGTCAGCATTGGCGCAGCCGTGTTTCCCCACGACGACGCCAACCCCGACACCCTTTTGCGCCACGCCGACCAGGCCATGTTCCAGGCCAAGACCTTGGGCCGCAACCAGGTGCACTTTTTTGATGTGCAACGTGACCATGCGGTGCAGACGCTGCACATACGCCAAACCCGTATCGCACAGGCGATTGTGCTAGGCGAGCTGGTGTTGCACTATCAGCCCAAGGTCAACCTGCGCACGGGACAGGTGCTGGGCGTGGAAGCCTTGCTGCGGTGGCAGCACCCCGAGCAAGGTTTGCTGGGCCCGCAGCACATTCTGCCGCTGATCGAGCACACCGAGCTGATGGTCGACCTGGGCGAGTGGGTCACTCGCGAGGCATTGCGGCAGATGGGCGTGTGGACACGGGCAGGCGCGCAGTGGGAAGTCAGCATCAACGTCGACGCAACGCATTTTCACCGACCCAATTTCGTCGCGCGCCTCAAAGAATTCTTGCTGGCGGCGCCCGAGATCGACCCGTGTCGGCTGGAACTGGAGATCCTCGAGTCCGCAGCGCTCGAAGACGTGGAGCAGATGCGCAGCGTGATGCACGACTGCCAGGAACTCGGCGTGCGCTTTGCCCTGGATGACTTTGGCACGGGTTTTTCGTCACTGTCGTATCTCAAGCGCCTGAAGGCCGAGACCATCAAAATCGACCAGTCTTTCGTGCGCGGGCTGCTGCAAGGCGGCGATGACGCCACGCTCATCAGCGCCATCGTGGGCCTGGCCCGCGCATTTAGGCGGCATGTGCTGGCCGAAGGCGTCGAGACACCCGAGCAGGCCGCCCGCCTGCTCGAGCTCGGATGCGAGCGCGCGCAGGGCTTTGGCATTGCGCGACCCATGCCGGCCAGCGAGGTGCTGGGGTGGGCAAATGCCTATCGCAGAACCTGGCCGCCGCTTCCCGAGGGCAACACCATCGCTGAGGCAGCGCCGATTGCCTCTCACGCGCAGCACCTCCCTACAGTGCCTGGACAACGCTGATATCCGGGCGCTCCAGCCAGGCGGCCCATTCATCCACCAGTTGCTGGCTTGCACTGGTGGCAGCCAGCCATGCTTTCGCCCGGGCCGCAGTGTCGGTGCCGTAGTGGGTGAAGTCCTTGCGATCGGGCAGCTTGGCGTTGGGCAGCGTTCGCACCCACTCCGGGTTGGGCGACAAGACCACCATGCTGTCAAGGGCTGGCGTCGCCCTGTGGCGCCACTTGAGCGCCTTGTCCAGCCAGCCCGGTACCACCCGATGCTGAAAGTGTGGATACAGAACCAGTCCGCCCGGGTCGGGATATTCAGAGCTATTTTTCCGTGCCGCGCTTGCCCCTAAATCCGAAGCAGCTATATTTTCGATAGCGTTTTGCGCCAACGCGTGCGTGCGGTACGCAAGGTGCATGTGGTAGTCGGTGATGCCCCCGTCCCAGTAGGCGCCACGCGGTGCGCCAGGAATGTCGTGCACTGCCTGCAACACGAACGGGATCGAGCAGCTGGCCTGCAAGGCGGACATGAAGTTCTCGGCATGGAGGCCTACCTGCCGGGTGCGGTAGTCGCTCGTGGCAAACGGCAGCGCTGCAACGCCGCCCATCGCGCCAGCCTGGCTGGGCGAAGAAAACACCACCCTCTCAAGCCATGCCCCCAGGGCCTTGCGGTGCACGGCATTGGCCAAGAACGCGCCCAGGTAGCCAGTCGGAGTGATTAGCGGGTGCTCGCGCCGCAGCAGGTGCCGCCCGCGCGACGTGATGATGTGCAGGCGATAGCGCGGGTGGTCCAGAACCTCATGCACCCGCCCCCCGTAAAACGCATCCAGGTTGTGACGGAACCGCGCGCTGACATGGGCCGGGGAAGGCCGCTTTTTGCCTGGCGGGATCTCGTATTCCTGGTGGATGTAGTCCCGTTCAAGCCGTTCGAATGCAGCGACTGTGCTGTCAAGGCACGCCGTGGCCAACCGCCAGGCGCCGATGGACGCGCCCACCAGATCCACCGGTTGGCTCGACCTCAGCAACCAATGGCCAAAAATGTAGCGGTCGAGCGGGCCCAGGATGAGTCCCTTGGGTCCCCCCGCTGCGGCAGGAACCACGCCCACGTCCGATGGCTGCAGACCATGCCGGGCGATGTGCTGGCGGGCGCGGGGGCCGGCATGGATGTGCAGCGCTTTCATGGCGGCCATTGTCGCAAAGCAAACCTCGTGGCGCGGCGGTCACGCCCCACAGAGCCCGTCGCGACGGCAGCCCAAGCGGATCGCCGCTGGGCAGTCCGGTCACACCAAGTAGTCGTCGGAATCCGCTCGGACGGTCCAGTCGATCGGATCCTGCTGGAGGACCATATCGATATCCAAGCCCAGGGCAAGACCTACCTTGTCTGGGAACGACACCGTCAGTTCGCGGTTGTCCATCTCGGCCTCCAGAGCCCGGGCGCGCCACGCCGCCAGGTGGACCACGCCGCCCAGTGGCTCATAGGCGTTGTTCTCAAACGGCGCATTTTGGTGCTGCAGCGCATCGACCACGATTTCAGGCAGCTGCCAGCGCCGGGCCAAGCCAGCCGACACATCGACGTAGCAATACCCCAGCAAGCGCTGCTCAACCTTGGCACGGCGCAGGTCCAGCGGTGCCACCAGTGTGTCCACGGCAAGCGCGTGCTCCGGGTCGCCCAGGTGCATGGCAAGTTCACCCAAGGCATGTAGCAAGCCAGCCGAGTACGCCGCAATCTGGTTGCGGCGAACCAGAACCGCCAGTGAACGCGCCAGCTTGGCGGTATTGAGGCTGTAGCGCCAGAACTGCTGCATGTTCACCCCCGGTACCGACCGCGAGGAGCCGCCCAGCGTCGCCGTGGACACCAGGCTTTTCAAGGGCGCGGTGCCCAGCAATGCCAGCGCCTCAGGCACGCCTGAAATCCGCCGTGTGAGCCTGAAAGGGGGCGAATTGGCCAGCTCCAGCAGCCGCGCGGCCAAGACTGGATCAAGCCCAAAGAACTGGTTGAGACGGCGCAGGTTCGGCTCTGGCTGGCCAAGCTCGCTCATCAGCAGCGCCACTGCCCGCGGAAGACTTGGCAGGGCCAGGGGCCGTTCGATCAGTGTATTCAACTCCATCGTGTAGGGCGCATCGAGGTTAGAAATGTCGGCAGGCAACTGGCTTGGCGGTACTGTGACTGGGGCGCGCGCCCAGTGTCAAGCGCACGGCATATCTCCAACGCAGCATCGGTACTGGCTATGCGCCGCGAGCGCGGACACGGTGGATTATGACCCCGCCGGGACCAGCGACACGAAGGGTCGGCCCGGATGACTGCAGGGTTCCCTGCGGATCACAGCACGACAGGCAGTCGCTGACACGGGCGGCTGGGTCGCGGCCGACGCAGCACAACAGCAGACTCTCCGTTTGCCGCAGTGGCTTTCAGCCACACAGCGCATCTGTATCTGCCGCCCGCGCCTTGGCCGTCACATCGGGCACGCCACAGCCTTACCGGCCCTTACCCTGCTGCAGCTTGGCAAACGCGGATGCCATGGCCGACTGCTGCGCAGGCTCAGGCGCGCGGCGCTGGGGTTGAATGTAGCCGCGGCCCGCAGCTTCAAAGCGATTGCTGCGCGGCGCTCCAGGGTCACCGCCCGGGCGCGGCAACGCCTCGCCCAGCTTCATCGACAGCCCGATGCGCTTGCGCTCGACATCCACTTCCATGACCTTGACCTTGACGATGTCGCCCGTCTTGACGACCTCGCGCGCATCGCTCACGAACTTATGGGCCAGCTGGCTCACGTGCACCAAACCGTCCTGGTGCACGCCCAGATCAACAAAGGCACCAAACTGGGCCACGTTACTCACGGTGCCCTCCAGAATCATCCCTTCCTTGAGGTCCTTGATGTCCTCCACGCCATCGTTAAAGCGTGCCACCTTGAAGTCCGGGCGCGGGTCGCGGCCCGGCTTTTCCAGCTCGGAGAGGATGTCCTTGACGGTGATCACACCACACGTGTCATTGGCAAACAGTTCGGGCTTGAGGGTCTTGAGCATGTCGGTGCTCCCCATCAGCTCGGCGACCCGCTTACCGGTCTTCGCCATGATCTGCTCGACCACCGGATAGGTTTCTGGATGCACCCCGGTCATGTCCAGCGGGTTGTCGCCCCCGCGGATACGCAGGAACCCGGCGGCCTGCTCGAACGTCTTGGCGCCCAGGCCAGCGACGTCCAACAGCTGCTTGCGATTTTTGAACGCGCCATGCGCCTCACGCCAGCGAACCACTGCCCTGGCCACGCTGCCCGACAGACCCGACACGCGGCTCAACAGCGGAACGCTGGCCGTGTTCAGGTCCACGCCGACCGAGTTCACGCAATCTTCGACCACCGTGTCCAGCGTGCGCGCCAGCTCACTTTGATTCACGTCGTGCTGATACTGGCCCACGCCGATGCTCTTGGGGTCGATCTTGACCAGCTCGGCCAGCGGGTCCTGCAGCCGGCGGGCAATGGATGCGGCGCCGCGCAAACTTACGTCCACATCGGGCATCTCTTGCGATGCGAATTCGCTGGCCGAATAAACCGAGGCTCCCGCCTCGCTCACCACCACTTTTTCAATCACCCGGTCAGCCTTGGCCGCCAGCTTGATCAGGTCGGCGGCCAGCTTGTCGGTCTCGCGGCTGGCCGTGCCGTTGCCAATGGCAATCAGGTTCACTCCATGCCTCTCGGTCAGCTGGGCCAGCGTGTGCAGCGAACCTTCCCAATCGCGGCGAGGCTCGTGGGGGTACACGGTGGCTGTCTCCACCAGCTTGCCGGTGGCATCCACCACAGCCACCTTCACCCCGGTGCGGATGCCGGGGTCCAGCCCCATGACCACGCGCGGGCCGGCAGGGGCTGCCAACAGCAGGTCACGCAAATTGTCGGCAAACACCTTGATCGCCACCTTCTCGGCATCGTCACGCAGACGCGCAAACAGGTCGCGCTCGATCGACAGACTGAGCTTGACGCGCCAGGCCCAGGTCACGCACTTGCGGATCAGGTCGTCGGCCTTGCGCCCCTGGTGACTCCAGCCCAGGTGCAGCGCTATCTTGCCTTCGGCCAGGCTGGGCTTGCCGGGCTCGGGCTCCACTGGCAGCACCAGCTTGGCCTCAAGGATCTCCAGCGCACGGCCCCGAAACACGGCCAGCGCACGGTGCGACGGGACGCGGCCCATCGGCTCGTCGTAATCGAAATAGTCGCGGAACTTGGCGACCTCGGGGTCATTCTCGTTCTTGCCGTCAATTTTCTTGCTGCGCAGCAGGCCCTCGGCCCACAGCCACTCGCGCAGGCTTTGCACCAATACCGGGTCTTCGGCCCAGCGCTCGCTGAGAATGTCGCGCACTCCGTCGAGTACGGCGTGCACTGTGGAGAAGTCGGCCCCCGGCTTGCCGTCGTCAAGAACCTCGGGGGGCCTGGTGAACGCAGCGGCTTCTGCGGCGGGGTCCAGACTGGGGTCGGCAAAGAGCCGGTCGGCCAGGGGCTCGATGCCGAACTCGCGGGCCATCTGCCCCTTGGTGCGGCGCTTGTGCTTGAACGGCAGATAAATATCTTCCAGCGCCTGCTTGGTGGGGGCAGCCGCGATGGCGGCGCGCAGCGCATCGCTCAGCTTGCCCTGCTCGTCGATGCTCCTGAGCACGACCAGGCGGCGGTCTTCCAACTCACGCAGGTACGCAAGGCGGGCTTCCAGCTCACGCAGCTGGACATCGTTGAGCCCTCCGGTCACTTCCTTGCGGTAACGCGCGATAAAGGGCACGGTGGCGCCACCATCGAGCAGCTCGACGGCTGCACGCACCTGTTGTTCACTGACCCTGATTTCCTCGGCCAGCTGCCGGACGATCTGTTGCATGTGTGGCGAACTCTCTGAGACTCAAATATGGCACGAAGCGCGGGAGTGTGCCACAGCGCCACAGGGCATCAGCAAGCCGTGCCGGCGCTGCCACCGGCGCTCCTAGGAGCCTGTCGGACTTGGAAATCGTCGGCTGCAAATCGACCGCAGCGGTCCATTTTTATTGAGTCGGCACCTTTGAACTTGAACCAGCCGTTCGGGCTGAGCCTGTCGAAGCCTTGCGCAGAGCTTCGAACCGCATCAACGCATTCAAGTTGGTTGATGCCGACTCAATAACCGCCTTTTTGCCCCATAGCTCGGCTATGGGGCTGCAAATTCGGCAAAAACTGTCCTCGCTCTCGCCGATTTTCGCTTTCGACGCTCCAAGTCCGACAGGCTCCTAGAATGTCAGCGCAGCCAAGGTCGCAACCCTCGCCATGAACGCCGTTCCCTTTGCCATTCGCACCGAATGCCCGCCGGGCGCGTGCGTCTGTCAGCGGGACACACTCTTGCAGACGCCAGGCGCGGACCTGCGCGTGCTGCAGCTCACCAGCGCCCAGGAAAAAGTGCTGATCCAACGACTTGAAAGCCTGAGCAGCCTGGCAGACCTGCGCCATATGCAGCATCGCATGGAGCAGCAGCTGGGAATACGCTTGGCGATTGAGACCGGCCCGCGCGAGGTACGCACCGTGCGCGGCCTGACCGTGCTGGTGCTGGAACAGCCCGGCCTGTGCCGCAAGACCCAGCAGTCCATTCCCGCAGCGATTCGCCGGAGCATGGACCGCTGTCCCGAGATTGCATGGGCTTTGCTGGACGAAACCGGGCTGTTTGCCGAACCGGGCGAGTCGGCCACCGACTGAAGACCTCCACAGTAACGGCGCATGCGTGAAGGCCGATGCCGTGCCGTGAAGCATGTTGAACTGAACGCAAGGCCGATCGACGTGCGCGTTGCCTTGCTACGAAAAGGCTTGCAAGCTGGCCTGCAGGAAGCCTCTTTTGAAGCGCCCCTTGGCGCTCAGGCGCCCACCGGGCTGGCGGGGGCGGGCTCAATGCGGTTGCGTCCGCGCTCCTTGGCCTGGCGCACGGCGCGGTCCACGGCGCGCAGCAGTTCCTGCGGGTTCTGATCGCGCTGCGGCGGGCCACTGCAGGCCACGCCCAGGCTTGCGCAAACCCTTGCGGGAACGGCGCCCTCATGCGGCAGTGACAGCGCTGAAATGGCGGCCACGGCACGCTGTGCAAACCCATGGGCCACGGCTTCGTCCGCGCCGGGCAATACGAGCATGAAAACATCGCCCTCCCAGCGCGCTGCCACCGCGCCGCGCGGGTCCTGCGCCGCCAGTTGCGACAGGGCAAGCGCCACGGCCTGCAGACAGCGGTCGCCCGCCAGGCGTCCGTAGCGGGTATTGAAATCCTTGAATGCGTCCACATCGACCATCACCAGTGCCAGCGGCGTGACGGACCGCTGGGCGCTGGCCCAAGCAGCAGACAGCAGGGCTTCGGCATGGCGCCGGTTGGGCAGGCCAGTGAGCGCATCGGTATGCAAGAGCTGGTGGATGCGCATCTGCGCGTCGGCCAGGGCCTGGGTGCGCGCATCCAGTTGGGTCTGCAGATCGCGGTTGCGCCCGTGCAACTCGTCCAAGGGGGTATCGCTGCCTGCGACATACGTGCCTTGCGGCACAGAGCTGCTGCTGTGCACGATCCTCCAGTCGTCGGGGGCCTCAAGGCGAAACACCAGCACCAGCCGGACGGTCTGGCTGGTCACCTGCCCATCGGGCAACGGCCGGTGGATGTGCAAGCACCCCGTGGCTGCGACAAGATCAGGGCCGAGATCCTGCGGATGGAAGTCCACCGTTTCAATGCGAAGATGATCCGGTCGCTGCGCGAAATCCTGTAGCGTGAGATCGACCCAGCGGCTGCGCCCCTTGACCAGTTGGTCACCATGCGCCGTGAAGCCGCAAAACGCCTCGCTGAACCGTGTGAGCAGCCCGGCGTCGCGGTGGGCGTACATCGCGATGGTCTCGTCAAAGAGCATGCGGATGAGCCTTTGGCGCTCAGTAGGCATAGGGCGGGGTGGTGCGTGGTGGGTTGAAAGGTGCAACAGGCCAGACTCTGCGGCGCAATGTAACACCGCGCCGTCGGCATCCCCATAGGGTGCACCCTGCGGTGGCCACGCCCCATGCACAGACCGCCCTCGCGCTGGGCTTTCGGTCTGCGCGATGGCGGCCGCTCACAGATGCGGGCGCGGCCGCCACGCCCAGCGCGGATCAGTCGGATCGCAATGCGGCCCGCAGTTGGGCTCCCAGCTCGGGCCGGGCTTCGAACGGATCGCTGGGGTTGCGCCCCATCACCACGTCCTCCAGGCGCGTCTGCACCGAGGCGAGCGCCTTGGGGTGGCTGTAGATGTAGAACTGGCCCTGCGCGGCGGCGTCAAACACCTTTTGCGCCACCTCGGCGGCCGTGACCTTGCCGCTGCTCACGGCCTTGTCGCTCATCGCCTGGCCGATGAGCTGGCTTTTGGTGGGCCGGTCTATGGCCATGTCTTGCGGACGGTTGCGATGGCTCTGGCTGATGCCCGTGGGTACAAAATACGGACACAACACGCTGGCGCTGATCTGGTCAGTCACCAGGCGGAGATCCTGGTACAGCGTTTCGGACAGGCTGACCACCGCGTGCTTGCTCACGTTGTAGATGCCCATGTTGGGGGCGTTGAGCAGGCCGGCCATGCTGGCCGTGTTAACGATGTGCCCGCGCCAGGTGGGGTCGGCCTTGGCGGCGGCCAGCATCATCGGCGTGAACAGTCGCACGCCGTGCACCACACCCATCAGGTTCACGCCCAGCACCCATTGCCAGTCGATGGCCGAGTTTTCCCACACCAGGCCGCCCGCGCCCACTCCCGCGTTGTTGAACACCAGGTGCGGCGCGCCAAAGCGCTGCTGCACATCGGCGGCCAGTTGCTCCATCTGCGCGGCGCTGGATACATCGACCTTGCACGACAGCACCTGCGCCCCGGCGGTCTGCATTTCGGCGGCGGCTGCATCAAGCGCGTCCTGCTGCACATCGACCAGAACAAGGTTCATGCCCAGGCGGGCCCCGATGCGCGCGCATTCAAGACCAAAGCCCGAGCCGGCGCCGGTGAGCACGGCGGTTTTGCCGGAAAAGCGGTCGATCATGGGTGTGTCTCCTTCAGTGCGTAACGATCGCGGGTATTCGACTGCATCCGGCGTTCCCTTGCTGGGCGGGCTCTGCTCAGAGGCATGCTCGGAGGACATATCCGATGCGCGGGAAATGCACATGCACCGTTCCCGCACGCGGGTCAGTCCGGCGCAGGCTGTAGCGGGTGCGGGTGGCGGCGATCAGCTCGCCCTCGGTCGGCTCGGTGCCGAAGCTTTCAGCCGCAACCGTCACCTGGCTGCCCAGCGGGATGCCGTGTTCATCCTGGAACACATCGCCAACCAAAGGCAAGGGATCCGACCCCGCCGCCACGGCGATGGCACTGTGCGCGGTGAACGGCTCCATGCGGCCATGGCCCATGTCGGCCATGCGGTCCATCCACTCCAGCACGGCAGGTGTGGCCGTGAAGATGTCGGACATCAACGGCACACACTGGCGCGTGAACCACAGCGGATGGTAAGCCGCGAAGTCGGCCAGGCAGGGCGCGGCGCCGAAGAGAAAGTCGTGCTCTTCAACCATGTGCGCAATGCGGCGCAGGTATGAGCGGTAGGCAGCCGTGGCGTCCTCGGGCCGGTCGCGGCGCATGCCGCCGCTCATGGCGCGGCGGTCGGCTGCAAACACCTGGGCCGCTTCGGCGGGCAGCTTGGCAAACAACAGGGCTGCACCCTTGGGCTGCAGGTTGTAGGCCATGGCAGCCCAGAACAGCGTGGAGTCGGCCCACTGCGCAAACACGCGCGCCACGCCTTTGATGTGTGGCGGGTAGAGCATGGGCTCGGGCTGCTCGTGCTCCAGCACATCGCAGATCAGGGCCGAGTCGCAGTAGATGTCGGAGCCGACCTGCAGGATGGGCGTCTTGCGGTAGCCGCCGGTGAGCGCCACCACATCGGGCTTGGGCATGACGCTGGGGATGATGACGGACTTCCAGGCCAGTTGCTTGTAGCCCAGCACGGCGCGGATCTTTTCGGAGAACGGCGACGACGGGTAGTGGTGCAAGATGAGGTGGGACATCGGTTTCTCCGCTGAAGATCTGCCGGTCACTGGCCCCTACTGACCCGTGCCCGGCTCGGGTGGTGGTCACGATGATGGGGCTGATCCGTTAGGGGTCGCACTTCTGAGCATCTCGACATGGGGAATGTGATCTTCCAGATATTCCTCAGACACCGCCGTGAAGCCCAGGCTGCCGTAAAAACCCCGCAAATGGGCCTGCGCGCTGATGCGGATGCCCTGGCCCGGCCAGGCCTCCTGGCAACGGGCAATGCCCTCTTGCATGAGTGCCCGGCCAGTGCCGTTGCCGCGCGCGTGCCTGGCGGTCACCACCCGGCCGATGGAGGGCTCGGGGTAGTTCACCCCCGGGTCCACCACGCGCAGGCAAGCCTGCAGCGCGCCCGCAGCGTCATACCCGAGCAGGTGGTACGACCGCTTGTCCGCTGCGTCCGGGTCCTGGTAGGGGCCTTGCTCCAGGATGAAGACCTCGCAGCGCAGCGCAAGCGCGTCGTGCAGCGCGTGCACGCCCAGGTCATCAAAGCGGGCCCACACCCATCGGATTGTCATGGGCGCATTCCGAAAAAATCGGGCGTGAGCACCGCCGGTGCGACTGATGCGCCCCACGCCGGAGCCGCTGCGCCAGGGCCGCCGCGCCACGCCGCGATCGCATCCGTTGCCGGTGGCGGTAGCGGCAGCGTCCCTCTAGCGAAGGCAGGCGCAAAGTAACTCAAGCGATACCTCACACCAGCTTGACGAGTTGCTTGCCGAAATTTTTGCCCTTGAGCAGACCCAGGAAGGCTTCGGGCGCCGCAGCGATGCCCTGGGCAACGGTCTCGCGCGGGCGCAGCTTGCCCGTGGCCACCAGCATGCCCAGTTCCTTGAGGGCCTCCGGCCACACCTCCATGTGCTCGCTGACGATGAAGCCCTCGACCCTCAAGCGGTTGATGAGGATGAGCGCAGGGTTCTGCAACGGCAGCGGCTGGCCGTCGTAGCCGGCGATCATGCCGCACACGGCCACGCGGGCAAACGCATTGGTGCGCAGCAGCACGGCGTCGAGGATGTAGCCGCCTACGTTTTCAAAATGGCCGTCGATGCCGTTCGGGCAGGCTTCCTTGAGGGCTCTGGACATGGACTTGAGGTCGCCATGCTCGCGGTGGTCAATGCACACGTCAAAGCCCAGTTCTTCGGTGGCGTATTTGCACTTGTCGGGGCCACCCGCAATACCCACCACGCGGCAGCCACGGGCCTTGGCCAGCGCGGCAAACGCACTGCCCACCGCACCGGTGGCAGCGCTCACCACCACGGTCTCGCCCGCCTTGGGGGCGATGATTTTCACCAGGCCGTACCAGGCCGTCACGCCGGGCATGCCGACGGCCCCCAGGTAGTGCGACAGCGGCACATGGGTTGTATCCACCTTGCGCAGCGCGCCCACGGCGTTGCCGTCAACCACCGAGTATTCCTGCCAGCCACCCATGCCCACCACCTTGTCGCCCACGGTGTACCTGGTGCTGCGGCTCTCGACCACCTCGCCCACCGTGCCGCCAATCATCACCTCACCCAGGGCCTGCGATGCGGCGTAGCTCTTGCCCTCATTCATGCGGCCGCGCATGTAGGGGTCCAGGCTCAGGTAGTGGTGGCGCACCAGCACCTCACCGTCTTTGAGCGCGGGGGTGTCGGTAGCGATCAGCTTGAAGTTGCTGGCCACGGCTTCGCCCTGGGGGCGGTTGTCGAGAACGATTTGCTGGTTGCGGGGCATGGGCGAACTCCTTCAAAAATGCTGTAAATGCTATTTTTTTGATAGCTGCTATCGCATACACATCAAGCGTAAACGCTATTTTTACTTCAATTTTTCACTCAATCGGTGGAAATGACCCTGAGGTTGTTGACATTGCGCCCGTCCACCGGCAAGCGCTTGACGTACTTGAACGTGCCCGTAGCGTGGCAACACACCCTGCCCTGCGCGTCAACCACCGTGCCTTCGGTGAAGGCCATGGTGGCGGTGCGATGGATGAGCCGCCCCCTGGCCACCAGCGGGCCGCGCGCGGGCTGCATGAAGCTGGTCTTCATCTCGATGGTGACCACGCCCATCTCGGGCGTCAGACTGCGCGCCGCGGTGGCCATGGTCACGTCCAGCAGCGTCATCGACGCGCCGCCGTGGGTCACTTCAAACGAGTTCAGATGCTCGGGCCTGGCCTCGTAGCGCAGCTCCGACTCACCACCTTCCATGCGGTGCAGCGTGAAGCCCAGGTGGCTGACAAACGGAATTTCGACACCGAAACTTTTCAAGGGATTTCCTTAGAACTTAGGCATCAATGCACCTGAAGCCGCCCACGCTGAGCTTGTCGAAGCGCCGCGCAAGGCCTGGACATGCTCAGCCCGAACGGGTGTTTCGGGTGCAACGATCCCGACTCAATGAATCAACCGCCGGTAACGATACTCACCCCGCCGTCCACAGCCAACCACTGACCCGTGATGTGCTTGCCAGCATCCGACGCGTACAACACGCACAGACCCTTCAGATCCTCATCATCGCCCAGGCGGCCCAGCGGCGCATGCGCGGCCAGGGCCTCCTCGCCCAGGGCCTGGAGCGTGCCAGCGGTCATCTTGCTCGGGAAGAAACCCGGGCAGATTGCGTTGACACGGATGTTGTACTTGCCCCATTCGGCCGCCAGCGCACGGGTGAAGTTGATGACCGCACCCTTGGATGTGTTGTAAGCAATGGTGTTCATCCGCTTGGGGTTGCCGCCCAGGCCCGCAATCGACGCCACGTTGATGATGCTGCCACATTTACGCGCAATCATGCTGTGCTTGGCAAGATGCTGAGAGAGGATGAAATAGCCGCGCACATTGAGGTTCATCACCTTGTCCCAGGCCTGCACGGGATGGTCCTCGGCCGGAGCGCCCCAGGCGGCACCCGCGTTGTTCACCAGGATATCCACGCCGCCCATGCGCTGCAGCGTCTGATCAGCCAGGCGACGGATGTCGGCCTCATCGGCGCAGTCCGCCGCGATCCAGCGCGCGTCGATGCCCGCAGCCTGCAGTTCGGCAACAGCTTCTTCCAGATCGGAGGCCTTGCGCGAGCTGAGCATGATGCGTGCGCCCGCCTCACCCAGCGCGTGCGCCAGTTGCAACCCCAGTCCGCGCGAGCCGCCGGTCACAAGGGCCGTCTTGCCCGTCAGGTCAAACAGTTGCTCAATGGTGCGGGCAATCATGGGGTCTCCTGGCATTGAATGGCGCACGACTGGGCGCGGGATCGGAGTGTGCCGCAGCGAGGCTGCTGGCATCGTCCGTGCTGCACCATTGGCGCTTGCGTCGCTGGTGACATTGTGCGGTGCTTGCGAAGCACGCCGTGTCGCTTGCGCGGCTCGCGGCGCCCCGCCCTCTGTTCAACCTAAAAACGGCAGTTGACCGCTTGTCATCTTGCCGCACACCGCGTGGACTCGGGTCTTGGGTTGTTTTTGCAGCCTCACCTTGGGGGTGACAGCGCTATTCACTTGCCAGCACCGCTTTTGGAGCGCCATGCGGTGTTGCTCCTCCTTGCAGGCACGAGCCTGCCGCGTCGTCGCGCCTTGCCTGGCGCCCCAAAAGCAGCGCTGACAAATGCATCCAACTGCCGTTTTTAGGTTCAAGCGGGTACCGGGCCGGGCCCGCTGCGGGGGCCTGTGGCCTCAGCGATCCGCGTCCGGCTTCATGCGTGCGCGCACGAAGATCAGCACCACGCCCACGGCGGCGACGAGGCCACCGGCCACGCCCAGCGTCCAGCCCAGCGCGCCATCCGCACGCGCCGTGGCGATGCCGAGGACCAGGGTGAGCAGGCCGCCGTAGATCAGCACCCAGATGAGCGTCTGCAAGCGCTGCAATGTTCGCAGGGTCGCCATATCAGAAGGCATCCTCCGGGAACGCCGCACAGGTGGCATCGCGGCTGTGCACCACCTGCAGCCAGGCTTCGATCTTGGGCAGCTCGTAATGGAAGAAATAGCGCGTAGCGCCCAGCCGCCCTGCCGTGGGAGCCTGCGCCTGGCCTGCGTCGGCAGCCAGAGCAGCCAGCGCTACGTCCAGCCAGATCCAGGCCAGCACCGTGTGGCCAAACGCTTGCATGTATGGCACGGCGTTGGCCAGCGCATCCGCTGGTTGGCCCGTGGCCCAGGCCGATTGGGTCGCCGCGCCCACGTGCTGCAGCGCTGCGCCCAGCGCGTTGGCGTGGGCTGCCAGCGTGGGCACCTGGATGGCGCGTTCGATGGTGGCATTGATGCGACCCGCCAGCAGCGTGAGGCCACGGCCGCCCTCCATCAGTACCTTGCGGCCCAGCAAATCCATGGCCTGGATGCCATGGGTGCCTTCGTGGATCATGTTCAGGCGGTTATCGCGCCAGTATTGCTCGACCGGAAAGTCGCGCGTGTATCCATAGCCGCCGTGGATTTGGATGGCCAGGCTGTTGGCCTCCAGGCACCACTCACTGGGCCAACTCTTGGCAATGGGGGTGAGCACCTCCAGCAGCATGCAGGCATCGTCGGCCAGGGCGGCTTCGCCAGTGCGCATCTCGTCGACCAGGCGGGCGCAATACAGGTTGAGCGCCAGCGCGCCTTCGCCATAGGCCTTTTGCGCCAGCAGCATGCGCTTGACGTCGGCATGCTCAATGATGCGCACCTGGGGCTGCGCGGCGTCTTTCACCACCGCCGGGGCTGCGCCCACCGCCGTCTGCCCGCCCTGCGCGGGGCGGCCCTGGGGACGGTTTCGGGCGTAGTCCAGACTGGCGTAGTAACCGGCCAGGCCCAGCATGGTGGCCGCCATGCCCACGCCAATGCGGGCCTCGTTCATCATGTGGAACATGCAGTGCAAGCCCTTGCCCGGCTGGCCGACGAGGTAGCCTACGGCACCAGCCCGCCCGTCCACCGGGTACTTGCCCTCGCCAAAGTTGAGCAGCGTGTTGGTGGTGCCGCGCCAGCCCAGCTTGTGATTCAGGCCTGCCAGCGCCACATCGTTGCGCACGCCAGTCAGCCTGCCTTCGGCATCCACCAGCTTCTTGGGAACGATGAACAGCGAAATGCCCCGGGTGCCAGGCACCAGCTTGCCATCGGGGCCGGGAATCTTGGCCAGCACCAGGTGGATGATGTTGTCGGTCAGCTCATGCTCGCCCGCCGAAATCCACATCTTGTTGCCCTGAAGGCGGTAGCGCGGTCCCAGCGGGTCGCTTTGCCAATGGACGGCGCCATCGGTGGCTACCGCCGGGCCCTCGTCGGGTACTGCGCGTGTGGCCACATCACTGAGCGACGAGCCCGCCTGCGGCTCCGACAGGCACATGGTTCCCGAGAAGCGGCCCGAAAATTCGTTGAGTGCAAACACCTTTTTTTGCAGCGCGGTGCCGTGCGCCATCAGCAAATTCGCGTTGCCCACCGTGAGCAAGCCAGCGCCGATGCTGACCGACGCGGCCGCAAAAAAACTGTTGGCTGCAGCCTCCACCGTGTAGGGCAACTGCATGCCGCCGACGTCGTAGTCCTGCGCGGCGCTGAGCATGCCCGACTCCGCGTATGCCTTGTGCGCATCGTGCGTGCACCGCGGCAGCGTCACCGTCTCGCCATCGAAGTGCGGCTCCTGGGTATCGACCGTGCGGTTGAACGGAGCGTACTTCTCGCGGGCAATGCGCTCGCAGGTATCGAGCACGGCGTTGAAAGTGTCGCGGGAGTGGTCGGCAAAGCGCTCCCGCTCACGCAGCGTATCTACCTCCAGCCACTGGTACAGCAGAAACTCAATGGTGGGGCGCAGGCTCATGGGCTTTGAGGCAAAGGTGGCGTTTGGGGCCTGTCGATCAACAAGCGGAAGCTACAACAAAAACAGGGCCAAAGCCACAAAAACCCCGGCACGCGACCGCAAGCCACAGGCCATGCACAGGGCGATCGGGGCCATGGATCAGAGCACCTCGAAGATCCCGGCAGCACCCATACCGCCACCAATGCACATGGTCACGCACACCTTTTTCGCACCGCGGCGCTTGCCTTCAATCAGTGCATGACCCGTCAGGCGCTGGCCCGACACACCGTAGGGATGGCCCAGGGCAATCGCGCCGCCATTGACGTTCAGGCGATCGGCCGGAATGCCAAGCGTATCGCGGCAATACAGCACCTGCACGGCAAAGGCTTCGTTCAGTTCCCACAGGTCGATATCCTGCACCGCAAGGCCCAGCTTCTTGAGCACCTTGGGCACGGCAAAGACGGGGCCGATACCCATCTCGTCCGGCTCGCATCCTGCCACCGCAAAGCCCAGAAACCGGCCCAGCGGCTTGAGCCCCTTCTTGCTGGCATACGCCTCGCTGGTCACCACGCAGGCACCGGCACCGTCTGAAAACTGGCTGGCATTGCCGGCTGAGATCAGGCCACCCGGCAGCGCCGAGCGCAAGCCGCTGATAGCCTGCACCGTGGTGCCTTCGCGCGTGCCCTCGTCCCTGCTCACGGTCACTTGCCGGGTGATCAGCCCCAGGGTCTTGTCGGCCACGCCGGCGGTCACGCTGATGGGCGCGATCTCGGCATCAAACAGGCCGGCGGCTTGTGCGGCGCACGCCTTTTGCTGGCTGGCCGCACCGTACTCGTCCATGGCTTCGCGGCTGATTTGGTAACGCTTGGCCACCTGTTCGGCGGTTTGCAGCATGCTCCAGTAAATCTCGGGCTTGTGCTTGGCCAGGGCCAGGTCCTGAATCATGTGCAGGTT
This sequence comes from Acidovorax sp., assembly GCF_046341535.1. Taxonomy (GTDB): domain Bacteria; phylum Pseudomonadota; class Gammaproteobacteria; order Burkholderiales; family Burkholderiaceae_C; genus Acidovorax. Next base: position 3,036 of record NZ_JBKDRI010000151.1, on the reverse strand, counting down.
CATCTCCTGCTGAACACAGGAGATGCTCTCAACGCCGCCCGCCACGAACACGTCGGCTTCACCGGCAATCACACGCTGCGCCGCCAGGGCAATGGTCTGCAGGCCCGACGAGCAAAAGCGGTTGACCGTCATGCCCGAGGCCGTGATGGGCAGGCCCGCCTTCAGTGCGATCTGGCGCGCGATATTCATCCCCGTCGCGCCTTCGGGGTTGGCGCAGCCCATGATGACGTCGTCCACGTCAGCGGGGTCAATGCCGGCACGCTGCACGGCGTGCTGCACGACATGGCCGCCCAGGGTGGCACCATGCGTCATGTTGAAGGAACCCTTCCAGCTCTTGGCAAGCGGGGTACGGGCGGTGGAAACAATCACTGCGGAGGTCATGTGGAATCCTTTGCTCGGTAAGAAGAAGCGCGCTTACTGGAAAGCCTTGCCTTCAGCGGCCAGCTTGGCCAGCAGCGGCGCGGGTTTCCAGAACGCGGCGTCATCCAGCGGGTTCTTGGCAAAGCGGTTCATCGCCTGCACCACGTTGAAAAGGCCGACTTCGCTGGCGTAGTGCATGGGGCCGCCCCGGTGGATGGGAAAGCCATAGCCAGTGAGGTACACCATGTCGATATCGCCGGACTTGCTGGCAATGCCGTCTTCCAGGATGTGCGCGCCTTCATTGACCAGAGCAAACACCAGGCGCTGCACGATTTCCTCGTCTGAAATTTTGCGCGGCGTGATGCCCAGGGCCGAACGGTGGTCTTCGATCATCGCGTTGACCAGGTCGCTCGGGATCGCATCGCGCTTGCCGGCCTGGTAGTCATACCAGCCTGCACCGGTTTTCTGTCCAAAGCGGCCGAGTTCGCACAGCTTGTCGGCCGTGCGGCTGTACTTCATGTCGGCGCGCTCGACTGCGCGGCGCTTGCGGATGGCCCAGCCAATATCGTTGCCCGCCAGGTCACCCATGCGGAACGGGCCCATGGCAAAGCCGAAGGCCTCGATGGCCTTGTCCACCTGCTGGGGCGTGCAGCCTTCGTCCAGCAAAAAGCCCGCCTGGCGGCTGTACTGCTCGATCATGCGGTTGCCGATGAAGCCATCGCACACGCCCGAAACCACCGAGGTCTTCTTGATCTTCTTGGCCGTCGCCATCACGGTGGCCAGCACGTCCTTGGCGGTTTCCTTGCCGCGCACCACTTCCAGCAGTTTCATCACGTTGGCGGGGCTGAAAAAGTGCATGCCCACGACGTCCTGCGGGCGCTTGGTAAAGGCCGCGATCTTGTCCACGTCCAGCGTCGAGGTGTTGGACGCCAGGATGGCACCGGGCTTGGCCACGGCGTCAAGCTGCTTGAACACGGCTTCTTTGACGCCCATCTCTTCAAAGACGGCCTCAATGATGAGATCGCAGTCCTTGAGGTCGTCGTAGGTCAGCGTGGTGCTCAGCAGGGCCATGCGCTGCTCGTAGTTGTCCTGCTTGAGCTTGCCCTTGCTGACCTGGGCTTCGTAGTTCTTCCGGATCGTGGCCACACCGCGGTCCAGGGCCTCCTGCCTCATCTCCAGAATCTTGACCGGGATGCCTGCGTTCAGGAAGTTCATTGAAATACCCCCACCCATGGTGCCCGCGCCGATCACGCCCACCCGCTTGATGTCGCGCTGGGGGGTGTCGGCTGCCACGTCAGGAATCTTGCTTGCAGCACGCTCGGCCATGAACAGGTGGCGCAGCGCGCGCGATTCAGGCGTCCACATCAGGTTGATGAAGATCTCGCGCTCGACGGCCATGCCATCGGCAAACTTCTTTTTTGTGGCGGCTTCGACGGCGTCCACGCACTTGACTGGTGCCGGGAAGTGCTTGGCCATGCCCTGGACCATGTTGCGCGCGAACTGGAAGTACGCGTCGCCCTCGGGATGCTTGCAGGGAAGGTTGCGAACCAAGGGCAGCGGTCTGCCCCCGACATGGTCTTCGGCCACGCGCTGGGCAAACGCCAGGGCTTCCGCCGCAAGCGACTCGGCCGACGCGGACATCGTGTCAAACAGCTTTTGGCCGGACATCGCAGCAATGATTTCGCTTTTGACCGGCTCACCGCTCACGATCATGTTCAGGGCTGCCTCGACACCGATCACGCGGGGCAGTCGCTGCGTGCCGCCCGCGCCAGGGATCAGGCCCAGCTTGACCTCCGGCAGGGCAATCGCGCAACCAGGGGCCGCGATGCGGTAGTGGCAACCCAGGGCCAGCTCCAGGCCGCCGCCCATGGCAACGCTGTGGATGGCGGCGACCACCGGCTTGGGCGAGTGTTCGATGGCAGCGATCACCGACAGCAGGTTCGGCTCTTGTAACGACTTGTCGGTGCCAAATTCCTTGATGTCGGCGCCGCCGGAAAACGCACCACCCGCGCCAGTGATCACGATGGACGTGACCGCTGCATCCGCATGGGCTCGACCCAGGCCTTCAACGATGCCCTGGCGGGTTGCCAGACCCAATCCATTGACGGGGGGGTTCGCCAGCGTGATCACGGCAACCGAGCCGTGGACTTTGTATTCAGCGGTCATGCTGTTGCTTCCTTGGAAAGTGACAAAAGAACGGTCGTGCTTTTTTTATTGTAGAGACTTCAAACCCACCTCACGTTTCAATTTGTCCCGGGCGGGACAAAGGGGTCGGCGGAGTCACCCTAAAAACGGCAGTTGACCGCTTGTAATCTTGGCGCACACCGCGTGGGCTCTGGCCTTGGGTTGTTTTTGCAGCCTCACCTTTGGGGTGACAGCGCTATGCACTTGCCAGCACCGCTTTTGGAGCGCCATGCGGTGTTGCGCCTCCTTTCAGGCACGAGCCTGCCGCGTCGTCGCGCCTTGCCTGACCCCCCAACAGCAGCGCTGGCAAAAGCATCCAACAGCCGTTTTCAGGTTGAACCAACGTCGTATTGTGTATCCCACTGGGAGCGCCCCGATTGCTGCCGACCCCCCCCCCCCGCCCCCATCTGGCCCACTGGCCGGCCCGCCTGCCGCTGGAGTTGCAGGTGCCGGCGACCTCCCTGTGGGTGAACCTGGGGGTGCCGGCGCGGC